>CALXCS010000090.1 GCA_944386875.1 uncultured Oscillospiraceae bacterium
ATGCGCGTTTCTTTTTTCTCTGGTGGATATTTAAATGCGACAGCCCATCTTGGAGCTTTTGAAGTACTTCCAAGACTTATCCTGTCAGAAAGCGAATTAACTTTTATGACGGCGCCGTCTATATCAAAATCAAACTGATCTCTATTGTCGCCAATATTTTTTATTTTTTCGCAGCAGTCGTCAATAGACTGAAATACACTATAAGGTACCGTACGAAAATGAAGTGACTTGAGATAGTCGAGAGACTCGGTATGCTTCGAAAAAGTAATACCTGATATAGCCTGAACATTAAATAAAACAATGTCAAGATGCCTTTTTGCAGCGATTTTGGGATTTTGCTGGCGCAGAGAGCCGGCAGCAGCGTTACGCGGATTTGCAAACAGGGGTTTTTCTTCGGCTTCTCGCTCCTCATTCAAACGTCTGAAAACTTCCTTTGACATGTAGACTTCGCCGCGGATAACAAGATGCTCCGGCGCGTTCTCAATTTTTAAAGGCAGACTTCTTATTGTCCTGAGGTTTTCTGTTACATCTTCTCCGATAATTCCGTCGCCGCGGGTGGCGCCCTGAACAAAAATACCATTTTCATATCGAAGAGCTACGGAAAGGCCATCTATTTTAGGTTCTACATCATATTCTTCTTGCTTCACCGCAGACCTAATGCGCTCACCAAAAGAAGAAAGTTCATCGAAGGAAAACACATCCTGTAGACTTTCAAGAGGGACCTCGTGGGTAACTGGGTCAAAAGTTGTAAGTACATCTCCTCCCACCCGTCGGGTGGGAGAATCATCTGTAATAAGCTCAGGGTTGGTACTTTCTAACTCCTCAAGCTCTTTTAACATCATATCATATTCATAGTCACTGATGCTTGGATCATCAAGGACATAATATCTATAATTGTGTTCCTCAATCTGATGACGGAGTATTTTTGCTCTCTCTGCTTTATCCATTAAAGTTCTCCATGTAAATTATAATTATCCAAAAGATGCGTATGTATCTGGTACTTTTCCGACTATAACGGTCTCTGCGATACTTACTTCTGTTAAAACAGTGTCGTAGTCCCTATATCTATTAAGGAGTATGCCAAAGGTTACCTCCACATCCATCATAATCTGATGCCTTGTCTGATTAATTCCAGCAGATGAAAACTCGTGCCTGAAGTCAGTTGCAACATTAGTTACTGACAGAATATCAAAAGTAACTCTTGGACCTCTTCCTGAGAGTATAGCACCTCCGATAAGGCTGCCTAAAGGTATGCTGACAGGTGTTATATCCGTAGCAAAAAAGTGTTCTACAATTCTATTAGTAAGTTCGGACTGGACTGTGTTGATAACAGATACATTTGTAATTAAAGCAGTAATATTACCCTGCTCATCTTTTTCAAGTGTTACCAGATTTGAATAATCTAATTCCCCTTGAGACATCATTGCTGATACGATATCATTTACAGCTAAAGTGATTTCATCAGTTGCTGATGCCAATGCAATATCGATAACCATCGGACGTACATGGGAAACAAACATTAAAATCGACATTAGTATAATAAATAATGAAATACAGATAAGTACTGTGCCGAAAGTGCGTTTCCGTGAACGTGGGTTTTTTAGAAGCCGATGAGTAAAAGATCTGATACGCATAAAGCTCACCCCTATATGTATCTTTATGCGCCTTAGTTCAATAACTTACTCTTTTTCTTCAAATAACATTTGAGCAGCAGTCAATATTCCAAATTTACCTGATTCATATGTGAGCCCACCCTGTAAATAAGCCGTATAAGGCTCCCTCATAGGGCCATCGCATGAAAGTTCTATAGAAGCTCCTTGGACGAATGTGCCTGCGGCCATGATAACCTTATCTTCATAACCAGGCATATCCCAGGCCTCGGGTGTAACAAATGAATCAACTGGAGATCCTGCCTGGATTCCACGGCAAAACTTTTCTAATAAACTGCTTTTTCCGAAGCTAATTGACTGAATGATGTCTGAACGGGGTGCATTAAAAGCCGGATGTGAGACATAACCCATCAGCTCAAGGAGTCTTGCTGCGAATACTGCTGTTTTCAATGCTTGCGCGACTACGTGCGGCGCCATAAAAAGGCCTTGAAAGTACATCCTGCTCCCCTCCAACGTACATCCGCACTCACTTCCAATTCCGGGAGTTGTCAAGCGCATTGAAGCTGCCTCAACAATATCGGATTTTCCGACAAGATAACCTCCTGTGGGGGCTAATCCTCCGCCGGGATTTTTAATAAGAGAACCGGCTATAATATCGGCTCCAACGTCTGTGGGCTCTGAGATCTCTGTAAACTCACCGTAGCAATTGTCAACTATAATCGCTGCACTTTTATTGACTTTTCTAATAGTATCACAGATATTTCCAATAGTTTCAACAGAAAGCGCAGGTCTTGAAGAGTATCCGCTGGATCTCTGAATTGTTATTTCCTTCACATCCGGCATCGAAGCAGCAGCACTGATTGAGCTATAATCGGGCGTACCATCAGGAAGAAGATCCACTTGCCGGTAACCGATATTATAATATTTCAAACTGCCGGGATAATTCCCAGATATTCCAATGACACTTTGCAGAGTGTCATAAGGCTCGCCTGTGACAGACAGAAGAGTGTCTCCAGGCTTGAGCATTGAAAAAAGAGCCGTGGAAATAGCATGTGTGCCGTTGACAAATCCGGGGCGGACTAACGCTGATTGGCCGTGAAAAACAAAAGAATATATTTTCTCCAAAGTTTCGCGTCCAACATCATCATATCCATAACCAGTTGTAGCAGCAAACATTGGGGCTGAAACTCTGAATTTTTGAAATGCTGAAAGTACCTTATAGGTGTTTTTTTCAGAGATTTTATCAATCTTATAAAAAACTGGTTTAATATCTTCTTCAGCTTTTTCTGCCAGATCAATTAATTCCGTTGAAAACTTCAATTCACTATCTATATACATAACATCTTAACCCAATCTATTTATTATCTCTTTGAAATAGTTGCCACGTTCTTCAAAATTCTTAAAATGATCAAAAGAGGTACAAGCTGGCGAGAGAAGTACAATGTCGCCCTCATGAGCTGCGTTTGCCGCTGCAAGTACTGCTTTTTTAAAGTCAGGCTCATGAATAATTGGTATGCCGCCCCCAGCTTTTTCTACGGCACTTTTAATCTTCTCCGCAGTAAAACCTGTAACAACAAGCGTTTTTACGTGTTCAAGAATCTCTTTGCCCAACTGATCAAAAGGAACACCTTTGTCCTTTCCTCCGGCGATCAAAATAACCTTTTGCTCAAACGACCTTAATCCAGCCGTAGTTCTTGAAGGGCTTGAGGCTATTGAATCATTATAATATTTGACACCATTAAGTTCGCGTACAAATTCAATTCTGTGCTCCACACCTGCAAAACTTTTCGCAGTTTTAACCATTGACTCTTTAGAAACCATATCAAATAAAAGAGCAAAGACGGCAAGATAATTTTCAATATTATGAACTCCTGGCAAAAATATGTCGGATACAGGCATAATCTTTTCGGACTTGCCATATTTAGAGACAAAAATATTGCCGTCTTCCACATATGCGCCGTTTTCGACAGGATCAATCCTACTGAAGAAACGTGTCTCAGTCCCTGCTTCTTTTGCAAATGATCTGGTTATATCGTTATCCGCATTAAGAACCACTGTTTTGGGATGAGGAACGTTGATGAAAATATTTTTCTTCGCATCGACATACTCCTGCATATCCTTATGAATGTCCAAGTGATTGGGCGAAACATTTGTGATAACAACATAATCAGGTGATTTTCTTATCGTCATAAGCTGAAACGACGATAACTCAAGCACACAGACATCGTCTGGTGTCATATCGGAAACTTTGTCTAATAGAGGCGTACCAATATTACCGCCGACACAGACATTTTTGCCGTCTGCCTTTAAAATTTCTGATATTATTGTAGTTGTAGTCGTTTTTCCGTCGGAGCCGGTAACCGCAAAGACCTTGCAGGGACACAGTTTAAGAAAGACTTCCATCTCTGATGTAAGCTCAGCGCCTTTTTCAACCGCAGATAAAATTGCCGGAATATCAGGGCGGATGCCCGGTGACCTGAAAATAAGATCTGCAGATATGTTATCAAGATACCCATCCCCTAAAACAAGGTTGCAGCCCAGCTCCTTAAATTCTTTCCCGACACTTCCCAATGCGTCAAAATCTTTTTTGTCATATGCCGTGACCTTAATACCGTTTTTCAGAAAGAGTCTGATTAACGGAATATTACTGACGCCTATACCAAGTACAGCGATTTCTTTATTGCGTACGGAGTTAATATACTCAGATAAAGTCATATAAAACCTCTCATAAAATAGTTATATTATTTTCACGTGTTCCGTTTGACAGTACAGATCTTATGCGATAAAATATCACAATGAGCGGGCTAGACAGCCGCGGGTACAAGGCGAAAGCCAGTGCGTGAGGAAAGTCCGGGCTCCATAGGGCAAGGATAACGGGTAACACCCGCCAGGGGCAACCCTCGGACAAGTGCAACAGAGATATACCGCCGAACTCATGTTCGGTAAGGGTGGAAAGGCGAGGTAAGAGCTCACCCGCCAGGCGGAGACGTTCTGGTGCTGTAAACTCTATCCGGAGCAACACCGTGGAGGGACATTTGGTCTGCCCGGCCGTCCCGAGGAGGTGGCTTGAACTTACCGGCAACGGTAAGTCTAGATAGATGGCTGTCCATGACAGAATCCGGCTTACAGGCCCGCTCAATTATTTTTTCATAACTCGTAAAAAAGCAGACAGGTTAACCCTGTCTGCTTTTAGCTGCAGGCTTCATGGGCAATACGGCACTGCGCGCATGTATTGACTTAATTCAGGATATATTATCAGTTGAGTAATAAAAAACAGGCATCAGTATTGTCATCGGCTGTGCGATGCCGAAGCAAGCGTTGATAAAAACATCATTTTTAAGAAAGATCCCTGAAAAATAAGCCGCAAATATTGCTGCTACTGCTGCTAAAAACTCAACTAAAAGGACAGCAACTAACGACATTTTTGTGAAACGGACAAGGGCAAAGGCAAACAATGTAAACACTGCCATAACAATTGCCATTGTGCGGAGTGTGGAAATAGAGCTGCCGAATATAGCAGGCCCAGCCCCAAAAATTCTCACTACAAACTCCGGCAAAAAGAATGAAATTAAAATAAAAATAGCCTGTATACCAAAAGAAAATATTAGAAGCATTCTAAAGAGTGCTGGTGATGGCTGTTTAATAAACGATACCAAAAACAGAACCCCTGTTAACGCAAAAATAAGAATTCCAAAATATAACGGCAAGGCACGCGATAAAATAGACGCAGCGAAGCTGACCTCGCCAAAATAATGCGCCATTATAACAGATATGACAAGGTACGAAACAATAAACAAAGATAGACCAAATGCGCTCCCAACGAATCCCCGCTTCATAGCTATTCCCCTAATAACTTCAATATTTAAAATTTATGATTTCTCCTCACTTAAAACCCTGCTTTTCCCCACTTATTCAGTTCATCGTCCACGACTCCCCGCCCTCTTATCGTACGATATGCCGGCACACATCGTACGAACAAGACAGCACGATGGATATATCGCTTACAGCATATCGAACGATATGAGGCGGCAAGCGGTCGAATACGACGATTTTTAGTAAATTTTCGAACGATTTATGGATTGTCAGCAAAATAAAAAGAGCGTGCTTTGAGATTTTTCAAAGCACGCTCTTCCCTTATCGTTGTAGTTAAAATAAGTGGGAAATTTACGGTATTTTAACTGGGGAGACTACATAGTAGCTCTGAAAAATTCATTAGCTGAATTATATCAACTGAAGGGCAGGAAATCAAGTTACAAATTCTACGTTCTATATTATATGCTTACATGCCCAAAAAACAGGCGAAAGAACATATTGACAAAGCTATACGATGCAAGTGAACTGTCTGCATCTCAACAATGAAAGAGCAGCACACTGTAGCCTGATATCCAGAAAACCTTAGAGTCCGGCCGCTTATCGTTTACGGCCTTGAAACGACTGGACTGATCGCTACGAAGGACCGTGTCATCGAAATCGCGGCCATCAAGTATCGTATCGACAAATCGGATAACTGCGATTATCACCTTGCCGAAACCAATGTCTATCATCAGCACATCAACCCTGAGCGTGAGCTACCAGAGATCATTGTCAACTTAACTGGCATCACCGCTGCCCAGCTGGCCGATAAACCTGTCGAAGCAGAGTGCATCGACGATATCGCAGCGTTCTTTGATGAATGCAATGAGGAATTTTACGGCAGGAGCCGCTCACCTGTCCAGCCGGAACAGCTCCATCGCGTTGTAGCGCCAGATCCGCTCCGCCAGATACTGCGCATCCTCCCTGCCGCAGCCGCCGTCCCGGTACAGCTCGGAGAGCACCTCCGGTACAACGTGGCGAAAAGCCAGCACCGCGCCGTAACTCTCCTCCGAGGTCCAAGTGTCGCAGCCCCAGAGAATCCGATGGGCGTCGGAAACCTCCAACGCCTCCCAGAGAAACCGCTTGGCGGCGGAGGTGCTGATCAGCGGCAGCCAGCACAGGTCGGCATAGACGTTGGAGTAATTGTGAAGCAGGGCCAGCAGATCATCGTACCATGGGTAGCCGCCGTGAAACAGGTCGAACCGCGTGTCCGGCAGCGACGCGATCAGCCGGTGCAGATACATCGGAGATGCGGCGGTCAGATTGCCCAGCCCGGTGTGGAACTGGACCACCGCACCGGTCTCGCCGGCCAGGCGACAGATATACCAGACCATGTACTCGTAAAATCCGCAGTACTCCGCCTCAGTAGCTTCAGCGTTGCGGTAAGCCGCCTCCGCGCAGCTCCGGTCAAAGTACTCGATACGATTGCCGAAGTCGTAGGCAATGGCGAACTTGAGAATACGGTACTGGGAGACCAAGTTGGCGACGGCGCGGAGATAGCCGTCGAAATCCTGCTCGTAGACACCCTCCAGATACATCGCCGGATTGTTGCCGTTGTGGTCGCGGCGATCGGGCGTATTGCAGACAGCGAACATGTTGCACCGGAGCACCGGTACAAACAGGTCGCAGCTGCTCTCCACCATGCCGGGATGGCTGTAGTTGTCCAACAGGATCTTCTCGTACCGGCAGTTCTCGCGGAGGATTCGCAAATGGTGATCTGGGTCCAGGTAGGCCGTACGTACGGCCTCGTCCAGCTCACGTACGGCATCCGGAACCGCCGGAACGCCGTACAGCTCGGCCAGTGCCGCGCCCAGCCAGCGAAAGTAGCTGTTGCAGCCGTTCTTCCGCAGAAACGCAGGCACCAGCCCTGGGTCTGAAGGGTAGTGGTCCATCCAGCCACAGTAGCTGTGATCGTAGAGGAATTTGAGATCCACCTGTCGGAACTGCCGGTCAGGCAGGTGGTAAGAGTGGGTGTCAACACCCCGAAGGCCGTCAAGGTGACTGAGAATCTCTTCCCGAATGTCCATGCGAAAAGCCTCCTCAATAATCGTACCAGTCGTTCTGAACTGGTTAAAA
>CALXCS010000091.1 GCA_944386875.1 uncultured Oscillospiraceae bacterium
AGCGGCGAAAAGAAATCGAGAAATAAGCGGATGGCAACTGTGGAGGACTGTACCAGGGAGATGGCCTCCTATTTTGAAAAACTTGGCTCCAAATGTGTCTTTCACTTGGAATCAGGAGGGCACTTTAACAATGTTCCTGAGAGGATAGCCAGAGGTATAGAGGCGATTACCGGTGGAATAGGGTTTTGAACTTGGGGACATTTACGGACGTATGATCTATACAATAGCGCGGCATTAAAACGGGACTATGGAGAAAAGTTTAGGTAAAGGTTCAAAAAACTATACAAATATTTCTTTAGTGATATAATAACTCCTGTTCGCCGTTATTAGACAGCGCATTTTTACGATACGCCTGAGAGCTGCGTCCTTTTCTGGCGTGTCTTTTTTAATTTTACGGAGATGGTTATATGGATGACACAAAAGACAGGATAACTTTATTTGAGGAGACGCCTATTCCAAAGGCAGTGGCAAAACTGGCTGTGCCTACAATTCTGAGCTCGCTGGTCATGGTGCTGTATAATTTGGCCGATACATATTTTGTTGGAATGCTGGGCGACCCAGTGGAAAATGCCGGCGTCACGCTGGCGGCGCCGGTGCTTCTTGCGTTTAACGCAGTGAATAATCTTTTCGGCGTAGGCAGCTCCAGCATGATGAGCCGCGCCCTGGGCAGGCGCCACTATGAGACGGCATATAAAAGCTCGGCTTTTGGGTTTTACTGCGCTCTGATATTTGCACTGATATTTTCGGCCGGATGCACAATTTTCAAAGGGCAGCTTCTGTCTCTCGTAGGCGCTGATGATACAACCTACAGTGCAACTTACGGATATATGTTTTGGACTGTAAGCCTTGGCGCCGCGCCGGCAATACTGAATGTGGTGATGGCATATCTTGTCCGCGCTGAGGGTTCGGCTATGCATGCCAGTATAGGGACTATGAGCGGCTGCATATTGAATATGATTTTAGACCCTATATTTATTATGCCATGGGGATTCGGGATGAAAGCCGCGGGTGCCGGTTGCGCGACGTTTATATCAAATTGTGTGGCATGCCTATATTTCTTTGTGCTCCTGTTTATCAAACGCGGCCGCACATTTGTTTCGATCGATCCCAGAAAGCTCAGCTTTGAGAAGGATATTGTAGTCGGGGTTTGCGCTGTGGGCATACCTGCATCTATACAGAATCTGTTGAATGTAACAGGCATGACAATACTCAACAATTTTACCGCAGGGTACGGCGCCAACGCTGTGGCTGCTATGGGCATAAGCCAAAAAATATATATGGTTCCACAATATGTATCCCAGGGCATGTCCCAGGGGATCATGCCTTTGGTCAGCTATAACTACGCCAGCGGAAACGCAAAAAGGATGCGGGGTACGGTCTCCTTTGCGAGAAAAGTTGCTCTGATACTCATTGTGTCTGTGGCATCATTGTTCTTTGCATTCCCAAGGACGTTTATATCGCTTTTTATGGATAATCAGGAGATTATCGATTACGGCTCAAAATTTCTGAGGGGGTTTAGCCTGGGACTTCCGTTTTTAAGTCAGGACTTCCTGGCGGTGGGTGTTTTTCAGGCTGTAGGTATGGGTAAAGAATCGCTCATTTTTGCCGTCCTTAGAAAGGTAGTACTGGAAATACCTGCGTTGTTTATTTTGAACTCAATATTCCCGCTTTACGGCCTTGCGTACGCCCAGTTTACAGCCGAGCTTGTGCTGTCAATTGGGGCGGCGGTAATACTCAACCGGCTCTTTAAGCGCCTTGAAGGCGGAGCAGATAAACCGCCTGAGGACTGAATATACTTATAAAAGATAAAAACGCCGGAGAGATGTATGAAGTGCCCCCCAAAAGTTAGACAATATATAAAAAAGGAAATTGTTTAAGCGGCCGAAAGGGATAGCTGTCTTTGGAGAGCAGGCGGCAAGCCCTTTAACTTAGCCTTGATGCGGCGGTTGTAGTAGTCCAGATAGTCTAGCAATTCCTGTGTCACAGCTGACATCAAAACGTCTTGCAGTTTCGCGGTAGCTTAACTTCTCCGTCAGCATCGTTTCTATCACCATCTTCTTGAATTCTGGTGTGTAGCGTTTGTTTGGTATTCCTTTTGGTATAATAAAGCCCCCCATATGTTATCCAGTATATTATACTGGATAACATATGGGGGGCAGTTTAATTTATTGCGGCGTTTTTTAGTATGCCGATAAAGGTCGGCGTATTCTGTCAAAGTCTGCAATTTTTCTGGAAACTTGTGGGCATTATGGAATTGACAAAGTTACTTTCTCTACCGTATAGTGACCGTCGTTCACCGTCATCATGCACATGGTTATCTCCTGGCCAAAACGCCGCCTTCCGCAGCTGCCGGGGTTTAGCCAAAGCGTACCATTTATTTCATCCCTGGAGTATTTGTGGGAATGACCGTATACTATTACGTCTACGTCGTGAATATCAGTCGGTATATCCTTTTTGTTGTGTACAAGATAAAACCTGACGTTGTCTATGGAGAAACGGAGATGGTGTGAAAGACCTTCCGCCCATTCTTTGTCATTGTTGCCGCGCACCACATATAAGGGGGCGTAAGCCTGAAGCTCATCTACAATTGCCTGTGTGTTAATATCGCCTGCGTGGAGAATTGCATCGGCTCCCTTGATGCGCTGTATTACCTGGTTGCGCAGTAATCCATGGGTATCTGAAATTATGGCAACTGTTTTCACACGTCAATGCCTCCTCATATCTATTGTTATGTCAAGTGTACCAGATTTCAACGTGCATTCCAAGTGAAATTCATATTAAAGATATTGCCTTAAAATACGGTGCCGCGGCCTTGTTGTGAATAGATATAGTGTGGTAAAATTAAATTTTAGGAGGTGGAGCTTTTGAAAAAATGCCGTATAACAGTTATGCGTACAACCGAGTACAGAGATTTGATGGAACAGTATGAAAACCCGATATCGGATGCTTGCAATATGAGTGTCGGACAGACATTTATAGCTAACGGATGGGAGAAACCTGAGAGGTTTTGCCAGAGTGCATGGGATGTAATATCGCCTTTTGTCCTGGCGCTGTCCCATGGGGCGGAGAATATTTACGACGGCTGGATGAAAAACGGTAGATCTGCGATGCTGTCGTGCAATGATGGATTCCGGCCTGTCAGCTTCCTTGTGGAGGCCCTTGATGAGGATGCTGACGTCGGATAAAAATACCTGAGGAACATCTCGCGCTGAAAAAGAGTGCTTTCACGTAAGGTACTGCCTCTGATAATGACAGGGTGGCTGCTGCTGGTTGCGGCTGCCCATGGTGTTGCTCTGCTTTTGAAAGCTGATACCACACAGGTTCTTATAATTCTGCCTCTTATTCTGTATTTGCCGCTGTAATTTTGCTGCATGTTGTATCAGGAGCCAGATTCTTTACTACAGCTGCTGCCTGGAGCCTGGGGGCTATGGGCGGTTCCATATTGGATCTGCTGAGAAAGACCCTTGTAAGAAGCGGACTGCCACGTGGCGCCTGGGTGAACTGTTAATTATTTTGTGTGTATTTGCAGTGACCTCCGGTATGGTTGCGCTTGTAGGCGTGTATGTGAAAAAACCATTTAGAAAATATGTAAATAATGCAGATGCAGGGCATAACGGGCTTGTTTTAAATTTTCCGGTTCTGACGATAATGTTGCTTATTTCCTATTTTGCAAATAGTACTGCAGGATCCACGGCTATTTTTCTTCTGCTTTTGACGGCGTCGTTGGTATTCCTTTTTATTAAAATGACAGTACGGATGAGTGACGATATAAGTTTACCGTTCAGATTGAAAACCCATGTTTGAAACAAGTGGTGCTTGGAACTGACGACCTGCCCGTCAGCGGCAGAGAAGGACATGGTATTGGGCTGAGGAGTGTGAAAGCCGCTGCCGAAAAGTGTAATGGGATGTGCCAGTGCAGAGTCGAAGATGGGAAGTTTTGCTTTCAGGCAGTGCTGTTTGCGGGGAAACTAAGGATAACTGAAGTTGAGAATGAAAGCGGTATAGTTCCGGAACTGCGTTGTTATAATGACCGAGACTATCAGCTCCGGTTGGGGAGGCTCGTATTTTGAAGCCAAGATCCCAGTAGTTGAAACAGAAACGTTCGACAGAGTATCCCAGAATTTACAGGAAAATGTTGACAAACACCTTGAGCGTGTGCTGGATGAATTTGACAGGTATATATCCAGAAGATATCAGGGATACGTGGGGATGGGCACAGAATATGAGGTCCTGTGCAACGACAACAATTGCCATACTTCAGCCAAAAAGGTATACTCTTTGTGAGGTGGATAATATGACAGAAGTTGCCGCAGCGCTGATTTGGAGCGGAGACAGATTTATGATATGTAAACGCCCCAGAAATAAAGCGAGGGGATTACTGTGGGAGTTCCCAGGAGGAAAACTGGAGCCGGGTGAGACTGCCCAGGAGGCTCTTTTGCGTGAGTGCAAAGAGGAACTGGATATAGAGCTTGAGGTGGGCGGACTGTTTACGGAGGTGGTTTATTCATACCCGGATATTGACGTGCATCTGATGCTGTTTAATTCGGCCATAGCCTCTGGCCAGGTGAAAAAGATTGAACACGAGGATATCCGATGGATAACCAGGGAAGAGATACCCAAATACGATTTCTGTCCGGCAGATGCAGATATACTTGAAAAACTTCAGAAAAGATGAAGCGGAGTGCTGCAGACCAGTTTCTGCAACACTCCGCTCTTTTATGAAAATCCGTCAGTTTTTTGCCTTTACAGCGGCGGCGTCAAGTATCGATGCCGCCGCTTGAACTGCGCTGGAGACTTGCGGAACGGAGAGATCGTGAGTCGCAGGGAGAATTTCGCTGCGCAGGCGGCCGGCTGCAAAGGCATACTCTCCCGCTTCAACATCGCGGAATATGGATGCGACACCAGACAAAAGGCCCTCCTTGGCAAGCTGGGATATCAGGCCGGAGCCGGCGGCTTTGCGTATCGCAGTATTGAGCTCTGACCAACAGATATTGTATACAACGCAGTCTGCCTCCATAAGCCCCGCTGTGACCTCAGTCCACAGGGCGACCTCAGCGGCGAATTTCTGCGGGCTGAAATATTGCAACGTGGAGTATATCTGGGTGTGTGCGCCGCACCAGTTTCCCGCTTCGCCCATAACGCAGACACCCAAGTTATGGACTTTAGCCTGAACGGCCCTGACAAGCCCCTTATATACGCCGTGCAGGCCGGGACGCCCGTCTATCTTAACATCTGCCCTCTCAAGACCGCTGTGTATCGCTGAACGTATCAGCAGGTTAGCGCAGAAGTCGTTATCGTCAGAGACCATAAAGCTGTATTCCGGTTTTCCTGTGGGTACCATGTCGTTATGTTCAAAGTCCTCGGCACCTTCCATTTCACCCATGTGCTCAAGCCCGATGGAGGCGACAAGCTTTTCCCTGAGATGCGGATAGACCACATAGGGATCATGCTCGATGTTTCCGCGTTCAAATCCCTCAATGAAATGCCTGGAGTCAATGCATAAAAGTAAAGTCTTACGTCTTTGACTCTGAGGAAGTGAGGAAAAATACCGGACTACGCCTAAAAGCCCTAATGAACCGTTGTCCTGAGTCAGCGACATGGCGTCAACATGCACGTTTATGCTTATCTGCTGATCCTCATCGGTGCCGTACATGGCTCCAGGGAGAAAACAGACAAAGTTCCAGGCGTCAGCGGGGAAAAACTCGCTGATGAGAGTCATAGTTGCGGTTTTGCCGGCCTTTGCTGCGTTGAGCACCTGTCTGCCCGCGATGAAATCCACCACTAAAGCAGTGACACGATTTTGTTGACGGTCATATAGTCCCTTTAAAGAGCCGTATGTCAGCCGGCTGACAATAATAAGGCCCGCGGCTCCGCCTTTAGCGGCATATGGGACAAGGCTAAACGCCCAACTGGAGAAGCACCAGCGCGTGAACCAGGAGTTGCTAACAGATGGATCGGGAGACTCAAGGAGCCCTGCTGGGGCCGGAGGGCCGGAGCGGTAATTTGTGTCGGTTATGGCATAGCTCTCAAGAAACTTTTCATCGTATGGAGGCGCTGGCATAGGAGGCTCTTCAATTACAACTATTTTGCCTGAGAAGGCATTGGCGTCAGGCTCACCCATTTCAACATCGTAATAGATGAGCGGGGCGGAAAGCCCCTCGGGACCTGTGGACGGCGCCAGCTGAACAAAAGTGCCGACAGGGATATCCTGGCCATCAATGGAGAGTTTCAAAGTGCACGGTAGCCGCTGGGGCCAATCATTTACACGGTAAGACTCATGTTTCCAGTGATGCTCCAGGAAGTCCACACATCCATATTGACAAAGCTTGTTTTTTAACCAGTTCATATATGTGTCGAAACTGTCGTACCCAGGGTAGATCGGCCCAAGCTTTGACTTAAAAATATGCCAGTCCTCTCCTTCAGAC
>CALXCS010000092.1 GCA_944386875.1 uncultured Oscillospiraceae bacterium
TAATGAGCGGCTGGAATTCCTTGGTGACGCGGTTCTCGGACTTCTAGTTGCAGAATACCTGTATGGACATTTTCCTGAAATGCCGGAAGGAAAGATGACAAAACTCAGATCGGAGCTTGTGTGTGAAAAAAATCTCAGTCGTGTGGCTGAGGAACTCCAACTGGGCCAATATCTGCGCCTTGGAAAGGGAGAAGAGAAAAACGGCGGATGCAAGCGTCCATCCATACTGGCCGATGCGGTTGAGGCAACCTTGGCGGCTATATATTTGGACGGCGGAAAGACTGTGGCAGAGATGTTTGTGTCACGCTTTATAATAAGTGCCTTCGAGGCCGGCAGCCAATATGAAGGCGACTATAAAACTGAGCTTCAGGAGCTGGTACAGAGGCAAAGCGGCCAGACTTTGACGTATGAGCTTGTTAATTCCAGCGGTCCTGATCACGAAAAGATTTTTACAGTTCAAGTTATTTTAAATGGATGTGTAATTTCATCTGGCAGCGGGCATAGCAAGAAAGATGCTGAGCAGGCCGCTGCAGGAAAAGCCCTGGAGGCACTGAGATGCGGCCAAAAAGAGCAATAATACCTATTTTTGTACCGCATCTAGGCTGCCCTAATATGTGTGTGTTCTGCAATCAGCGGCGTATCTCAGGCTCCCAGATTCCTGCGGACGCAGAGAGAGTTTATAATGACGTTATAAGCGGACTTTCCAGGATACCAGACGGGACTGCTGTCTCTATTGCCTTTTATGGAGGAAGCTTTACAGCGATACCTGCTGAACAGCAGGAGGAGCTTCTGGGAGCCGCGCAGCCGTTCCTGGCATCCGGCGCGGTTGAATCTCTTCGGCTCTCTACAAGGCCGGATGCAATAAATGGTGAAATTATTGAGCGCCTTTTGCATTACGGAGTTAGGACTGTTGAGCTGGGAGTACAGTCTATGTGCGGCGATGTGCTCCGTGCATCCAAGAGAGGCCATACGCCCGAGGACGCAAGGCTCTCTGCGAAGCTTTTAAAAGAGGCGGGTTTTGAACTGGTATTACAGATGATGACAGGGCTGCCCAGCGATACGCCGGAAAAGTCTGAATACACAGCCAGGGAGTTTATCAATATGAACCCCGATGGAGTAAGGATATACCCGACTGTTATTATTAAAGAGACTGAACTTTATGACCTGTGGGTGCAGGGCAAGTACAAAGAGCATACGCTGGAAGATGCGGTGGAAGTGTGCTCTAAACTTATGGAACTCTTTGACGGTGCTGGCATACCAGTTATACGTCTTGGCCTAAACCCAACAGACGAGCTATCCGGCGGTGACGCGGTTGCTGGTGCGTACCATCCAGCGTTGGGAGAGCTTGTGCTGAATAGGAGATACCTTAAACGTGAGCGGGCGCTTGTAAGCAAAGCCGATGGAGGCCGGCCGATGGTGTTTGGCATTGCCCCAGGCAGAATGTCGGCGGCGGTTGGGCAGAAAAGGTGCAACGTAATTGCGCTTCAGTCGGAATACGGGATAACAAGGGTCTCTTTCAAAGAGATGAAAGACCTTAACGGAATGGACGTTGTGAGAGTGCAGAGCTAAAATATCAGGTAGACACGATGCTCTACCTGATATTTTTATTACAGTATTTATCCTTGAAAAAAGAGTTTTTATCTATTTAACCCTTTGCATATTGCAAAAATAAAGAAAAGCCATTATACTTAAATAGTTTGCGATAATTGTGTTTATATGATGAAATATCCGCCTGACCATTTACTAATGTACGAATATGATGCTTTCTGAGCAATATCAGAAAAATTATTTTTTGGGATTGAGAAATATGAGAAGAAAAGACAGGGAAGTAAGAGATATAAAGCAGATTATCGAAATTATAGATAAGTGCAGTGTTATACACCTTGGAATGGTGGACGATGGTATGCCGTATGTCGTACCCTTGAACTTTGGATATGAGCAGCAGGGAGATTCGATTGTGCTGTATTTTCATAGCGCTTCTGAGGGACGCAAAATAGATATTTTAAAAAAGGATCCGCGTGTCTTCTTTCAGATGGAATACTCCTATGGGCTAAATGTGGGGAATGCGGGTGTACCGTGTACATATTCATGGGACTACGAATGTGTGATGGGCAGCGGCAGAGTAGAGTTTATCGATGATTTTTTGGAGAAAGAGCGCGCTTTTAACATTCTGCTTAACCATTTGGGCAAAACGGAGCTCCAATACAATTACCCAAGTGAGATGCTGATGAAGACCTGTGTCTGCCGTGTTTGTTCAAGCGACATTGTGGGAAAGAGAAGCGGCTGACTGGTACGTGAGACTGGAAATTATACATTACAATAATATTAAGATACTATTTGATGAGGATCTGCAAGGGGTTCTTGAGCGTTATAGACATTTGACCCCTGGGGATGTGGGGCACAGTTGTCTATGAAAAGAAAGAGGTATGCTTATGTACCTGAAAGCGCTTGAACTTTATGGGTTTAAATCTTTTCCTGAGAAAACCATTTTGACATTTGAAAAACCTGTGACAGCTATTGTCGGGCCAAATGGCAGCGGAAAGTCAAATATATCTGATGCCCTTCAGTGGGTGATGGGTGAACAGTCCACAAAGGCCCTTCGCGGCGGCAAGATGGAAGATGTGATTTTCAGCGGGACTGAACGGAGAGGACAGGTTGGCTTTGCGCAGGTAACATTGACTCTAGACAATGCCGACGGTTTGCTGCCAATTGACGCGGCAGAGGTACAGGTTACCCGCAGATATTATAGGTCGGGCGAGAGCGAGTATTTCATTAACAAAAAACTGGCCAGACTCAGGGACGTAAATGAACTGTTTATGGATACAGGACTTGGCCGTGACGGCTACAGCATTATAGGCCAGGGGAAAATAGATTCGATTCTTTCTGCAAAAAGTACAGATAGAAGGGAAATTTTTGAAGAAGCCGCTGGCATATCCCGTTTCAGATACAGGAAAGAAGAGTCAGAGAGAAAACTGCAAAGGGCGGAAGACGATCTTCTACGTGTCAACGATAAGATTGCTGAATTAGAGCTGCATGTGGAGCCCCTCCGGAAACAGTCTGAAGCGGCGAAGAAATATCTGCTTTTGCGGGATGAACTTCGCGGCTTGGAAATCTCCCTGTGGCTTTCTGACTTAGAGGACATAGCTGTGCGCGCTTCTCAGCTTGAACAAAACGCCATGACTGCCAAGTTAGACGTGGACAGGGCGCGTGGAGAGCTGGAATCTGCGTATGATGCTCTAAACGAACTTTCTGAGCGGATGCGTCAAAAGGATGTCGAGTCGGAAAAAATACGCGATCTTGTGTCGCAGACTGAGCTGTCCATATCCCGCGAAGAGGCGGATACGGCCGTATTGAGGGCAAATATGGAGCATGCTCAGCGGGATATTGAGAGAATAAAAGATGAGCTGGAAAAGCGGAAAGGACAGGACTCAGGAATACAGGCTCAAATATCGGAGCGTCACGGGAGAATTGCATCCATAGAACTGGAAATATCGAATATTGACAAAAAAGCTGGAGAGCTGAATGATCAGCTCCGAGAGCTATATGAAACTGAAAACAGTGCTGAGACGGAACTTTCGGATATTGCTGGCAAGGCTAAAGAGGTGAGCATCAACCTTGTAAATGAAAAAAACTTGCTGTCGTCGCTGGAGACATCAGAAGATGAGCTTTCAGCACGGTTAAAATCGTTGGAAATTGATGCAAATGCTCAGAAAAATGCATTTTCCGAAGCCGAGGAGGAAGCAAAGAGGAACATTGAAGAGCTGGCTGCTGCAAAAGAGAAATGTGAGTCGTTGGAAAATGTAGCAAAGGGCTATGAGATGAGAGCCGGCTCAGCCAGGGGGAAACTTGAAAAACTTTTAGAGGAATACCGTAGAAATGAGATGGAGATCTCGTCCATGAACTCCAGAATAAAGATGCTTGAGGACATGGAAAGGGAATACGAGGGGTACTCCAAAGCGGTAAAGACAGTCATGCGGGAAGCTGCGAGAGGAACACTTCAGGGAGTCCACGGACCTGCAGGAGAACTGCTGAGTGTTCCGGACAAGTATTCAGTAGCTATAGAAACTGCCATGGGCGCTGCAATGCAGAATATAATTGTTGCGACTGACAATGACGGCAAAAATGTTATAAATATGCTGAAGCGGCGTGACGCAGGCAGGGTTACTTGCAGGCCAATGTCTGTTATACGCGGCAGGCGGCTTAACGAACGAGGACTAAATGATGAGGACGGATTCGAAGGAATTGCATTTGAATTGGTGTCCTTTGATCCACAATATGAGAACATATATATGGACCTTCTTGGCTACACAGCGGTAGTCGATACTCTTGACAGCGCCGTGCGCCTTGCAAGAAGGTATCGCCACCGTTTTAGAATTGTTACCCTTGATGGACAGGTGATTAATGCGGGGGGAAGTATGACTGGCGGCAGTTCCTCGCGAAATACGGGCATACTCAGCCGCGCTAATGAACTTCAGAAACTGAAAGCTGATGCTGCGGGAACCGGCGAAAAATTAGCAGATTTAAAAAGACGCGGTGAAGAATCAAGACGTGCGCTTGAGGCTGCTGAATATGAGCTGCAGGTGGCATCTGACGAACTCAGAGCTGCGCAGGATATGGAGGTAAAATTATCCGCAGAGAAGAGCCATTATGATATATTAACACAAACGCTTCGACTCAGGGTTGAACAACTGGAGGGCGACGTTCAGGAAATTGACCGGCGGCTAAAGGACGTACAGGAACAGAAAAACGATACTGAAAAAAAGATAAGTGATTTTGAGAGAATGTCTGAGGAGCTGGAAGTGAGGTTAGAACAGGCTTCAGGCGGGAGAAACAAGATAACAGAGACAAGAAGGAATATAGAGCTGGAGGAATCTGAGCTTCGGACACAAAGAGCTTCACTGGATGCCGAACTTAATACCCAAAGGCAGGCTGCCTCTGAATTGGAGAGACTCAGGGCGCAGCTATCTGGGAATAGACAGGCCCAGATTGGGGAGACAGAAAGACTTAATATTAGATGCGAAGAAATGGAAGAGAGGAGAGAAAAGAAAGAAAAGGCAG
>CALXCS010000093.1 GCA_944386875.1 uncultured Oscillospiraceae bacterium
AAAATGCGGTGGCACCGGTAAAATAATTCACCAGCCCTGCAGCAAATGCCGCGGCGCCGGTGTTATAAAGAAGCAAAAAACAATATCTGTTAATATTCCTGCCGGAATTGACCACAATCAGACTATATCATTACGGGGCCAGGGTAATTCCGGACTTAACGGCGGTCCTTCAGGCGATCTTTTGATAACTATTTCCATTCGGCCTCACGAATATTTTGAACGCGAGGGCTCATCGGTGTTGTATGAGATGCCTGTTACTGTAACTCAGGCCATCCTTGGTGCGGAGCTTGAGGTTCCAACACTTGACGGTAAAGTAAAATATTCCATACCGGAAGGCACCCAGTCCGGAACTGTTTTCCGTTTAAAGGGCAAAGGCGTGCCTTTCCTCCGCGGCAACGGCCGCGGCGATCAGTTTGTCACTATAAATGTGACAATACCTAAAAACCTTACAGGCGAACAGCGCGATCTGGTACGTCAGTTAGACGAATCGCTCAACGGAAGTTCACCCAGCAAGCCGCATAGATTTAAAAGGAAAAAATAAGGTATAGGGGGACGTCTTACGGCGTCTCCCTATACCTTATTTTAATTGTCTTACAAGCTGGAGATTTACTTTTTTAAGCCTCCCTGCTATACTTGGTAATGTCCAGATTATTTGGAGGTAACTATCATGTTTCTCGCAGACTATCATCTACACTCTTTTCCTTTTTCACCTGATGCCTTCAATACAATACTGGAAGTGGCCGAAGGTGCTCTGGAAAAAGGTATGACCCACATATGCATCACAAATCATCTAGAAAATTGTGCGCAGACTCCTGCATGTCCCCAGCAGTTTCCACCTATGCGCGAGTATAGTGCATTATCTGCCGCCTTTGAAGAAGCCAAATCAAAGATGGATGGAAAACTGGATATGCGTCTCGGAGCCGAAGTAGGTGGTCCGCATTTTTCTCCTGAAGAGGGCCGTGAAATATATGAAAATCCTATTTTTGATTTTATAATCGGCTCAATACACAATTTAAGAACTTCCAACGACTTTTACTATATTGAATATCCTCCTATAGATGAGTTTCGCCCAACTATCGGTGAGTATCTCTACGAATATGCTGAACTTGCAAAGTCCGGTCTTTGCAATGTTCTGGGCCATATCGGATACATGCACAAATACATGGCCAGACAGGGTAAGTCGTTCAACATGATGGACTTTTCCGATCAGCTAAAGGAAGTTTTTCATGCTGCTGTTGAAAACGGAGTAGGTATTGAAGTCAACACATCGTCTCTCATAGACGCATATGGCGACTTTGTGCCTAACCTTGAAGTCCTCAAATTATATCGCCAGTGCGGCGGTGAGATAGTAACTGCCGGATCTGACGCCCATACAGCCGAACACGCTGGGTGCGGCATAAGAGAGGCATATGACCTTCTGCGTCAGGCTGGCTTTAACTTTATCGCTATATTTAAAGACCACAAACCGGAATTTATTAAAATATAAAGATATATAACAGGAGGCTAACATGAAAATTGCTCTTGCTTGTGACCACGGCGGCTTTGAACTTATGCAGTATGTAAAAGAGCATCTGTCTGAAAAGGGTTACGAATACGAGGATTTCGGCACTTATTCCACAGACAGCTGCGATTACCCCGTTTTTGGCGCCGCAGCAGCCCATGCTGTGGCTGATGGAAAATGCGATTTTGGAATCGTTATCTGTTCCACCGGTATTGGCATCTCCATTGCGGCCAACAAAGTCAAGGGAGTACGCGCCGCGCTGTGTACAGACTGCTACTGCGCCGAGATGACGCGCCGTCATAATAACGCTAATATTCTGGCATTAGGGGCATTGGTAGTAGGCAGAGGCCTGGCATTAAAGATTGTGGACACTTTCCTGTCCTCATGTTTTGACGGCGGGCGGCATGAAAGGCGCGTCTCTCTCCTATCAGATATAGAGGAAGGGCGCCTTTAAGCCATGTCTTCAAAAGAAAAACGTGTTTATCGAAACCGTCATCCCTGGAAAACTGCCCTCACCGTCTTTCTGATAGTAATTGCTCTGCTCATTGTCCTGGCAATAACTGTGTTTTTCTGGTTTAGAAAGTATATTGTATATACTGATCAGGAAATAGAGCTCCAGGTCCCCTGGCTTGAGGAGGCCTGGGAATCCGACGGCGGCATGCCTAAATAAAGGCATGTGTTTGTGGTTCTATTGCTAAGCGGAGGTTGAATGATGATTGGGTTAAAACGCGGAAGTGTTAAATTGTGCGACCACGAAGCTCAATGGGAGATTGAAGCTCAAAATACGATCGATCATTTAAGGCGGATATTAGGCAACGCAATTAAAGACATCCAGCATGTCGGCAGTACCTCTATACCTTCCATAAAGGCAAAGCCTATAATAGATATCGCTTTAGCAGTTGACGATTTCGATGAAATCCTCAGTTTTACAGAAGAGTTAGAAGCCGACGGCTTTTTCTATCGTCCCAACAGCCAGCCATCCGTCAAAGATCAGCTTTTGTTTGCATGCGGGAACTTTTATACAGGCGCAGGGGATTTGCAGACTCATTTTATCCATGTTGTCCGTGCAAATAGTATGGATTGGATAAACTATATAAACTTCAGAGATTATCTGAACGACAATCATTCTATCGCAAAAGAATACGAGGATCTAAAGATATCCCTT
>CALXCS010000094.1 GCA_944386875.1 uncultured Oscillospiraceae bacterium
TTCACCACAGACGAAGGCTCCTGCGCCAAGGCGCAGGTCAATATCAAACTTAAATCCGGTACCCATAATATTGTCGCCCAGGAGACCATAATCTCTGGCCTGCTGGATCGCTATCTGCAAACGCTTAACGGCGATTGGGTACTCAGCACGAACATATATGTAGCCCTGGGAGGCGCCTATTGTGTATCCCGCGATAGTCATAGCCTCAAGGACTGCATGCGGATCGCCCTCAAGGACAGAACGGTCCATAAATGCACCGGGGTCGCCCTCGTCAGCATTGCAGCACACATATTTCTGGTCGTCATCGTATGCCCTTGCAAATTTCCACTTCTGTCCTGTGGGGAAACCTGCGCCGCCGCGGCCGCGCAGCCCAGAGGCAAGAAGTGTCTGGATAACATCGTCAGGAGTCATCTCAGTGAGTACCTTCTGCAATGCGGCATATCCGTCCATAGCAATATACTCATCTATGTCCTCAGGGTTGATAACGCCGCAATTACGCAGTGCAACACGGTGCTGAATCTTGTAGAAGCTGGTGTCCGCCAGAGAGGTCACAACCTGGTCAGCCTGTTCATCAGTGTGTACAAGGCGCTGAACAATTCTGCCCTTAAGAAGATGCTCCTCAACTATCTCAGGGATATCATCAACAGTTACTCGGCTATAGAAGACTCCCTCAGGATATATTATCATTATCGGTCCAAGGGCGCACAGGCCGAAGCATCCTGTCTGCACAATTTTTATCTCGTCCTGAAGCCCTTTCTTCTCAAGCTCCTGAGCAAGAGTCTCCTGCAGCTGCTTGCTGCCGGAGGCAGTACAGCCGGTGCCTCCGCAAATCATAACATGTGAACGAATCATTTTATCCCTCCGTTATACCGCCTGGTTGGCGCCTATGGTATATTCTTCAACAACCTTTCCGCCCATAAGATGTTCAGCGACAACGCGTTTTGCCTTGTCTGAAGTCATCTTAACATACGTTACCTTATTGTCACCTTCAAACACCTCAACAACAGGCTCGTACTGGCAGATACCGATGCATCCCGTCTGAGTTACTGTGACCTTGTCCGTAAGGTTTTCCTTATTAACCTCTTCGACAAGCGTATTAAGTACGGGTCTCGCTCCTGCAGCGATGCCGCAGGTCGCCATACCAACGACAACACGGATTGTACCCTCGCTCTCGCGGAGTGCCATCTTCGATTTCATCTGCTCTCTTATCTTGGCAAGTTCCTCGATTGATTTCATGCGTCTCCCTCTCTCTTACTTATGAATTATTGTTAATTATTATATTGTTCACTTAAATATTCCTGAATCCAATGGAGGATTTCAAAACTATTTATAGGAATATCGCCTATCTGTTCCCTTATTTCCCTAGTATACAATTTTACATGCTTTCCGTCAACTTCGTGGGAAAATTCAAAGTCAATGTCGGGATAACCTTGAATAAGCGTCAGCACCGTGGAAGCAATGTCCCCGAGGGGAGTATAGTCTATGTGGTCCTTATGAAATTCTCCATGCACATCAGTGCCGTGGGCAGGATCAGGTTCCTGTACAGAGGTAATTGTGACATCCCCGCCTGTCTGCTGTGCGGCCAATACATAAAATGGAACTCCCAGGCCCACTTTCCTTGTAGTCCTTGTAGTGAAAAACGGATCACGCAATTTTTCCACTGTGCTCTGTGACATTCCGCACCCATTATCGACAATATCGACTGTCAGGAGCGTATCTGTTTCAATTATGTGTATGCCTATCAGAGTCGCTCCCGCTTTGACAGAATTCATAGCTATATCAAGTATATTTAAAGATAATTCTTTCATTGCCTGCACCTGTTAAGATACCTAAACACTGCGTCGGCAGCGCCGCCGCTGTCATCAACATCCAAATAGAATGACGCATCTGGAATAGCGTCCAGAGAATGTGCATCAGAGCCAAAAAGAGGTGTTGTTCTCCTGAGAAGCGGGTACTTTTCCATATACTGCACAATATTCTCAGGTCTGCTGAACTCCACAAGTCTGAATGGCGGTCTAGGCGGGAAATCCCCTAAAACAGAGATGATCCCATTGCTCACCCTGTCTATATGCGCCGGATAACATATGGCTCCGCAGCTCTCCGCCAGTTCAAACGCTTCCTCTATTGACAGCATTGTAGCATTGGGCAGCAAGTCCTCTTCAATGCCAATAACATTATCTTCCGCATCCATTATAAGCTGATTGCCAAATATATCAGGCTTATTTTTTATACGTACACGTCTTGCCTCAACCTTGTCTCCAAATTCAAGCGCAGATTCAAGTGTGCCCAAAAGGCACACCAGGTGTATGTCCTCAGCGGTAGTAAGCTCCATACCGGCTATCGGCTCTACGCCATAGTTGGCGCACGCTTCAAAAAAAGCTGGACAATTTTTGACTGAATTGTGATCTGTGAGAGCAGCCACATCTACTCCGGCAACTTTCAGCATACCTGCTGCCATTGCCGGCGTCATCGCGTCATCACCGCATGGAGACAAGCATGAATGAAGGTGCAGATCGCAGTACACACGTCTCATATAAGCCCCGACACTTTGGCGCACATCTCATACGTAGGCAACTCAGTAGCCAGCACATTTATACCCTTATCTTTTGCCAAAGCAGCTACGTCGTCAGGGATGTCGCTTCCCTCAGTAACAATTATGCAGGCCATATCTATAAGTTCTGCAACTGCAACAATATTGCGGTTTGTCATTATTGTCATCCATGCGCACCCCTGCTGTGCATTGCCCATGACCCAGCTTAGAAGGTCGCCGGCGTAGCCACATTCTACAGGTGCATCTGGCGACGGCATTGACACAACCTGCAGTCCCGCCGCATTTGCAAGTTCACTTACTGTCATTATGTTCCCCCTTGAGAAGCTGCTGTATCTTATCGCGCATCTTGACTATACACTCTTCCTCAGTGGCTTCACCTCTGACAATGTCCTCGGCAAAGGCCATGCATGTGGGAGCGCCGCAGGAGCCGCAGTCAAGCTGAGGCAGCCTGTCGGCTATTTCCTGTATAGCAGCTCTCTTTCTGAAAGCCTCGTTCATGTCTCCTGCCAGGCTGTCGTCAGGCTCGTACTCCAGTGACTCTTCACTGAAGAAGGAGTCTGGTACCGTTTCCTCGTCTTTACTGTTGAAAAAGTCCCAATTCTGAGATACAGGAAGATATCTTCTTATTGATTGGAGTCTTGCTTTAGCTATAAAAGGATTTGCCACATTCATAACCCCGCCAACGCATCCTCCAGCACAGGCATCCAGCTCCACAAACTCAAGATTCGGCAATGTACCGTTATCTATGTTGTCCAGCACCTTAATTACATTTTCGATGCCATCGGCAGCCAGATATTTGTCATTAAAAAGTGCGCTCGCCTCACCGCCGCTTGCAGCCCAGCTAACACCAATCATACCAGTTTTTGAGACTGGTATAGGCACCTGCTTCCGCTCCATCTTATTTACAATCGCAAAATAGATATCACTTGCGGAAACAATGCAGTCCACATCGCCATGACCCGCTTCTTTTTCGCTTTTTAAATAGCTCACTTTTGCTGGGCACGGGGAGATAAAGCACACACCGATGTCCTCGCTCTTAAGCTCCGGATGGGCCTTTAGCGCCCCCTCCCTTGCCAACTGTGCAGCCACGTCAACTGGGGGTTTCAGCGGCATCACATTGTCGATGAGGAATGGATACCGAAGAGCGATAAGTCTACTTATGACAGGACACGCCGAACTTATAACTGGCCTTGCTATTCCAGGCAGCTTAAGATACCTGCGCGTATACCCTGATACAATTTCCGCAGCTCTGGCAACTTCAAACACCTCATCGAACCCATAGTCCAGAAGCCCCTGAAGCAGATAATCTATATCATCTAAATTGTCGAACTGACCATAAAGGCTTGGCGCCGGCAGCGCTATCTTATATTTAAATTCCTGTAACCTCTCAAGCTTGTCGCTTACGGCCTTTTTAGCGTTGTATGGGCATATACGGATACACTCTCCACAGTCTATGCATCTATTTGAGTTTATCTGTGCATGACCGTCCCTGATACGTATAGCCTCCGTTGGACACCTCTTGAGGCAGTTGGTGCAGCCCTTGCATTTTTCAATGTCAAGCAGCACTGAGTGGTTATAATTCCCCATATCACCTCACGGGCCGCACTTTATTTTACATCGACCCTCATAAACACCTTTGTCCCTTCCTGGACCTTAGATTCAATCACCATCTCATCAGTATATTTTTTCATATTAGGAAGCCCCATGCCTGCTCCAAAGCCAATGGAGCGGATTGCGTCCGGCGCAGTAGAGTATCCCTCCTGCATCGCCAAATCAATATCCGGTATTCCAGGGCCATGGTCAGTGAGAATAATCTCTATATTGTCCGGGCTCACCAGAACCTCCGCAACACCGCCTCCTGCGTGTATAACCATGTTTATCTCTCCCTCATACATGGCGATTGACACGCGCCTTATGGTCTGCGGGTCAAACCCCAGTGAGCGGAGCTCCTTTTTTATCTGCATGGAGGCCTCACCAGCAGAGGCAAAGTTTTCTCCGTTTATATCATATGTAAATTTCAGAGGTTCAGGCATTTACCGCACCATCCCTATTGAGCCCTGCCTCATAAAGCTTTCCGCAAGCCTCGAACATCCGAAGATGAGTGGTCAATACTGCTATACCATTATTCTCCGCCAAAGAAGCCATTTCCTGCGTCGGCCGCTTATTGCGTACGAAAACGATGCACTTCATATCCATCATCGCGGCAGTGCGTATCACCTGCTCATTTATAAGGCCAGTCAATAATACAGCCTGATCCTTTACATACGCCAGCACGTCGCTCATCATGTCGCTGCCGCAGGCGGAACACACATCTGTATCCATCATGTCTTCTCCGCATACGACTTTGGCATCAAGTAGCTGTTTGACAAGCTTGATCTTCATAAAGCGGCCCCTTAATTATATTTGTCCAGTATTCCCTTGACCATGTCCGGCGTAAGGCGGCCGTACACATCATCATTTATCATCATTACTGGGGCAAGTCCGCAGGCGCCAACGCAGCGGCAGGACTCAAGTGAAAAGCGTCCGTCTGCTGTGCATCCGCCCTCTTCTATTCCCAGCACCTCAGAAATCTTATCGTGTATGGTCTGGGAACCCTTTACATAGCAGGCTGTGCCAAGGCACACCGAAATTTTATATTTACCCTTCGGATTAAGAGCAAACTGCGTATAGAAAGTAGAAACACCATACACCTCTTCCAGAGGTATATTAAGTCCTTCCGCGATCATTGTCTGGACTTCTATTGGAAGATACCCGTATATGTCCTGTGCCTTCTGAAGAACCGGCATAAGAGCACCTGGGACATCCTTCTCTGCAGCTATGACCTCCTTGAGTTTGGCCTCCTGCTCAGCTGTCCCTGCAAACGGGATACTTGTTTTGACTTTAGCCACTGAAACTCCTCCTTCGTGTGAGACATCCAAAACCTCTAAGCTGAATGTCGAAATTGGGCATTCGCTCAATGCATTATAACACACACTTACAAAATTTAAAAGGTCTACTTGATAATTATTTCACAATTTTATTAGCCAACACTTACATCTTCTGTCATATATAAAAGTCAGACATATTATTAAATTTAGCTGGCTCCGATGCATTGACATATCGGTAAGCCCAGATATAAATTTAACATATACGAAAGGGGCAATAAATATGAGTACAGTCTATGTCTCCTGCCAGGCATATACCGAATTGTGTCAATATATAAAATGCGCTGGGTACAATGTGGCTGCCGTTTCCGAAAATCCTCAGCTTGAGAAAGCTGTAAGCTCCCATCCCGACCTCATTATGTGCAAGATGGGCGCCCTGCCAAACTCTCCTATTGTATTTTCAGATTCAGTCCTCTGCGGCGGTTACCCTGGCCATGCAGCATTTTGCGCTGCGGTTATAGGCAAATATCTTATCCATCGTCTGGACATAACATCCCCCCGTATACTCTCAGAAGCTGCGAAAATTGGGCTCAATTTGGTTAATGTCCGTCAAGGGTATGCAAAGTGTTCATGTGTCGTGGTGGACAGCTGCTCAATCATCACGTCAGACCGCGGAATAGCAGCCGCCCTGTCAGTTTACAACGATGTTCACGTCCTTCTGGTAAGCCCCGGCTATGTGGAGCTGCCAGGGTATAAATACGGATTTATAGGCGGAGCTTCCGGCCGTATCGGCAGTGAAGTCATTTTTAACGGCAGTCTGGAATCACATCCGGACTGCGATGCAATAAGGGCATTCATCTCTTCCCGTAATCTGAAATTGAAAGATTTCCCCGGTCTTCCTCTTAGGGATATCGGTTCCATAATACAAGCCGCAGATCCAATCCAAGGCGCGCAGTCTGAAGCTGTTTCAATTGAATATATTTAATGTACCCTTTTACTATATTCGTTTTTAGTATAAATTAAAGTTTATACGTAGTTTAAGCCTTTCCGGTTTTGCAGCCGGTCAGGGCATATTCATAAGGCAGGCAGAGACAAGATCTGGCGTTCATGTCTCTGTCTGCCTTTAGCTCTGCTGCAGTGGAAAATGCCGTACGTTCTATTTCTTCCATTTCTCCGCCAGGCTGTCAATAAGTCCTGCAAACTTCAGCAGGTCTTTATTTGCCATTCCCTGGCTGTCCTTGGCGACTTTTGAAAGCTTCTCAACTGCGTCCAAAAGTCTTGAGTATGCGTTGTTAGCTTTTGACTTACCTGCGCTCTGCTGTTTCTTCTTAACAGGCACTCCCTGAGTGATCTCAATAAATTCGCCAGTGGCCAGGTCGAAACTCGTGCCGGAAAACGGTGCAAAAGCCCTATAGCCGTGTTCTTCCTGCAGGCACCTTACAAATTCCGTGCAGGAGCTGTCATCGCCATGGTTTACAAAAACCATCTGCGGCTTTTCTGTAAAGCCCGACATCCAGTTGAGCAGTCCCTGTTTGTCCGCATGTCCGCTGACTCCCGGCAGCAAGCCTATCTGAGCGTTAACTGCAACCTCATCCCCAAAAAGCTTAACAGATTTTGCGCCGTCATATATAGCCCGTCCTGTTGTGCCCTCCGCCTGATATCCAACAAAGAGTATCAGGCACTCCGGTCTCCACAGATTGTATTTCAGATGGTGGCGTATTCTTCCGGCATCGCACATACCGCTGGCAGAAATAATGACTTTTGGCTCCATATCAAAGTTCAGGGCTTTTGATTCCTCTGTGGTAATATTTAAATTCAACCCGTCAAACACCAGCGGGTTAATTCCCTGAGCCATGACTGCGCGGGTCTCCTCATCTAAGTAAGACATATCGCACTGCATAAATACGCTGGTGGCCTCATTTGCCAAAGGGCTGTCCACATATACGGGAAAACTTCCATGGCCCGTAACCATGTTCTGGTTTTTAATCTCTCTTATAAAATAGAGTATTTCCTGTGTACGTCCCACTGCAAACGATGGGATTATCACATTGCCCCCTCTGTCCAGCGTCGTCTGTATAAAATTGGCCAGAGTATTCAGATACTCGTGTCTCTCACCATGAAGTCTGGAACCGTAGGTGGACTCAATCATAACATAATCCGCTTTTTCTACCGGCTTAGGATCATTTATTATGGGCTGATTTGTGTTTCCAACATCTCCTGAGAAGACTATCTTCTTTTCGACTCCGTCTTCATGCAGCCACACCTCAACACACGCACTGCCCAAAAGATGGCCTATATCTGTAAAGCGTATAGCCATATTCTCGTTTACCTGGATAGGCTGATCATACCTGCACGGGCGCATAAGGTCCAGAACCCCCTGGGCATCGTTGAGATCATACAGCGGTTCAACATCAGGTTCTCCCGCCCTTCGCGCCTTTCTCGTCTTATATTCTGCCTCTGACATCTGAATGTGGGCACAGTCACGGAGCATTATTTCGCAAAGGCTGCACGTGGCATCTGTAGCGTAGACAGTGCCTCTGAATCCGTTCTTATATAAAAGTGGCAGATGTCCGGAGTGGTCAACATGCGCATGTGTCAGCAAAACGCACTCCACCTGGTTGGCGCCCACAGGCAATTCCACATTCTCATAAGCGTCAATTCCCTGCGTCATACCGCAGTCAATAAGTATATTATGGCCTCCCACCTGCAGCAGCGTGCAGCTGCCCGTTACCTCATGGGTGGCTCCGATAAATGTCAGTTTCATCCGCCGTCCTCCTTTGCAAATTCTTTATCATTTATTATTCTATCTCATTATAAATTATAGTTTTGTTCACTTTAAATGTCAATGGCAGAGATAAGCCGGAAGATTTGGTTAAGTTGTCGCCGTCAGGCCCACTCTTCATTAATTTTAACTGCTGTGCCAAAAAGAATATTTGTAGGTTTGACAACGATGTTTTGTACCGGTTATAATCATCACATCATCTCAACGGAGGGCCAAATGAGTAGCCACAGAAAGTCAATGACACCAGAACGCCGCAAAAAACGCGACAGACACATATTTTTCTTTATTCTAGGTACTTTTGTCGTAACAATTCTTTTGCTTGTGATCAGGATGTTAACATTAGGCGGCGGCTTCTCTGCATCCGGAGGGCGCAGCCTGACAGATTATATCGTTATGTCTCTCCAGTGCTTGCTTGGGATTATTTTAATGTTTCTGCCATCCTTTATTGCAAAAAAGCTTACTGTGCACATACCCTCATCCGTGTATGCCGCATACGTCATATTCCTATACTTTGCAATATATTTAGGCGAAGTTTGGCATTTTTTCTACCGTTTTAAATATTGGGACGTGATGCTCCACAGCTTCTCAGCCATTTCACTGGGCGCCCTCGGCTTTTCTGTTGTAACATTTCTCAACCGTGATGAGCACGTGAGGATGTCGTTGTCACCTCTGTTTGTTGCTGTGTTCTCCTTCTGTTTTGCCCTTGCCTTAGGTTCTCTGTGGG
>CALXCS010000095.1 GCA_944386875.1 uncultured Oscillospiraceae bacterium
TGGGACCTTATAGTTGATTCTGCCGGAGCGCTTTTTTCATCAGCCGCCGGATATCTCACCATAAAAAAGGAGAGGTGCAAAAAGTCCGAGTCCTCTTCCTCAAATGATACAAATGATACAAAATAATGTGCTGAGTGGTATTTTTTTATGGAAAACATTTCACTCTTTCAAAACAGAATGGAGGATCTAGCCAGGCGCTCATTCTCGCGCGGATGCTGGGAATTTTCTGAGTTCCTCACGCTATATGAGCAAGATATCCTCCTGAGTATGCATCTAGATGTGCCTGTTTCGCTTCACGGTGGTTTCCCCTCTGCCGAGCGAAAAATCGCAGCCTTCGGCAGCGAGGAATTCTGCGGCTGGGCAGAAGATGCGCCAATCTCCTGTGTTAAAATCGAACCTCTGATGCAGAAGTTTGCCGACAAGCTCACACATCGAGATTTTCTTGGTTCTATTCTCTCACTTGGCATACGCCGTGAGGTGCTTGGGGATATAATTATCCACGAAAATGTCGGTTATGTTTTCTGCCTGTCCACAATCTCCGAGTATATCTCCAGGCAGCTTGAGCGCGTACGGCACACCTCTGTCCGCTGCTCTCTGTCCAATGCTCCGGAAATAGTCACTCTTCCTCCAGAAGTAACCGAAATTGTCGTGTCTTCAGAGCGCCTGGATGCTATAATATCCGCAATATACAAACTCTCACGTTCTCAAGCCCAGACTCTGATTTCCAATGAAAAGGTTTTTCTTTCCGGCAGGCTTGCCCATTCCTCGTCCTCACAGTTAGACGACGGCGCCGTTGTCTCCGTGAGAGGGTTTGGCAGATTTGTATACAGGGGCATAAGTCGTGAAACTAAAAAGGGGCGGCTGCGTGTCCGTGTTCAAATATATAAATAGTTGTTAAAGACGAATAAAACTGTTGACTTTACAGATTTCTGATGATAAACTGTTTAAGCCGCTTTGAGCGGGCCCCTAAGTGATTTTTATCCGCCTGCAAGAGCGAGTCTCTACATTTAAGAGGTGAAGACAATGACAGCAATAATTGAGGCATGCGGAAAACAGTACCGCGTAAGTGAAGGAGATATTCTCTATCTGGACAAGCTGCCCCAGGAGGATGGTTCTACCGTTACTTTTGACAAAGTCCTGGCGGTTATCGGCGATGATGGAACCATTAACATAGGAAAGCCTTCTGTAGCCGGAGCTTCCGTGTCGGGAACTATCATCAAGAGCGGTAAGTCAAAGAAAATAATTGTTTATAAGATGCACGCCAAAAAGAATTACCGCCGCAAGCAGGGGCACAGGCAGCCCTACACAAAGGTTCAGATAGAGTCCATCTCTGCTTGACCTTTTGAGCTTTAAAAGACTCTGGATTTTGGAGGTGTAAACCAAATGGCACATAAAAAAGGAATGGGTTCTACCAAAAACGGTCGTGATTCCGAGTCCAAGCGTCTCGGCGTCAAGAGGGCCGATGGTCAATATGTCCTGGCCGGCAATATACTTGTCCGTCAGCGCGGCACAAAAATTCATCCTGGTGTAAATGTGGGTAAAGGCAAAGATGATACTCTCTTTGCTTTAGTCAGCGGCAAGGTTCGTTTTGAACACATTGACAGGAATAGGAAGCGCGTCTCTGTTTATGAAGAGATCGCTCAGTAACTGAATATTTGCAATTTGCGGGGTGCATAATGGTTTTCCATTTTGCGCCCTTTGCTTTTCTGGGCAATCCGGCCACTTTACTTTTCCCCCATAAATATGGTATACTTGTTTAACTATCTTGCGGCAAATGACTACCGCGTCACCGCGGGACGATCCATATAACGGAGGATAATATGAAAATAAAGATAACTGCCGACAGCACCTGCGATTTGTCGAAAGAGCTTATAGACAGATACGATATTGGTATTTTCCCACTATGCGTTGTTCTCGATTCAAAGCCTTTGAGAGACGGAATTGACGTCACACCCCACGACATATTTGTGCACGTCCGCACTGGCGGCGGTATAGGCAGCACAACTGCCGTAAACGTAGCTGATTACTTGGAGCGCTTCTCTCAATATCTGACAGAATACGACGCCGTTATTCATTTTACCATCAGCAGCGATATGTCCGCCTGTTATCAGAACGCGCTTATCGCCGCCGAAGATCTTGACAATGTATACATAGTGGATTCAAGGAACCTTTCCACCGGCATTGGTCAGTTAGTTCTGGACGCCGCCGTTATGGCCGCTTCCGGTACTCCGGCTTCTGATATAAAAGCGCGGCTGGACGAAAAGAAAAACCTTCTTGATGTAAGCTTTGTGCTTGATACCCTTGACTTTCTCCGGCGCGGAGGCCGCTGCAGCGCCGTTGCCGCTTTAGGCGCAAATCTGCTTTCCCTAAAGCCGTGCATCGAAGTCAAAAACGGCAATATGGGCGTTGGTAAAAAGTACAGAGGGTCCATTGAAAAATCCATTCTAAAGTACGTTGAGGACAGGCTCCGCGGCAAGGCCGACATAGATTACAACAGAATATTCATCACATATTCCGACGGATTTGATATGGAATTCATCGACAAAGTAGAAGCATTAGTGAGAGACTGCGGTCCATTCAAAGAGGTCCTCAGGACTATGGCAGGCTGTACTATTTCAAATCACTGCGGGCCAAAATGCCTCGGTGTGCTTTTCTATCACAAAGGATAATAACATTTTATAAAGGGGATAAAGTTATGTACTCTGATCTTATTGACTCAATTGGTTTTGTCAGGAATTCAGATCCTGATGTAGCGGATGCAATGGGCCTTGAACTCCAGCGCCAGATGCGTAATATCGAGCTTATTGCCTCTGAAAATTACGTGTCTCCGGCTGTAATGGCCGCCATGGGAAGCGTGCTTACAAATAAGTATGCAGAGGGCTATCCCGGCAAGCGTTATTACGGCGGCTGCGAATATGTGGATCAGGTTGAGACCATAGCTATCGAAAGGGCCAAAAAGCTATTCGGCGCTGAATACGCCAATGTACAGCCCCATTCCGGCGCCCAGGCCAATACTGCAGTGTATTTTGCACTGTTGACTCCAGGTGACAAGGTTCTGGGAATGAGCCTTGCCGAAGGCGGACATCTGACCCACGGCTCACCTGTCAACCTGTCCGGTAAATATTATAACTTTGTCCCTTACGGCGTATCGCCTGACACTGGGCGCATAGATTATGACGCGCTTTATGATCTTGCCATGAAAGAGCAGCCGAAACTCATCGTCGCAGGCGCTTCCGCATATCCCAGGGCAATAGACTTTGCAAAGCTCCGAGAGATAAGCGATAAGTGCGGCGCGCGCCTTATGGTAGATATGGCTCACATTGCCGGCCTTATTGCCACAGGCGAGCATCAGAGTCCCATTCCCTATGCCGACGTAGTAACTACAACTACTCACAAGACTCTTCGCGGTCCTAGAGGCGGAATGATACTTTCTCGCGACCCTGAACTGGGAAAACTTTTCAACAAAGCCGTATTCCCAGGTACCCAGGGTGGGCCGCTTATGCATGTTATTGCCGCTAAGGCTGTTTGCTTTGGCGAAGCTCTTAAGCCAGAATTTGCTGAATATCAGAAGCGGATTGTACACAACGCCTCTGTGCTGGCTAAAGAGCTTATGTCACGCGGCATTAACCTTGTATCCGGCGGTACCGATAACCATTTGATGCTTGCAGATCTCCGTGGCACCGGTGTAACAGGCAAAGAGCTGGAAAAGCGTCTTGACTCTGTCTATATCACAGTTAACAAAAACGCTATTCCAAACGACCCAGAGAAGCCCTTTGTCACTTCCGGCATCCGGATAGGTACTCCGGCCGTAACCACTCGCGGTTTTGGCGAAGATGAAATGGTTGTAATTGCCGACTGCATAGCCAACACTGTTAAGGATTACGACGGTACTGCTGAAGAGACCAGGCAGAGGGTCAATGATCTCTGCTCCCGTTTCCCTCTTTATAAATAAGCGCTGAAGTATTTTTACATTTGTATTTTAAAATCCGCTGTCGGACAAAATGTCCGGCAGCGGATTTTTATTATCAACAATATCTAACCCTTTGTTGCCTATCGGTAGAGTTTCAGACGCCTTATTCAGGAAGTTTGCAGACATCCACCCATCCCAGGCTGCCCGAATATTCTACCAGCTCCGGCAGTGTCACCTCAATCGCGCTGTTGGAGCTCCCGCACGCCGGAAAGACAGTATCAAACCGTTTTAATGATTCGTCAAGATAAACTTCCACACCGTCTTTAACGCCAAAGGGGCATACGCCCCCCACCGCATGCCCTATAAGCTCTGGGGCCTCCTGTGGGGAAAGCATCTTTGCCTTTGTACCAAATCTCGCTTTATATTTGGGATTATCTACTCTGGCATCACCAGCGGCAACAATCAGCACCACCTTATCACCCACGTGAAACGACAGCGTTTTTGCAATGCGTCTGCCCTCGCATCCAAGTGCAGCAGCCGCAAGCTCAACAGTGGCGCTGGACTCCTGCAGCTCCTTTATCCTGCCATCTGCTCCGAATTTTTTCAGATGTTCTCTAACTCTCTCAATTGACATTATATATTTACCTCCGACTAATAACTTACTATCAGATCGCTTTCCGGCTCCGGTCAGCAGTCACTTTAATGAAACAGCTCTGTCATTTTTAAACTTATAAAAAACGTCTCAGCAATTCATCGTTACCAGCCGCCATCTTTAGCACTTCATCGCGCCGCTTTGTCAAGCTGTCTTTTATTGGCTCAAGATTATCCATTATATCGGATACCACACCGACCGCTCCGTCAACGTCCAGTTCCGATAGATTGCCAGCTGAAGGCATTGAGAAAAGTTCCAGATACGCTTTCACTTTTGGATCATATACCAGTCCTACTGCGGGCGTAGCCATTCTCGCGGCAAAGATAAGGGAGTGCAGACGCATTGAGAGCACCAGCTCGCTCTTGCCGATAACACCCATTATTTCCTGAGGGCGCAAACCGCCGGGTAAAATATATGCTTTAGACTTCATCATCGATGCAATGGCTCGTCCCACAGGTTCATCACTCTGCTGCTGCATTGATACCATAAGCACATTGACACCGTATTTCCCGCTTAGCTCATCGCAGACTTTTGCAATTTTCCTGCAGAATTCCTCTTCGCCTGTCCACGGCCTGACAGATACGGCTATAAATTTCCCGCTGGGCACCCCTGCATCTGCCAGTATACCGTCTATCCGTTCACTTCCAGGCTCCGGAAGCATAAAGACAGGATCTGCCGTAACCAGAATGTCATCCCTGGTTACGCCCATAGCACGCAGTTCTCTAAGCGAGTCCGGATCTCTGAGGGATACGGCGTCCGCTCTTTCTACGGCCTTCCTGACAAGCCTCCTGTTTTTCGGCTTTGATACAGGCCCAATACCATTAGCGTACAGTATTACCCTCTTTCGCATTCTCTCCGCCATTCTTATTATCGTCAGATAATAGAGTATGCTCCTGGTGGACGTGGTATCCTGAAGCAGGCTCCCCCCCCCGGATATGAGAACGCCGCAGCGTTTAATGGCCCTTCGAATTTTCAGGGGGTCAAATCTGGGCACAGCGTTGCAGTTATATAGCCGCATTGTAGTCTCAGGGTCCTTCGATAAAACAGTAACTCTTGAATTGCTGTCTATCCTCATAATATTGTCATACACAGATTCAAGTATCGCTTCATCTCCGGCATTTCCGAAGCCATAGTATCCGCTCATCACGATCTCTCTTGGCCGTACAGCGGCGTTATACGCATCCATCGCATCTCTTGCCATGCGCGTTACAGAATAATGTTCCTGGACAACAGCGCGCCCATACGCCCCCAGTTTTTTCTTTTCGTCTTCCGATAGCCGCAAGCAACTGACTGTATCGTTCAGAAAGCTCTCCCTCTCAATTTCTCCGCAGCCTCGGCAGCAGAAGTTTCCCTCAATGCCTGTATTCAACTTTTCAGGCACAAAAACACCCATATACCCTTCGTTGCCTGCCACTACCACAGGCTTTGCCGCCGACATCGCCTCTAAGGCAGCCCTTGATACTCCCACAAAAATGTCTCCGGCAGCAACTATTTCATTTATATCGGTTCTGGGGCCGGTCATTATAATACATTTGTACCCCAGGGAGTCGTTAACCTTGTCAGCCTTTTTCTTAAGCTCGTCAAACACATCGCCGCCTCCCGCAATGAGGATAACCGCACCTTTAATACTGGAGGCAACATCTCCGGCAATGTCAATAAGGTACCTGGCCGCCAGCGCACGGCTCTCATCAAGCCTGCTGACATGGGATATAACCGGAGTTCCTGCAGGTATGCCAAACTCGCCGCGTACCTTTTCCCCAGATAAGTTGGGCGAGAACTTATCTGTATCTATTCCGTTTATAGTTACAAAAATATCCCTGTCAGGAATATCGTAATTTTTAATAAGGTATTCACGTATATCGTCAGAAACGGCGATTGTTTTATCTCCCCAATTTGTCAGCCGCCTGAGAGCTCCTCCGGTGTCAAACACCCAATGGGCAGTGGTGACAAATGGAAATTTCATGCCCCGCTGCAAAAAACCGCATATAAACGCAGGAATCCTTGCGTGGGCGTGCACCACATCAGGCTTTTCTATTTTAATTATTTTTTTCAACAGACAGGCTGATTTAAGCATAAGCGGCGCGCTGCGCTTGTTCATAGGCACGTTGTAATGGCGTATTCCAGCAGATGTTATCTCCTGGACATATACTCCGCCATTTGAAGCGATCGCAATATCGTGCCCCTGACGTTTCAGTTCTTTTGCCAGCTCTACAATGTGGGTCTCCGCCCCGCCTATGTCCAGCCCCATAGTCGCCATCAGGATTCTCACAGAACTCTCACCCCAGCCCCTCAATTGACCAGATTACACCAGACGTTGAGACATATTTGCTTAAAAACTGTATTCCTTCGTTTACGCTGACCTCATAGGACCTTTCCGCGTAATATCTGCCGTTAGATATAAGCCCTTGTGTCTCCACCTCTATATATACATCATACCTGTTTTCCACAGGAGCGTTTACATATGTCCCGTCAGACAGCACCATCTGCTGGACAGCAGGTTCTACGCTGACATTTACAACATCGCCGATGTAGTACCTGTTCTCCTCGTCATAAAGCTGATCCCCAACTTTTATCATATCGGCCACTTCCTGGCGGACTGCTCTCGCTTTTATCTCATAAGTAAAAGTGCTGCCGGCGGCCTCTGTTACTGATTCTTCATTGGCAAAAAAGCGCATATACACAGCCGCAGCCAGTACAATTACCACAGCGACCACAACTATATCAATTATGCTGGCAACACCAAAGAAGCGACCTTTTTCATCGATAAATTTTCTCTTCACTGGGCTCACTCCCCTCTATCCACCGAAATAATATAACCTGTTCCCCAGTATCCAGGCCCGCGTACGCTGGCAGTAAGCCCCGCTCTGATAACATATCCGCCGTCAACCGTTATCTGTGATGAGCTCTCTGTACAGTCCGCCTCGACAACTATCACGGCCGTCTGCTGGTCATCCACAAGGCTCTCTATCAGGCCGCCGTTAACATAGTCGTATGCCTGCCTGTATGTGGGCGTAACTTCCACGGACACCACTGTACCTATATCGTACTTTTTAACCTTATCCACCAGCTGATCGCCCTCTTGGATAAGATCTGCCGATCCGTTCTGCATGCCAACAAGCTCCAACGTATATCTCACTGTACCGGCGCTTGTAGATTCCTGTGCGTCTCTTCCCTCTCTTATAAAAAACAGCAGTCCTGCCAAGGCGATAATAATCACAATTACGATTATATCAAACAGATTAAATATTTTCCTGTTTTTTCTATCTTTTGCCATTGTTATTCCTCACTTCCATCGGTCAAAACGTCCCTGTATATGTCTTCAAGTATCTTAGCATAAATCTGACCTGTAAACCGTTCGTTATAAGTTTTTAATGCACCTTGTCCAAGCCTTTTTAAAAGCTCCCTGTCGTCCATAAGCTTTTCAACTATGTCGGCCAGCGCTTCCGCATCCCTGGGCGGGAACAGGTATCCTGAAATTCCCTGGTCCACTATCCACGGGTTTCCGCAGCAGTCGGCTGCCGCCATTGGCAATCCCATGCTCATCCCCTCCAGCAGCGACAGGCTTGAAGTCTCAGAGACATAAGAGGCATTGACCTGCAAATCCATTGCACTGAGCACCTGGGAGACGTCTTCAACAAACCCAGTAAATATAACCAAGTCATCAAGGTCAAGCTCTCTCGTCCTTTGGCGCACCTGCGTCTCAAAGGCGCCGGTCCCTGCTATTATCAGCTTTACCTGTCTGCCCCGCTCTCTCAGTATCCTCAGCGTCTCCAGGACATCCATATGTCCTTTATACTCCTCTATTCTTGCAAGGATTCCAATTACAAAGTCCCCATCTTGAATACCGTATCGTTTCTTCAGGGCTTCGGCTTTGCACTGGTCTCTCTGAACCGGCGAGACCCCATTCATCATAACAGATATTTTCTTTGATGAAATACCGGCATCTGTCATCAATTTTGCCCCGGCAGGGGAAATTGCAATTATTCTGTCAGAATAATGTTCATAAAGGTATTTGTACACTAACCTCAGAGGCGTTTTGCACACATAGCTGGGGAAAGGAAACGCCGAATGTCTTGTAAATACGACTTTTTTCCCGCACCTTTTTCCCGCTATTCTCCCTGATAGAGACCCGTGTGTATGAACAACGTCCGGATCCTCTCTTGAAACTATCCCCATAAGTTTTCTGATTGCCGTTCTGTCATATGACTTGTCAGCCATAGCGTCTATCTCTATTACGGGCACCTCCAGGCTGCGGACAGGCCCAATAAGCAAACTCCCTTTTGGCACGACTACCTTAGCCGAAAAAGCGGTCCTGTCCATATATTGCAGGTAGTTCAGCACAGCTCTGCCCGCGCCCCCAATATTTGTATCGCTTATTATGTTCAGTATATCTATCATTTGCTCACCTTTTGCCCATCCCAGCTTTTTGACAGCATGGCGCCTATGGAGATAAGGACCCAGAAAGTAAACGCTACCCTGTTATTGTAAAAAGAATGGTCCGTCATACCCTGGAGCAAAAAGCCGCTGGCTCCGGAGAGCACGGCTATAAGCTGAATTTTTGTGTGTTTATCAATTGTCCTTCTAAGCGCAGACGCCGTGTTGCGTACAAATGAACATATCAGTATCACGAATACTGCAATTCCGCTTATACCCGTCTCACACATTATCTCCAGGTAAAGATTATGCGCATGCTGTGAGCTTGCGGCGTTGTAGCTGTATAGCGGGTATACCCTGCTGAAGGCCGAAAGGCCGGTGCCCACACCGCAAAACCAGTAATTTTTCAACATGGCGATAGTCCCCATCCATATTGATATCCTGTAAGACGTGGAGCTGTCGGTCATATCAAGTATGCTGGTAAAACGGCTTATTATCGAATCCGGCATTACAAAGAACAGCGCCACCAGTCCGGCTGCGCCTACAACAATAAATCTCCGGTCAAGGAGAACGAGAAAAACAGCAGCGGAAAATATCAGTCCCAGATAGGCGCCTCTTGAATAGGTAAGGAGCATACAGACTATCATAGCAAGAGCCGCAAGGCACGACATAATCTTCCCTGCATATCTCTTTGCCGTATATGTCCCTGCAACCGCAAGAGGTATAACCAGCAACAGGTACTCGGCAAGAACATTTGGGTTTCCAAAGGTGGAGTACACTCTGAGCGTCAGCGACGAGAATGTGTCCTCATCAATCCAGTCTGTAGTACTCTCAACCCCAAGGACAACCTGTAGCAATCCGTAAGCAGCCACAAACGCTCCCGCAGCTATCATCAGGTAAATCAGCCTGTCGAGCTGCGCTCTTGTATCCACTGCATTCTGCAGCAATACTGAAAACACTATAAAAGATGAAGTGAGCAGGCCTCCGCCGATGCTTCCCCAAAAGGTAACGGACGTAAATGAACATATCAGATAAATAAGCGCATAAAGATATACCCATTTGTTCTGGGGTGAATACACTGCCCTGCGCTCTCTGTCCAGGGCAAACCGCGCAGCCAGAGAGGCAAACCCTATCAGTACCAGTACAGCTGAAAGCGCCGTCGGCAGTACCGGCCCCGCCGCCACAGCCAATGCACACCAAAAATATGTCCTGCAAAAAACTGAGCCGCGAAGCGCTTTGTCTAATCTAAGAAATTTGAATATTGTACACAGAAGCCTATGAAACCACAGAGCCAGCTTTGTAAGGAGGCCGGCTGCACCAGAGCTTTTTTCCTCTCCGCCGGCAACCGCAAAGGCCAAGTAGCTCTTGTCCCACTGTCTGTCTACCCACCTGGCAGCAGCAGAGATACCCCGGAAAATCAAGCTCCCGCTGAATATGTTTCCCACTTTGCATCACTCCTTCCCAAGTTTCTTCTTTGCAAAATCTGCAGCCAACTTCAACTCCGGAAGGCGCAGGATAAACGCCATTGTAAAATAGAGTATAAATCCGGCTAAAATAGGCACCACAAGCGTCGTCAGCTTGCCGGCAAAACCATTAAGCCAGCGCCATGTAATATACGCTCCTGCTGCCATCACAATTGTCGCCGCCGCAATTTTCGCCATATCCAGCAAAAATCCCCTGTCAGCAAAATTCAGTTTTCTTCGTCTTAGCGGCACCAGCAGCAGGATTCCGTTAACTGTAAATGATATTGAGGATGCAGCAGCTATCCCCGCCACATCCAGCCGGTCTGTAAGAAGCCAGCAAATCAGGATATTGGAAATAATAGACACCGCACCGGCAATAAGCGGCGTCTTTCCATCCTTGGCAGCAAAGTATACCCTGGACAGCACCGACTGGACGGCATATCCTATCATCCCCAGAGACATCACCATAAGAGCGCGGGATGTGATATCCACGGAAAAAGCGTCAAACGCCCCTCCGCCGTATATGAAGTCAACTATTGGGCGGGCCATCACAGCCATCCCCGCTGTCATCGGCAATACTATCAGCATTGTCGTGTGTATTGTATCCCGAACGGTCTTTTTCAACGCATTCCCATCTCCGCTGGCGTTTTCCTTTGAAAACCTGGGAAACACGTAGTTAGTAACTGAAAGTACAAATACTCCGGCAATAACCGTATATAAATTGTATGCCAATTCAATCGCCGTCACTCCCGCTCCGTCAAAGAGCCTTGAGCCGAACTTGGAATTTATCGTCTGATTTATGGGCAGCACCCAGGTGCTCACCATCACGGGCAGCATGAGCTTGAAGACCTGCCTCATACCGTCTGATCTCAGTGACAGCGAGGGGGTAAATTTGAACCCTTTTTTTATCAGCGACGGAATCTGAACTACAGCTTGAAGCAGCCATGCCACAAGAAATGCCGCCGCAAGTCCATATATCCCATACCGGTCATTCAGCGTCAGGTAATAAAATATCACTGCACAGTTTGACACCAGGCTTATAGCCGCAGGGACGTTGAACTCATCCAGGGATTGGAGCACTCCCACAAAAGAGAATGCAATGCCTGTGAAGAAAACTGTCGGCATCATTATTTTAGTCAATGACCCGCATAGCTTTGCAGTCTCCTGGTCATACCCATCGGCAAAGAAAGATGTAAGCTGCGAGGAAAACAGCATACCCAAAACTGTAAGTACGGCGCACAGTACTGCCATTACAGTTATGAAATTCCCCGCAAATTTAAAGGCGTCCTTTTTCCCTTTTTTCTGCAAATATTCGCTGAAAACAGGTATAAGGCACGCCGAAATAGCAGAGGCAAAAACAGTATCAAAGAACACTCTCGGTATACGGCTGGCAGTTAAAAATGCGCTGGCTTCCATACCGCTGCCGTAATTTATCGTCAAAAGCCTGTCCCGCAAAAGCCCCAGCACTTTTCCCACCAGGGTTATGATCATCATCAGGCTCACAATTTTAACAGGATTTTTTCTTTTTTCGGACACTCTGTATCTCCTTTACAAAATACCCAAAGCTGCGCCTATTTTTTCTCTGGCCTATTTTACCCCACACGCAGTTTTTTTTCAACTCTCTCCGGTCTATTATAACATTTCTGTAACATTTTACCCATCCATTGGAAACCGGCTTTTTCAGCTTAAGCCGCGTATAATATAGTTGTTGGCAAAACGCAGCAACAAGTCCTATTCAAATGGAGGATCTCAATCAAAATGGAGTACAGAAATCACCTTTTGCTTATATCCGCCGCCAGGCTTTATTCCCTTGGAGTAGACCTGGAGGGTGCCAGAGAAACTTTGCGTCAATATGTAGAATCAGGCGTGTCCTGGTCTTCACCCCTAATGCTGAAAGCATACAGCAACTTTCAGAACCTTCACAGACAGTTCAGTATCCTCGAAAAGGAACATCTTTCGCTGCGTGATAGCTCTTCCCCACAGCGAAGCTGCAAATAACTCCACGAAAGATTTAGCAGTCAAATGTTTGGGCATAGTTCGCATATAACCTGACAATTATAAAAATCCCGTCTGGAGCATTATGAGGGTATACGATAGCTGATATGGCTTCTCAGCACTATAATATATTTTTCCTTCCAATATTTGAGAGTTTTTCCTGCCAATCTAAAGTAAAGGTCTGCTGTTAAAATTCACTCACAATCAATTGTTTATTGAAAATATATAAAAATCACGTTATAACACCTTTTGCTCTTGACAAAAGAACTATATAAATATAAAATAATTTTGTTAGAAAACTAAATCAAAAAACTTTATTGTTAAAGTCAGCAACGGAATTATTCCCACGATGTTTTTTCAAAACAAAAAGAAAGGAACGGTGAATATGTATCCAAGGAAATTAACCAGATCTATAATTTCAAATCCCGACTACCCTGTAGTGGAAACAAAGGCCGGCAAACTGCGCGGTCTGTGGGAGGAAGGCGTCTTCCTTTTCAGGGGCATACAGTACGCAACAGCCAAGCGGTTCCATCTGCCGCAGCCGGTAGAGCCGTGGGAGGGCACAAAGGAAGCTATTATTTATGGTCCCGTGTGTAAGGAGATCCACACTCCAATAGCCCATGACGAGTACAACGTCCCCCACTACCACTACATACAAGACGAAGACTGCCTCTATTTAAACATATGGACAAAGCACATAGAAAAAGGTGCTAATCGTCCTGTAATGGTATGGATACACGGGGGCGGATTTTCTACAGGTTCATCCATTGAGCTCTATGCCTATGACGGCATGGAACTTGCCGACTTCGGCGATGTAGTCGTAGTCTCGCTG
>CALXCS010000096.1 GCA_944386875.1 uncultured Oscillospiraceae bacterium
GACTGATATGGAAGTATAAAGACGCCTATTATCACCGCGATGATGCCAGCGGCGACAGATATCACCACTGAAAAGAGCGAAATAATAAGTGCCCAAATGACAATATATGCGGATATTATTACAGCAAACAGTGAGATAAGCAGCGCCAACCAAATCGGCGAACCACATATGGCCAAAACTATCCACATGGTTTTGCTGGATGACTTTTCCCTGGTGACTTTTACTTTTTGACGCATGATTGTGGCTAGCGGCAGAGACTCCTCTATCTCCTGCACAATTGTGCCAAGATCGCCCATTGCGGCGACAGCTTCTTCTTCAGTGGCGCCGTCTTCCATCCTGTCATCTATCGCCTCACTGTAAAAGTCCACCGATTTTTTGACTTCCTCATAAGGTAGATAGCCCAGCCGGTGGGAGAGCTGGGACAAGAACTCACTCTTTGACATAGTTGTCCTCCTTTATAAACTGGTAAGCCCGCATTACATCTTCCCATTCTCCCAGGAATTCCTGGATACGGGCAAGTCCGTTTTCAGTGATGCTGTAGTATTTGCGCAGACGCCCGTTGTGCTCAACAGAATAGACCGTAAGACATTGAGCAGTCTCAAGGCGCTTAAGTATTGGATACAATGTGGATTCAGATATCGAGACATATCCACTTAAATCCTTAACTATCTGATACCCGTAGGAATCGCCTTTGGAGAGAGCCTTGAGAACACACACGTCTAATAGACCTCGCTTTAATTGTGCATCCAATTTCATACCCCCTGTCGGCATATATTATGTAACACATAGTATAATTTGTCAAGGGGTATTATAAAAAAAGCAGGTTCGGCAGAATTTCTTCTGCCGAACCTGCAAAAGTAAGAAGGATGAACGGTTATATCATGGCATACAGTGAAAAATACAATTTTATCTTGTCTCAATTTGCAGTTCCATCAGCCGATTCTATATTGCTCCAGAACTTCACGGTTAATATCAAAGTTAGCTCCGGGAGCTTCGCTGGGGGAGACGGTACCGTCCTCATTTATCTGTACAGGGTATTTGTAGGCGGTATATGCCAGATGGTTAAAGGTAGTGGAGTAAAACTCCGTTATTACGGCGTTGTTGAGGGCGCAGTTCAAGTGTATATGAACCTGCTGGCTGCCATGGGGCGCCACGTTTATGTGCTTGGCTTCACAGTAATGCCCCAGCTTCATCACTAGGCTTACGCCGCCGCAGCCGCCGGCATCAGGCTGTGAGAAGGCGATAGCACCGGTGTCTATGAGTGCCACTTCATCGTCCAGAAGCTGTAGGCTCTCACCAGCGGCCAGAGGAATGTTGGTGTGGGCAGCCAAGGTTTTGAAACCATCAAAGTCTTTGGGGGCCAGCGGCTCTTCAAACCAGTAGAGCCTGTCCTTTTCAACCAGATCTACAAATTCCAGAGCCTCATTTATTTTCCAGGCGCAGTTGCAGTCTACCAAAAGCTTTGTCTCAGGGCCGATTACATCACGCACTGCGTGGACGCGCTGCGCATCCTCATATGGAGTCATGCCGCCGACTTTCATTTTCACAGCCTTGGCGTTCTCTTTCATATAACTTTCCATCTCGTGCTGCAGATCAAGGATGGTTTTGCCAGGAGCGTAGTAACCGCCAGCTACATAGCATGGGAGCTTGTTGCGAACTCCTCCCAGGAGCTTATATAAGGGCATGTTGGCCACCTTTGCCTTCAGATCCCACAGGGCGATGTCAATGGCGGAGGTAGTGGTGACATAGCGCTTGGTGTGCATTCCCTCCAGCATCTTCTGATAGAGCTGCTCGATGCACAACGGGTCTTGACCTATCAGCAAGCCCTTGAAAAGCTCCAACTGCTCCACCCTCATACCGGAGCCTATGCCGGTGTAGCCCTCGTCCGTTTCCACATACACAAGGCACAGATTATTGTATTGGTAGAGTTGAGTTCCGCGTCCACGGCCGCTGGTGACTACCTGAGGTTTTGGCCAGCGGTATGTCTCGGTGTAGATATTTGTTATTTTCATTGTCTGACTCCTTTGCTTTAAAATATTTTATTTGTTATTGCCTTACCAGTTGAACATAGCGAACATGCCCAGGGCTCCGGCAATGGTAGACCACACCATGGCCACGCCGGCTACTGCCAGCTGCCTGTTGAAGGCCTTCTTGAACTCAGCGTCTGTGGGGTTGCTGGCGGCGGAGTAATACGCCAGTGAATTGGCACCTACAGTGGACATTGGGCTCATTGGCGTGGCGTTAGCGCCCATCACAACTGACCAGAACATGGCCTGGGTATTAAGACCAGGTATCGCCGCGTCAAGCCCACTGATTGTGGCGGACATCGTGGGGATCACTACGCCGTTTCCAGAGGAGAAGATCGACATGAAGGCGCAGATAAAGTTCATTATGGCCGGTGCAAATGTGGCGCTGGCTACAGATGAGATAAAGTGGGTAAGCAGGTCGACGCCACCAAGTTGGGAGATAATTCCCACATATACCGTCATGCCGCCTATCATGATAAGGCTGTTCCATGGTATGTCCTTGATTATCTTCTTGGGGTCACCGCAGCCGAGACACAGCAGTACAATAGCAGCCACGATCGGAGTTACCATCATATCCACCTTGAGCACCAGGTTGCAGAATATGTATGCCGCAAATGCCAGCAGCGTGCATATCTGGTTCTTCCCCAGTTTGGCCTTGCCGCCTGTCTTTTCAAACTCCCTTTTCTCGAAGTCATCTATATCGATAGGGGCCATTTTATGCCAGCCCAGGAAGAAGTACATGGCAAAGAACATAATGCTGCCGATGACCACCATAGTCAAGGCCCCTGCCCATAGATTAAGTGTGTACCCCTGCTCTGCCGCATATGTGGCTATGTTTAGTCCCTGCATCGAGTATGGCGAGACACCCCAACTCATCAGCTGGAACATAGTGCAGAATCCAAGCGTCAGGTGATTCTTGAAGCCCATCTCATAGGAGAGGGCGAAAACCATAGGCGTAAGGACGGAGCTTATACCGATATTAAACCAGCTTGCTATGCCGCAGGCAAAATACAATACTATAGGCAGCAGCCGGATGAGCTTTCCTTTTGTAAGTTTCAATACTGCCCCAGCAATAAGCGAGACAGTGCCGTTGTTGCGGGCAACAACTATAAGCACCTGCATACCTAGCATTCTAAGGAATATCTGTGTGTTGAACGAGCTATACACTCCCTTTAGCTCAAGCCCGCTCACCGTAGCCAGGAGCATGGCCATTGCAAAGCCCACAAGGCCCACGTTGATATTCCGGAAGTTGGCTATAAGTATTACTGCCACCAGTCCCACAAGGGAAACTATCGCCCATGTGTAATCCATATCTTGACCTCCTTTTTTCTAGATCTCTCTTATTTTCTCCCTTACCTATTTTCAGGGTATGTCTCTCACTGATCCCTTATAGAGCCGTCGGCGTTAAGCCGGCACATCACAGGCACGGGGACGGCAGGGAACCTTTTTTCCACCTCCTCTGCGAGCTCTGTGCCTATGCCAGGCGTCTCTGGGACTGCCACATATCCGCCTTCGGGATAGAGGCAGCTGGTCACAAGCTCAGACTTTTTGTGGCCTTTTTGACCATTGAGAGCCCCGTCCGGGTCTGGGAACTCACATATCAGCAAATTATCTATTGCCGCACAGAATTGTATCTCAGCGGCGGTACATACGGGACTCAATGGGTTGTGAGGGACTATGGGACACATGCGCCCTTCAGCCATTGCGGCTATTTTCTTTGCCCCAGTGAACCCACCGACAGTAGTGAGGCTGACGCGGACATAGTTGGTGGCTTGCCTGTCAAGAAGATCCTGAAATTCGTATATTGTGTGAAGCCGCTCGCCGGTGGCGATGGGAACTTTGCTGTGGCGAACCACGTACGCCATCGCCTCGTTGTTTCCAGGCGGTATCGGATCTTCAACAAAGAGTGGATGGGAATCCTTGATACTATCTATAAGGGCCACTGCCTCTGCGGGGAGGCTCCTGCGGTGGAGTTCGATGCACAGGTCGGTATCGTTCCCCACAGCTTCACGCATAAGGTGTACCCTCCCAGCGGCGTCCTCTAAATTTTTCACATATGTGCTCTCGTATGGCTCGCTCATGGGCCGGTCCAGGAAGGGCGATAGGTGGCCCAGCGCTGTGTAGCCTTGGGCTACACGCATTTTACAGTTTTTTGTGAGTTCCTCATTATCACGGGCGTGAACATGGCAGTAGACTCTTACCTTGTTACGGCACTTACCGCCAAGTAAACGCCATACAGGCACCCCATAATATTTGCCGGCTATATCCCACAGGGCCACGTCTATGGCTGATATTGCCCCCATAACTGCGGCGCCACGGAAGTATGAACCGCGGAACAGCGTCTGCCAGATGTGCTCTATGTCCAGCGGATCTTTTCCCATCAGGAATTCTCCGAATGTTTTTATCTGGGCTGCAGAGGCGTCCAGCGCCCCGAAAGCTCCGCTCTCGCCAATACCGCTCAACCCATCCTCCGTGGTTATCCGGGCGTAGCAATATCTGTCGACCCTCAAGGCCTCTACTTTTGCTATCTTCATATTTTTCCTCCTTGCTTTATGGGATATTGCCAGCATGTGGGATGCTTATTTTGCTCAGAAGCTGGGGAAATGACTATAAAATGCTGTTGAAAACACCACCTCCTTTGGCTATAATGATGGTGTGCTTTGTATATTAAACGCCTAAACCGTTCCAGCGGTTTTATGCGGCGTCTGCGGAAAAAGGAGGGATTTTATATGGAACACCTTGAGTATTTTATAGCTATTGTTGAAGAGAAAAATCTTACCAAGGCTGCCCAAAGACTCTTTATTGCACAGCCGTCGCTTACCAGATATGTGAACAAATTAGAGGAGGAATACGGAGTCAAGCTTTTAGACAGAACCAAATCACCGATTTCACTTACTCCCGAGGGCAGTCTTTTCCTGCAGGAGAAGCTGAAAATTGAAACAACGGAGCTTAACCTGCGAAAAAAGCTCAAACAGATGGCTCAATCAAGGGAGAAACTCACTATAGGTACGGGTTACAGCAGAGCCAGCCACTTGTTGCCACGTGCTGTGAAGAAATTTATTGAGCGATATCCGCAGATGGACATCGGCATTATCACCTGCGGTGAACTTACGCTGTCAGATAAACTGCTTCGAGGAGAGATAGACGTGGCAGTTGGAGCGTTTTCTCTTGACAACCCTGAATATGAACAGGTGCCTCTGTCCGTTGAGACGATGCGTTTGATGGTTCCCAAGAGCTTCGGAATAACACCAGAGGGCCTTACGTGGGAGAAAAGCTTTGACAATCCATATGTGCTAAAGCCAGAGCAGCTTAACGGGCTTGACTGCGTGGAATCGGATGGCTCCATAGGTTCCTATATAGGCAGGCTTTCTTTGGAGCAACAGTACAATATAATTCATGGCAGGACGATAACTGCCAGCAGTGCTGATGTTATTAGGCTTCTGGTACGCGACGGAATGGGCTATGGTTATGTAAGTGTGAAGAAAGACTGGAAAAATATCCGACTTCCAAGCGGAGATGTGCCCGTTGTAGCCTGCACTCTGCCGGGACTTCCGCTGACCAGGTACTCCCATGCGGCTTACAGTAAGAACAGCCGATATCTCATCCAAAGCCGTGAACTTGTGTCAATAGTCCAAAAGTGTATGGACTTTAGTGACGGCGAGGAAGGAAGTCTTTAATCTGATTTTATTTCATCACGGGCGATATTTAAAATGCTTTATTGTCTATTATGCCATTCTAAAAAAGTTATTAACTTGGAAAAATTGTGGATTATATACAAAAAGCGCCCTGCATCGCAGGGCGCTTTGCCAAATTATTGGACGGACAAATGCTGACAATAACATTTGTGCTATCGTCCGATATTCAAAAAATTATTGAGACAGATCAAGAACAAGTCAGATAGATTCATCCCAGAAGAGCTGACAGATGCTCCCTGGCCAGGGAGGTGACGCCGTCGAAATTAACATAGGGATTATATGTTTCCTCAAGACGGTCATGGTAGAATTTAGCCTCTTTAAGAGCCAGAACGGCTTCATCCTGAAGTGCCTGAGCCAGCCTGGACTTTCTCCGTATTTCTGCCTTTAGCGATGCGACTTTATCCCTGTCGGGTATTGCATCCAGGCGTATATGGCGGAAAGGCTTTGACGGATATTGGGATCTGGAGGTTTGGCTTACAAACGCCAATTTCAGTTCCGGAAGTATCAGATGTTCGGTGACGTTTGGGAAGAGCGGGGATTGGCAGCATATTATATCCCACCCTTTTTCGACAGCAGCGGCGTATACGGCCTCTATTATATAATGGGACAGACCGAGATAGTTGTCTAGAAGGTATATGCGCTGTGCCAGCGCCTCCACGGTGTCAAAGAAGTAGACAGGACCTTTGCAGGTGATGGCGCTTATAAAGCGCCGTGTGACTTTGCCTGGTCCTTTGCCAGAGCTTTTTATCTCTTTGTTTATTATCCCTTTGACGCGCCTCTCGGCAATTTTTACTGTGTCAGCAGTTGCGGTGCAGGGCAATGCTTCTGTAACAGAAGCCATTGCCGAGATTAATTTGAAGGCTTTTGTGTAGCATCCTTTATATGCTTTTGTATATTCGGAAACTTTTTGACGTTCCTGCTTAAGAGAGGATAGATCATGAAAAGTGTTGAGACTTACATAATTGCCGGCAGTGCCCGCATATACCGGCTCTATTACGTGGGGCGATGTTCCGTCAACATACCCTGTTTTGAGAGTAGGGAAGTAGACCCCGTCAAGCGACTCGGGATCACCGGAGCAATAGATGTACTCTACAGGGAGTCCTGCCTCGTGGACACCCGAGGCGATTATGCGCATAAAAGTTGACTTTCCGCTTCCCGGACCGCTTTTAATTATAAAAAGAGAATCGGAGTTGGCATCGACAAAATCGTCGTATAGAGAGTAAAAACCGGAGGGAGAGTTGGAACCCAGGAAAAACCGGACTTCAAGATTCGATTCCATATATGTAAAATCCTTTCATATTTATTATAAGCGAAAAACAGCTTCAATCATAAATATGTTTGGGACATGCAGAACGCTCCGGAAACAGAAAAACAGTGATAAAATTAACAGGGTGAAAGCTTTAAAACTTTCACCCTATTTTCAAATATTGCTATCTAATTGTTAAGCAGCGGTATGCAACTTATAAGATTATAAAAATTTAATACAGCTAGATCGCTGCGGTTTTTATTGGTGAGGTGTTATTGCCGCGGGGTAATGACGTGAAGTTTGCGGAATAGTCTTTCATATACCCTTATATTTTTTTCGTGTTGCCAGACCGCCTCTAATGTGCCTTTCGGCCTTATTGTACTCCAAGACTTCCTTAACCTGATTATACAGCGACCTGTCAATTGACTCAAGACGCTCACTCAGGTCCTTATGAACGGTGCTCTTTGATACGCCAAACTGTCTTGCCGCGGCACGGACTGTCGCGCGGTTCTCAATAATGTATTCCGCGAGCTCCAAAGCGCGCTCTTCGATGTTGGTCCTCAATATCACCACTCCTGGAAAATCACTGTAGTCAATGATATGCACAGAAAGTGGAGAATATGAGAGGCAAAGGGACTATTGATTATTCGAGTCTGACAGATATTCAAGTGCCAGAAGATAACCGTCAAAGCCCAACCCCTTTATGGTTTTGACACATGCCTGACGTATATAGGATATTTTTCTAAAATTGTCGCGTGTGTCGGGATCGGAAATGTGGACTTCCACAGTGGGGATACCAACTGCCTTTACCGCATCTAAAAGGGCGATGCTTGTATGTGTATAGGCGGCGGGATTTATAACTATTCCGTCAAAATGGCCATAGGCTCCCTGTATTGCGTCTACGATGGCGCCTTCATGGTTTGACTGAAAAAACTCAACCTGTATGTTTAGCTGGTCAGCTTTTGCCTTTATAAGGTCAACAAGCTGACCGTAAGTTTGGCTTCCGTAGATTTCAGGCTCGCGTATGCCAAGCATATTTATATTTGGACCGTTAATTATTAATACTTTCACTAAAATCCCTCCATATTGCCAGCGCTGTCTCCCTTACAGGCGTGCGGTTGTCTATGAGCACATCCATGAATTTCTCATACATTGGTTTACGGATTTTGTACATGGACAAAAGTCCGCCTGGGCCCGCTGACAGCGGCCTGCCCTCCGTAGCCAGAAGCTCAAGAGGACGAAAGAGGCAGTATATACGCCCATTTTGATGGAGAAGCCTGTAGTTTTTGGGTACCGTGACAGCCCCTCCGCCTGTTGCGATAATCCTGCCGCCCTGACCGCAGACCTTTGAGAGAGCCTGGGTTTCAATTTTACGGAATTCTTTTTCCCCGCGATAGAGAATAAAGTCTTCAGGGGAGGCTCCAAATTCATCTTCAATATAGCGATCCATGTCCACAAGTTCCCTGCCGGTAAGTTTGGAAAGCGCCCGCCCCACAGAACTTTTGCCGCTGCCGGGCATGCCGATTATAACTATATTGGTGCTGTCCAGGATCAGCTTTGAAGCTATTGAGTCTATTACAGAGTCATCTATTCTGCGGCCTGTAAAGAGTTCCTCGGCGGCTTTTGCCTGTGCTACCAGCATATATAGACCGCCGGAACAGGGGATAGAGCGGCTGGCTGCGTCCAGAAGAAGACCCGTGCGGAGTGGGTTATACACTACGTCCATGACGCCCGTGCAGTGTGGAAAGATGTCCAGAGAGACGGGGGCGGCAGGACAGTTGGGGTACATACCCACGGGAGTGGTGTTGACGATAATTTCAGCGTCGGAATGACGGTCGAGATTCCCGTAATTGTTTTCACCAGAGCGTGAGACAATCACAATCTCCCTGGCACCAAGACTTCTGGCTGCGGCGGTTGCGGTGCGGGATGTGCCTCCGGAACCGAGAATAAGGACTTTCTTTCCGGAAAAATCGATTCCGGCGCGATTAACAGCGTATTCAAACCCATATTTGTCAGTGTTATAGGCATGAAGGCCATCACTTTTGAGGACTATAGTATTTACTGCGCCTATCTCATTAGCGCCGCTGTCAATGTATGCGCAACTGGAAATGACGTCCCTTTTGTAGGGGATTGTCACATTGAGACCGCCGATGTCTCGGCGCGACAGGAAGGATTTTAAATTTTCTGGCTCTAATTCTATAAGCTTATATTCAGGGCAGCCCAGGGCTTTATGTATTTGTGCTGAAAAGCTGTGCCCGAGTTTCCGGCCCAACAGACCGTATATTTTACCGTCGTTCATATTTCAATATAATTACCTAAATATTTAAAACTGCTGCATCCCTGCTCCAGGCTTTCCAGCATATCAACTACTCTTGGGTCGTGTACGCTGGCTTCTATCTCAAAAAAGAACAGAAATTCAAAATCGTGCCCCACCAGAGGACAGCTCTCAAGTTTAATAAGATTTATTTCAAGAGCGGCAATTTGTGCCAGAATATCGTATAAAGCGCCGGGCTTGTGCTCACATGTGAGTACAAGAGTTATTCTGTTGGCTCCAGGGTAGACAACAGGTTCTTTTGCTATACAAATGAAACGGGTATAATTGTTATCACTGTTTTGAATATTGATTCCGCGTATGGGCTCAAGGCCGTATAGAGCTGCGCAGTTATCTGAGGAGATGGCTGCTATGCCTCTCTTAGACGATTCAGCGACAAGTTTAGCTGCCATAGCGGTATTTGCACAGGGGATAGATTGAACCTTGTCGCCAAGGGACTTCAGAAAATTGCTGCATTGTCCCAGAGCCTGCTCATGGGAGTGTATCTCGGTAATTTCATCAAGAGTGACACCGGGCTTTGCCAGAAGCTCATGGCGGATGCACAGCCTCTCGCCGCGGACTATGGATACATCGTGCCGGTCGAGCAAATCATATACGGCTCTGACAGAACCGTTGGAGCTATTTTCTATGGGCAGAACGCCAAACTGGCACATACCTTTTTCAACGGCCTCAAAAACGCCTTCAAACGATTTAAAGAACACTATATCGCCCCGTGGGAACATTTTATCAGCAGCCATTTGAGAATAAGCGCCCTCCACTCCCTGACAGGCTATCAGGCCATTGGAGGGGAACAGTTCAGGTTCAGTCTTCAGGGACTGCTCAATAGTACTCCGTACTTTGGAGCCTGTGGAATAGAGACTGCGCTGATAAGTGCGGCCCAATTCAAAAAGGACATTGAATAACCGATGGGTATAGATTGACAAATTTCCACTTTTGCCGGTCATATCACGCAAAATCTCGCGCTCACGTCCCTTATTGAGAATAGGCATTGAATGCAGCGACTTGTATTCCGCAACCTCTTTAGAAAGCTCCATTCGCTTTAAAAAAAGCTCCAATAGTTCGTCGTCCAGTTCGTCTATCTTTTTGCGTATATCTGAAAGCTCCATCTATTTTTCCTCCAAAACGAAATCTAGTATTACTGAAGCTGTGACTGCCTCTATAACGGGTACTGCCCTTAAAGCGATACAGGGGTCGTGCCTTCCGTGTACTGTTAGTTCCGCTGGCTCCATTTTTGAGAGGCTCACTGTCTGCTGAGGGCGACTTATGGAAGAGGTAGGTTTGACGGCCGCCCTGAGTACGATTGGCATACCTGTAGTTATACCGCCAAGTATACCGCCGCTGTCATTTTTTGATGTGGATACGCTCCCATGTTCAATGATAAAGGGGTCATTGTTTTCGGAACCATACTTTTGCGAGCCGGCAAAACCCGAACCGAATTCCAGGCCCTTAATTGCCGGTATTCCAAAGATTGCCATGGACAAACGGTTTTCAATGCCATCGAACATTGGATTACCAAGTCCTGCTGGAAGGCCTATAGCGGCGCATTCGATTACACCGCCGACTGAATCCAGGTTTTTGGAAGCCTGGGATATCAACTGCGACATCTGCATGCCGGCAGCATCGCTGATTACTGGGATTGCTTTACAGGTAATTTGGCTGAAAAGCTCATTCGAGGGGTGCAGGGGAAAAGAGGAATCGCATATACTGCCCACAGAATAGAGGTGAGTCCCTACAAATATGCCTTTTGTGGCCAGGAACTGCTTTGCAATTCCGCCGGCTATGCACAAAGGCGCCGTAAGACGGCCGGAAAAGTGGCCGCTTCCGCGCATATCGACACCGTCTCCAAAACGTGATCTGGCAGTAAAATCGGCGTGGGAGGGGCGAGGCTTATCCCACAACTCCGAGTAATCTTTAGAGCGCGTGTCAGTATTTTCGATTATGGCACAAATTGGAAAACCATTTGTGGTTGTCCCGCTGACGCCCGAGAGAAAGACTGGAGAATCAGCCTCTTTGCGCTGTGTTGTTAAACCGCTGCTTCCAGGACGGCGCCTATCCATAAACTGCTGGAGCTCGTCCATATCCAGTTCTACTCCTGCAGGAAGTCCGCTTATAACTACGCCGATGGCCTTTCCGTGAGATTCACCAAAAACAGATACCTTAAAGTTTTTACCAAATTCAGATGACATTGGCGATGCCTCCTAGTTCTCTGAAATCTCTGAAAAATTCAGGATAAGATTTTTCTACAGCCTGAGCGCCAAGAATAGTCACAGGACTCTGACAAAAGGCTCCGGCTATTGCCGCCGACATTACAATTCTGTGGTCATTAAAACCGTTGACAACTCCGCCGGAAAGACCGCCTCCGGAAACTACCAGACCATCCGGCAGCTCAAGACAATGCCCACCAAGAGAGGACAGCATGGAGGACGTTGCAGAGAGACGGTCGCTCTCCTTCAGACGAAGCCTGGCGCCTCCGTAAAAATACGTCTCGCCCGAAGCAAAAGCGGCAGTGACAGCCAATATAGGTAAAAGATCCGGTATATTTGATATGTCTATCTCCAGGGAATTGAGGGAGCTTTGCTTTACAGAGACAAGACCTCTGTCAGATACGACATGGGCGCCAAAGCTGCTGAGAATTGACATAATTTTCATATCGCCCTGGAGTGAGGTATCAGAGAGCCCTGATACTTGGACATCGCCGCCTATAGCTCCAGCTGCCAGGAAAAAGGCTCCGTTGGACCAGTCGCCTTCGGCTGAAATGTGGCGGGGTGATTTATAACGCAAACCCGCCGGCACAAACCATCCGTTCTCCGATTTCCCAACATCAATGCCAAAACTTCCCATAGTGGAGAGGGTCATATCAACATATGATGCGGACTCCAACTTAGTTGTCAATTGCACCGCACCGCCGTCTGATAGTGGAAGCGACAAAAGTATTCCGGATATATACTGTGAACTTATATTTCCGGGTATCGAAAATTCACCGCCCGACATGGCGCCGGATATGGAGAAGGGGAGCCTGTCTGAGGAAAAACTCACCCCATGACTTGCCATGGCGCGGATAAGCTCAACAATTGGCCGCTCAGGAAGCTTGCCTGAACCGGAAAAAGAGCCGCTGCCGCAGGCGGCTGCCACTACCGGCAGAAGAAAACGCAGGGTGGATCCGCTCTCACCGCAATTGCACAGAGGCGACAGATTGAACTTTTCTGGTGATGCAACAAGAAAATATTCTCCTTCCCGTGAAATTGCCGCGCCCATAGAGCGGAGAACTCCGGCGGTGGCGTCAATATCCTTTGAAGTGTCGGTTATGTGTATTCTGGTGGTTTCTCCGGCGCATAGTCCGGCACAGATTAGGAGCCTGTGGGCATCGGACTTTGAGGATATCGCAGAGATCTTTCCGGAAAGTGGAGACGGAGTTATGGTTATATCCATAGTTACCTCCTATCTGTTGTAATTTTACCGTTGAGCACTAAGACTGATAATGTCAAAAAGCTCTGAGACTTTTATTGTCATCAGCTCACACCTGCCAATGCGCTTTGGTACAACAATTGTTATATTATCGCCGCTACGCTTTTTGTCAGACAGCGCCGCATTATACAGAGCTTCGGGATCGTAGTCTGTGCTAGTTGGCAGTCCGTTGCGTATAAGGCATTTCTCAATTCTGTCTGTGGTTCCAATCTCTGTAAATCCCATTTTTTCTCCAGCCCGAGATATCATTACCATACCTATGGCGACGGCGTGGCCATGAGGAAAAGTGTATCCGCTGAGATTTTCTATAGCGTGGCCGATGGTGTGCCCAAGATTTAGAAGCCTTCTGACGGAGTTATCATGCTCGTCCTCTTCTACAAGCCGTCCCTTTATTGAGACGCACTCAGAGACAAGCTCCGAAACGGATTTTCTGACTTCACCACGCTCGAATACCTCAAATATGTGTTCACTGGTGAGGATCCCGTATTTTATTGACTCTGCAGCGCCGTCAGAGAAGACATCAGGGGCCAGAGTGTTGAAAGTATTTGTGTCGCATATTACAGCGGAGGGCTGGAGAAAAACACCGGCCAGATTTTTTCCAGATGAGAGATCTACCGCTGTTTTGCCGCCTACAGAGGAGTCTACTGCCGCCAAAAGCGTAGTGGGAATTTGAACATATCTTATCCCGCGCATATAGACGCCGGCGGCAAAACCAGTGATGTCCCCAGTTACTCCGCCGCCCAGAGCAACGGCAATATCAGATCTGGTAAGACCGTTATCGGCAAAAGACTCGAGAATCTCTGACAGTATGTGGAGATTTTTGGAGCCCTCGCCCGCAGGGAAAACAAAGCTTATCGGATCGAGGCCGGCCGCTTCAAGGCTATCCATAACAGGCCGTAAATACAATATCTCAACATTTGAGTCGGTGACAACAGCTGCACGGCATTGACCTGCTGCGCTGGAAATGATTTTACCGCATTCGGAAATCATACCAGGCCCGATGTGCACGTTGTATCCGCCGCCCGCATTTATCTTGACTAAAAATTCCTCCATGTTATTTGCCCCCAGCTGAAGCTTTCAGCTGACACCCGTTCTCCAGAAGCTGACGGAGCTTATTGGCATCATTTGACTTGAGAGCATCCATGTATTCGCTTAGATGGCCAATAAAGGTGTCAAGCTCAGATATGAGGTTGTCTCTGTTGGCTGAAAACAGCTCAGTCCACATGTTTTCATCAAGCCTTGCCACACGGGTCATGTCATTGAAACTGCCGGCAGAAAATCCCATATGAGTTTGAGCAGTTGGGGATTTAACATAGGCGCTGGAGGAGATATGCGCCAGCTGCGATGTATATGCAATGATCCTGTCATGCTCTTCGGGTGTTGAGAAAGTAATTACGCCAAAACCTATGGACAAGAAGAACGATTTTAACTTGTCAAGGACGATTATATTTGAATTTTCATCCGGCGTTAGTATCATAGATGCGCCTACAAAAAGTTCGGTGTCCGCATTGGCAAATCCGCTTAATTCTTTGCCGGCCATTGGGTGACCGCCGATATATGAGAAACCATATTTCTGTGCAAGAGGAGCTATTGCAGAGCAGATAACACGCTTAACGCCGCACAGATCGCAGAGTATTGTATTACTTGATATTTTCGGGGCAGTTTCTTCAGCCCATTTGAGCAGAGCCGATGGGGGCAGTGCGGCTAACAACAGATCGCAGTCTTTAAGATTATCCTCAGTAAGCGGTGCGTCAATTGAACCTGACATTGTAGCCATGGTCATTGTCTCGTTATCTTTGTCTATTCCGTAAACTGTATGCTCTGTACGGACTTTGATGCTTTTAGCCATGGAACCGCCTATCAGCCCAAGACCAACTATGCCTACAGTCATCCCACTTCCTCCTCGTTTATCCAACACGTCTCATGTATTATCTGAAGTTTTTTTGCCAGTGACTCAAATGCCTCTGGCCTTAGTGACTGAGGACCGTCGCACAGCGCATGTTCAGGATCGTTGTGAACCTCGATAATCAGGCCGTCGGCGCCCGCTGCCACGGCGGCGCAGGAGAGGGGAGCTACAAGGGCGCTCCTTCCGGCGGAATGGCTGGGATCCACTATGACTGGGAGATGTGAGAGCTTCTTCAGGACGGGGACTGCGGAGACGTCCATGGTATTTCTCGTGTATGTTTCAAATGTCCTGATTCCTCTTTCGCACAGGACAACATTCATATTGCCGCCGGCCATTATGTACTCTGCGCTCATCAATAGCTCTTCATATGTAGCTGAGAGACCGCGCTTTAAAAGGATGGGCTTGTCTACGGTGCCCAGCAGCTTTAACAACTCGAAATTTTGCATATTCCTGGCGCCCACCTGTATCATGTCCACATCGTCAAAAAGGTCCAACTGGGACGCATCCATTATTTCTGTGACTATGGGAAGTCCAGTCTCCTCTTTTGCCAGTTTCAAAAGGCGTATGCCTTCGCCGCGAAGTCCCTGGAAAGAGTACGGGGAGGTGCGGGGCTTAAAAGCGCCGCCCCTCAAAATAGTGGCCCCGCTGGCCTTTACGCTTTTCGCAACAGATATTATCTGATCTTCCGATTCTACAGAGCAAGGCCCAGCTATAAGAGTGAGACTGCCGCCGCCGATAGCGGTATTGCCGACTTTAATTACTGAATCCTGCGGATGGAATTTTCTATTGGCGTTTTTGTACGGCTCTTGGATCCTCTTTACATCTTCAACTATATCCAGGGCATTAAGCAGGTCGATATCTATTGACGATGTATCTCCCACAAGACCTAAAATTGTCTGGTGAACACCTACAGTAGGGTGGATTTCGATCCCTTTTGCCTGAAGCCAGGAGACAAGACTGTCCAGCTGCGTCTTATTTGGATTTTCTTTTAAAATTACTACCATGTTTTCTACCTCCCGCGATGACGCGAAAAAGCCTCGCAGCGGTTTAGCTGCGAGGCTTACAAGCGTTCTATTATCCTATCTTGCACCTTTATTCAGCCAAACCAGAAAAAGCCTTACCTCCAAAAAAGTAGGTAAAGCTAAAGCTGAAGCCAAAATAAAGATTTTCAATTTTTCGGGACATGTTGTTCATTGCTACCCCTCAAAATCGTTGTAGGATATTTGATGGAAAGATAATAACACGCCTGACTTTTTCTGTAAAGGGGCAGTGTTGCCTAAAACTCTGTTGGACAATTCGATATGATTTCGTCGTTATATACAAAAACTTCAAATGGCTATTGACAAACAGAGCTATATAAGATATCTTTTCAGTGCAAGACAGTTAGTTAGCTGACTAACAAACCAGCGGAGGTGCAGAGCGGTTGAATATTGACACAAGTGGAGAGATCCCGATATTTATCCAGATAGCGGAGCAACTGGAGGATTCCATATTTACAGGCGTGTTTCAGGAAGAAGAAAAAATACCATCCACCAATGAGATATCCGCACTTTTTAATATTAATCCGCACACCGTGCTAAAGGGTATGAATATGCTGGTGGATCAGGGGATTATTTACAAAAAAAGGGGACTTGGTATGTACGTAAGGGAGGGGGCAGTTCAAAAAATACGGACAAAGAGGCAGGGAGAATTTCTGGCTAAATATGTTGAACCTCTTGTAAAAGAGGCAAATAAACTCAGCATATCAAAGGAAGATCTTTTTGAATTGATTGAGAGAGGTTATGACAATGGCGGGAATTGAGATACACGGTGTTACAAAAAGATTTGGGGATGTAAAAGCGCTGGACGATGTAACAGTTACGTTCGAACCGGAAAAAATATACGGTTTTTTAGGCAGGAACGGAGCGGGGAAATCGACTTTGATAAATATAATTGCAAACAGGCTATTTGCGGATGGCGGGAGCATCCTGATTGATGGCACGCCTGCGGCTGAAAATATGGGAGTACACGATAAAATTTTCTGTATGAGCGAAGCCGATCTTTATGATGATTCCATGAGGATAAGGGACATCTTTAAGTGGACAGGTAGATTCTATGATAATTTTGATATAGATAAGGCTTTAGAAATATCGAAAAAATTTGAACTGGATACGGGAAAACGATTCAAAACCTTGTCTAAAGGATATCAGTCTATTTTTAAATTGACCGTGGCACTGTCACTTAATGTGCCTTACTTAATCTTTGACGAGCCGGTGTTGGGCTTAGATGCAAATCACAGGGAGATGTTCTACGATATAATGCTGCGAGAGTACGCACAATCGCCCAGGACGATAATTATCGCTACCCATCTTATTGAAGAGGTATCTGGGATGATTGAGGATGTGGTGCTTATAGACTCGGGAAAAATACTTTTCTGTGAAGAGGTGGAGAAACTAATGGAGGAGAGCTACTGCGTTGCCGGACTATCATCGCAGGTTGATGATTATTGCAGAGGGAAGGAAGTCGTCGGTACAGACCAATTAGGCGCATTAAAGCAGGCTTATATAATCGGTGAAAGAGAGAAAATAGCTGGAAATGATAGTTTACAGTTTTCTCAGGTTAATTTGCAGAAACTGTTCATAAAACTCACTGAAAAAGGAGGCGAGTCCATATGAGAAAGCTAAAAGCTGCTATTTCGTATGAGTGCCTGACTTCATTTAAGCATATATGGATATTTTATGGGATAACTTTTTCAATCGTCGGGATAATCTTTATTATTATTGGCATAAGTACAGGCGACAGCGAGGTAAGGGGAACGATCTCGCTGGAAGTAAACTCCATGGTGTATGTGGGAATATTGGGAGTCCTGGGATTTAAGGAAGACTTTAAGATGCTTATACAAAATGGATTTACAAGAAAATATATTTTTATAGCGACACTTTCACTTTTTGCCTTTATATCGTCTATCTTATCTTTAGTAGATACAATTATCAGCAGGGTCCTCCATGAAGCCATGCTGTACGACTCGGTATTTGGCGGATTATACGGATTTGACCAGCCGTTTATTATGAACTGGCTTATACTGTTCCTTTTCTATATGTCTGTGTGCTGCATTATGTATTTGGGAGTTCTGACGGTAAACAGATTGGGAAAGCGAAAGAGCCTCATTATCGGGTTGGGACTTTTGATGGTATTGGCCTTGCTGCTTCCGGCTATTTTCAGGTATGTGCTCGACGACAGAGCGAGAAGCATGACAGTTGAACTGCTGCTGAAGGGATTGGGGATTATGCCTGACGGCAAAGTAGCCCTGGTAAACCCATGCGTTCTTTTTATTGCACTTACAGGCGTATTTGGATTTGTGTCATATCTGGTGATACAGAGGACAGAACTCAAGGCGTGACTACAAAAGCGAACGGGGCTTTTTAAAAGCCCCGTTCGCTTTTGTAGTAATTATTGGATTAGTACTCGTAAACACCTTCGTAGACAAGGACCGCATCGCCTGTGAGGATAATACGCTCGTCGGTGTAGTTCACAGTTAAATCTCCGCCTTCCAGCTTGACTGTGATATCTTTGCCCTTTGTCAGATAACCATTTTCCGTTGCGGCTACAACGGCGGCACAGGCGCCGGTTCCGCTGGCCTTTGTCTCGCCATTGCTGCGTTCATATACGCGTACGCGTATGGTTTCGTCGTTGACTACGCGGATAAACTCACAGTTTGTGCGTTCGGGGAATATATCTGCCTGCTCTATCTGAGGGCCGATTTCCTGGAGATCCAATGAATCAATGTCATCAAAGAACATGGAACAATGTGGGTTACCAAGGGAGGAACATGTTATTTTGTAATCTCTTCCTGCAATAGTCACAGGGTAGTCTATCACTACGGGCATATCTATTGTGGTTGGGATGGCCCTGGAGGCCAGACTCACCTTGCCCATGTGTGCGCTGACAGTGCTGACCCTGCCGTTGCGTATGTACAACTGCAGCGACTTTACCCCGTCGTCTGTCTGGATAGTCATATACTCGTGGCGGACTATGTTTTTATCATAGAGATATTTGGCCACGCAGCGTATGGAGTTGCCGGCCATCTTGCTCTCGCTGCCGTCCTGATTGAAAATACGCATTTTCGCGTCTGCGCCTGCGGAATTTTCAATTAGAACGATACCGCATCCGCCAATGCCATAGTTCCTGTCACAGACTGTCACGCACAGCGACTCGGGACTTGTAATACGCCCGTCTCGGTTATCAAAAAAGATATAGTCGTTGCCGCAGCTGTGCATTTTTGCGAAGTGTACCAGTTCCCTGCGGCGGCGCATATTGTTCAGGTTTACAAGCTCAGTGTTTTCATCGTTGAATCTGCTGGCCAGAGTATCGGCTATTGCCCCAGCTGTATCAAGAGAGGTGATACATGGTATACGCAGACGAACAGCTCTGGCGTG
>CALXCS010000097.1 GCA_944386875.1 uncultured Oscillospiraceae bacterium
TAAAACTGGAACACAAATCCCACGTCCCGGCGCCGGTAAGTGATAAGCCTCTTGGGGGAATAAGAGGATACCTGGTCGCCGTCAAGGGTTATTTCGCCTGATGTCAGAGTGTCCATTCCGCCAAGTATATTCAGAAGAGTCGTTTTTCCGGCACCAGATGGGCCGACTATAACACAGATTTCACCTTTCTCAACTGAAAAGGTAACGTCATGAAGGGCCTCGATCTCTACTTCGCCTGTCTTGTATACTTTTCTGACATTTTTAAAATTTATAAAAGGCACTTTTCTCACCCCATAAGCCCAAATTTCATATACTTGCACAAATCTTTCTATAAAATATTGTAACATTTTCCGAGAAGAATAGATGTAAATATTCGATGAATTTAATGAAACAAAATGCCGCTGAAAATTATGATTCAGGACATTTGATGGTAAAAGTGATGGGTAACAGTACAGATTAGCCCTTCTGGCTCTGTCTGCCTGAATAAAGGGACATATTTGGCAGATAATAGCCGACAGGGCTCAGGAACTTTAAGATGATATAATAAACTTCAAGGAGTGTGAAATTTTGAAAAAGTTCAGGAGTTCAATAAAAGGTGCTCTATACCTTATTTTAGGAAATTTTGGATACAGCGTGGCTTTCAACTGCTTTTTTACGGAAAATAATATCGCCGCCGGCGGATTCGGAGGCCTGGGACTTGTAATTAACAGCGTTCTGCCCGTCTCCACTGGCGTTGCCGTATTTGTAATATCTGTTCCTGTGTTTATATGGTCGTATGTAATACAGGGGACAAAATATACGCTTTCTGCTCTCATATCAACTCTGGCGTTTTCTGTATTCCTGGATGTGTTCTCATTTTTGCCCAATCTCACTGATGACAGGCTTTTGGCCGCCATATGCGGCGGGGCTCTGTACGGAGTGTCGGCATCGCTTCTTACAATGGGCAGAGTAGCAGGCAGCGGTACTGACCTGCTTTCAAGACTTCTGGTGACACGCTTGAGGAGAGTGTCTCTGGGAGGGATACTTATGTTCTGTGACGGCATTGTTGTAGCCCTGTCGGTCATTGCCTTTGGAGACATAGAGTCGGGAATTCTGGCTGTTGTTGCGGTGTTTGTAATGACCACGGTGATGGACACGGCGGTGCGTGGCGTGAACAGGGCCTGCCTTTTTGAGATTATACCCGACGGGCCGGTTGAGGAACTGGCAAAGGAGATAATGGAGCTGGGGCGCGGTGTAACGCTGGTGCAGGCCCAGGGCATGTATCAGAGGACTGAGCGAGATATGCTGCTTGTTGTTGTGCGCCCCAGGGAGGTATATGCGGTGAAGGACCTGATAAGGGAAAAGTGCCCGGGAGCATTTGTAATGCTCCTGCCGGCCAATGAGATAATGGGACGCGGCTTTGAGGGTATAGATTTGACGGTCCCAATGCGGGAAAATGATGGGGATGAGCAGCGCCCAGTGTGAAAATTGCTTTATATAAACCACTGATTTATAATACGGGTATAAGTTATTACGTAAAGGTCTGGGTGTGTTTATATGGTTTGGGTATACATATCACTGGGGGCTCTGGCGCTTTTTGTACTGCTGACGTATGCGGTTTATCTCATAACCTTCAGGGGCCGTGTTTATCACGATATAACTAAGACCGGAGAGCTGGACGGCGAGAAGTTTGCGCCCTACAAAAAGCTGATATTGGATGGCGTGAATTTTGCCAGGAGAGCGCCCCATGAGGACGTGGCTATCCGCAGCTTCGACGGGCTCCGGCTCTGTGGGAGATACTACAGTGCTGAAAATGAGAGGGCGTTGCTGATACTCTGCCACGGTTACAGGTCAATACCTGAAAATGACTTTTCCTGCGCAATAGAAGAGTTCCACAACCGCGGCTATGGCATACTCCTTATAGACCAGCGTGCCCACGGGAAGAGCGGCGGACGCACAATGACCTTCGGTGTTAAGGAGCGGCATGATATACTCTCCTGGGCCGAGTACGCCGATAATAGGTTCAGAGGGGAGCCCATTATAATAGAGGGGATATCAATGGGAGCGTCAGCTGTGCTTATGGCATCCTCATTTTCTTTTCCCGTCTCTGTCGTGGGGCTGATAGCGGACTGCGGATATACTTCCCCAGGCGAGATAATCCGGCACGTTATGAAAAGACTGCATCTGCCTGGATTCCTGTATCCCATAGTGCGCCTTTCTGGACGTGTGTTCGGAGGCTTTGATATACAGGGGTGTTCAGTTCTGGAGGAGTGCCGTAAGGCCAGCCTGCCGGCGCTCTTTATCCACGGTGAGGCTGACGCCTTTGTGCCGTGCAGCATGGGGAAAAGGAACTATGAAGCCTATGGGGGAGCAAAGCAGATGGTGACAGTCCCTAAAGCCGGTCATGGCATGAGCTACGTTGTGGATATGCCGAAGGTCCAAAAGGCGCTTGACAGCTTCCTTGAGAAAGTGTTGAAACAGTGAGCAAACACTGAAAGCCGCAGGGGCATACCCCGCGGCTTTCAAAAATCTATAAATAAACTGTGTGAGCGTCCTCACTCCAGGTTCAACCGGCGCTTCAGGTTTACGGCGGTTATCACATAGAAAACTGCGCCGTATATCGCCATAAAGAACATAAGATATCCGCATGTTAAATGGAACCTGCCGGAGGGGCCAAGCGCATCGTAGAATGGAAGGCTCCAACCCATGGATGTAAACAGATTGGTCACCAGCGAGCTTATGATTTCTACTGCCACTGTGTATACTATGAAGGCTACTACAGACAGAAGCATTTTGTGGTTTGCAAATCCATGGCCTGTTGACAGTGCGGCGTAGAAGGTAAGGCACATGACGGCGGCTGCAAATATGATTACCAGGGCTATCTCTATCATTGCCGCCGTTCCGTCAACAGCCTGAGAGGCCGTGAGCTTTGGAAGGATCTGGCGTACTGCATCAATAAGGTCTCGTATATAGCGCATGCGAAGCACTGAAGTGACTCCCGCCACAGCTATGGCCGCTATGGTGGCCAGGAACCAGACGGCCGATACAATGATTTTTGACCAGATAAGTCCGTGGGCGGTTACGGGTAGGGTGAACATGATATAACCCTCGTCCTGTAAGAGATTAGAACGGAACCGCTGCACCATAAGTACTATCGACATTATAAAGACGGCCATTATACCTACTCCGAAGAGTATAAGAACTATAGTGCTGAGTATATTCATTACTGTGTTTTGTCCGGCTGCCGGTGAATCCACCTGCCTCATTGATAAATTCGCCAGTATTGATACGGCCAGCAGCGAGCCTATAAGCGGCAGCATTATCCGCGCAGTGGCACGGAATTCATGCTTTATAAGTTTTCCTAACATTTGAATACCTCCCTGAAGAGAGCGTCAACTGACTTTCCGTTGTTTTCACGAATATCATCCACGGAGGATGTGAGAACGATCTGGCCGCCGTTTATGAACACCACGTCATCCAGCACATTCTCCACATCCGCAATAAGATGGGTGGAAATTATCACGGATGCTTCCGGATTATAATTGCTTATTATAGTGTTGAGAATATAGTCCCTTGTGGCAGGATCGACTCCGCCGATGGGCTCATCCAGCAGATAGAGCCCCGCCTTACGGCTCATTACAAGTATAAGCTGTACTTTTTCCCGAGTGCCCTTTGACATTTGCCGTACTCTCTGCTTTTCGTCGATTCCCAGGCGGGAGAGCATCTGCCGCGCCGCGTCCGCATCAAAATCTCCGTAGAAGTCAAGGTAAAAGTCCATCAGCTGCTTCACAGTCATCCAGGTGGCGATGCAGGTTTTGTCAGGCAAATAGGATATGAACTTTTTTGACTCAACTCCCGGCTTATCGCCGTTTATGAGAATTTCTCCGGAAGATGGGGTCAGAAGCCCGTTGGCCAGCTTTATAAGGGTCGTCTTGCCGCTGCCGTTGGGACCCAGAAGACCGACAATGCGTCCGGGCTCAATGGTAAGGCTTATGTGATCCAGGGCGCATACGGAGCCGTACCGCTTTGTCAGCTCGTTACATTTTAAGATTGCCATTTGTTCCTGCCTCCCCCTCAAAGTTCTCGACTATGTCGGCTATCTCCTTGCTGCTGTAACCAAGCCTGTTCATAGATTCCATAAAACTTTTTACATAGTCTTTTGCTATGGTTTTGCGTGTCTCTTCTATCATGGATGTCTCCTCCGTTACATATCTTCCAGATGTGCGCTGGGAATATACAAGCCCGTCGCGCTCCAACTCCGCCAGCGCCCGCTGCATCGTGTTGGGATTGACGCCTGCCTCCATGGCCATGTCCCGCACTGAGCGGAGACGTTCCCCTGGAGCAAGGACCCCAGAGGCGATATTCAGCTTCATCTGCTGAATTATCTGGGAGTATATCGGCGCATTGTCAACGAATTGCCACTCCATAAGGCACCTCCTTATGTATTATTGTATTAAGCGATTAATACAATAATACATAAGTGGCCGTTTGTCAATAGGTATTTGAAAAATTCTTTGTATCGCCGTGGGGGAAGGGAAATGACGCTTTATAGAAGCCACGGGCTGCCTCCGCCGGCCACAGCCGGCGGAGGCAGCCCGTGGGGATTACCCAATGACGGGAAACGGGAGGTATACCATGCCCTCAAGTCATTGCCAATATAAGCGGCTAAGCGAGGTGGATACTGGGGCAATTCAGCGCACTGGATGAGCAGAGACGTAAAAACGCTTGAGACTGCCAAGGCAGCACCCAAGCGTTTTTCTTTTGACGGCTCCACCACGTGGAGACCC
>CALXCS010000098.1 GCA_944386875.1 uncultured Oscillospiraceae bacterium
AATTGAAGTCGGTGATATTATTACTGAGGTCACTGGGGGAACACTGAAATATGGTAGAGGCAATAATATAACAAATAATTATACTTCTTACTATTATGATAGATACAGTAAAGATTTGTATTTAGAGGATATTGTACAGGAAATACATAATAATAGTGCACCTATATTTGCTGCATTTGAAAAGCCGACGCAAGATGATGAAGAAAGAGGCGGCCATGCAGTTGTAATACGTGGATTTTCCTTACTAACATCATCTGGAATATTCTTTTATATGGATCCTTATACAGCAAGTTATGTTACGGCAACAACGAATTATACATCTACGCTAACAATTGAGAGACCAACTATTGATGAAGATGATGAAAACTATGATAATACGTATACATTTATAGCTGGTTTTGCTGTATATGATTGAGACTAACAGTTGATGTAAATTTATGGATTATAAAAAGAGTAAAAACAGAAAGATAGCAATGTCGTTTTTGTTTGCTGTATTTCTTCTCATTGCCGCTGCCCTTTTCTACATCCTTCGCCCACAAGCTCCCTCTGGGGAGCCTGTGGGCGGGGAGGTATACCCGCCAGATCTTGATAACAGATATACGATTTACATAGAAGAGGCCCACGATTACAGCGCAAGTACATACACAGGTCTTTCTGAGGATCCGCATGATATAAGAGAGATTACCGATGACATGTTAAAAGTGGAAATAGCGGATTTGTGTCTTCAAATAGACCAGTGCAGAGAATTTATGCTTGTTGACAGAAGCTGCTTGGGTGTATCGATTGATGACTTTGTTGACCCATATTATAATTATGAAAGCCTCAAAATACCGTATAGGTACCGATATAGATTTGAGATGGCGTCAGGCGGAACTGATACACAAATTTATATATTGTCAGATGAGACATGCTATAAGCTGCAGCCTGTTGAGTTTAAATCTGCCATATCTAAGCTGCTTTATGAGATGAACCTGGAAGCAGCTGCTGAATACGGTAGCAACGAGTCTATAGAGAGTGATTATATCTATCTTGACGATATGACCCTCCCCATAGACCAGCCGCTATTCAGATTCTGCCGGATAGACATGACAGAGCGCCCTGAGAATATGACGGAGCTTGACTATATCCTGTCAGTCTACGACTACCAGGACATGTTCACAGACTCAACTCAGCAGGAATATGGCTGGATATCTACCATGCCATGGGATAGCTTCAATGAGCTTATGGACATAGTGGAAAGTCTTGACGACAGCAACAGCACTGTTGCGGCAATAGTGGAAAATGGCAGAATAGCCAGATAGGCGAAAGGGGGAAGGCTATGGACAAGACAAAATGGGGTAAGAATAAAAAGATAATAGTGTTCTCTCTGTTTGCGGTCCTCATTGCCGCAGTCCTCTTCTACATCCTTCGCCCACAAGCTCCCCAGAGAGAGCTTGTGGGCGGGGAGGTATACCCGCCGGATCTTGATAACGGATATACAATCTACATAGAGGCCGCCCATGACTATCATGGGAGTACATATACAGGGCTCATGGAAGAACAGCATTATCTAAAAGAAGTCACAGAGATTAAGACGGCTGAGGCGATAAAAGACCTGTGCCTCCAAATGGAGCAGTGCAGAAAATTTATGCGTGCAGACAGTTCGAGCACAGGGTCATCTGAGGGAGATTATGATTTTCTCTCTCCGCAATACCGATATGTAAGCTCAACAATGGGTGACATTTTCCGTTCATCACAGGGTGACACAAATACGCAAATATATCTTCTCGCGGGAGATTACTGCTATAAAATCATGCCGATTGAGATCGAATGGATGATGATGTACGAGATAAACATAGAATTGGCAGACCAGTGCAATAACGATGAAACTATAGAGTCGTGCAAGTTTAATTATCTTGACGATATGACCCTCCCAATAGATGAGCCTCTATTTAGGTTCTGCCGGATAGACATGACAGAGCGCCCAGAGGATATGACGGAGCTTGACTATATCCTGTCAGTTTACGACTACCAGGACATGTTCACGGACTCAACGCAGCAGGAGTACGGCTGGATATCCACCATGCCCCAGGAGAGCTTCGACGAGCTTATGGAGATAGTGGAGAGCTTTGATGACAGCAACAGCACCGTTGCAGTAATGGTGGAGAATGGCAGAATAGCCGGATAGGCAAACAGCATATAGGAGACAATGGAATATATAAGAACACGATAATGATAACTTTAATTATGGAGGCTGCCGCACTGGCAGCCTCCATAATTTTATCGTCGCCGGTCAAGAAGGCCTGAGGTATAGTTTTTTATATAAGACATGGAAGACAAATTTGCTTTTTTTGTATTAATGAGTACGCTGGTGCAAAAACTGAATCTGGGGTGACTTGAACTTATGATGATTTACGATAAGCATATACCGGTAGAACAGGAACATGATAAACGCCAGCCGGAGGATATATATCAGCGGGAACAGATTCAGGATATGGGTTCTTCCACAGTCGCTTCATCAGAGGGGACTATACACTGCTTGACGATTGTAGGCCAGATTGAGGGGCACCAGATTTTGCCCTCCGATACGAAGACGACAAAGTATGAACACGTTATGCCCCAGCTTGCCGCCATTGAAGAGGCCGACGAGATAGACGGCCTTCTAATATTGCTTAACACTGTGGGCGGCGATGTAGAAGCTGGCCTGGCGATAGCCGAACGTATTGCCAGTATGTCAAAACCTACGGTTTCTCTGGTGCTGGGGGGAGGCCATTCCATCGGCGTACCTCTTGCGGTAGCTGCGGACGTATCTATGATAGCACCGTCGGCGGCCATGACAATACACCCCGTGCGGCTTACGGGAGTTGTAATCGGCGTACCGCAGACCTACAATTATTTTGGCAAAATTCAGGAACGCATAGTAAGATTTGTAACAGAGAACTCACGTATAAGCAGGGAGCGATTCACAGATATGATGCTTAAAACTGGGGAGCTTGCCGCTGACGTTGGTACGGTTATATATGGGGAAGAGGCCGTTGAGTCAGGACTTATTGACCACCTTGGTGGGCTTTCTGATGCGCTGGGGTATCTGCACAGGCGGATAAAAGAGAGAAAGGAGCAGCAGGAACAAAATCCCACATGACAAAAGGTCGGATGGGGTCAATCGCCATCCGACCTTAAAGTTGAAATCACACGCTGCCTGAGGTATTTGGGTATTGCAGGCCGGCCATAAAGCCGTTATCAGCAGACAGGCACTGAATATCTCCGGCGATTACCTGATTTCTATATACGATTATATCTGCAACCACCGTACCCTGGGCCGTGGGGTGGTTAGTAACCTGATAAGTGTATCTCACAGCCTCCAAGCCGCAATAATCCTTTAAATTAAAACCCTGTTCTGTCTGAAGCTCATTATATTGTACGTAGACGTCGCTGAACTCCTTTGGTATAATTATCTCCTGCTGATCGACAGGCTCGGCGGAAACCTGCCAGCCGAAGGACTCAAGGTACGCTACCCGCTGATCGTTGTTTTTTACTATGGCGGTAAGCGATGCCGGTGACGCGGTGCCGCCCGAGCTTCCCCCACCTGAAAAGCAGATAATTAGCACAGCTGCGATGACAACTGCGGCAATAAGCGCAGATATAACCTTTCTTTTGTTGAATTTTGCTGTTATGACAAACATGGCTGTTCCTCCTCAGGTCGTTTGTAAAATAATATTCCTTCTATGTCCCAATTATGTATCTGAGGCGATTAAACTAGGGTCAAAATGATGATTGGACGCTTTTGGAAATTAACATAATTTTACATTATTTTCAAAAGTAGCTCTCTGATATACAAAATTTCAAGGGTATTTGATAAATTTTCTATTGAAAATTGACGCAGTTATGTATATTATGGTATTTGTTAAAATCACGAATTGTATAGTTGGCATTTTAAGAAAAATTTAGGAGGGCTGCCGATGTCCAGCAGGATATTTCAGAGTGTTATAGTGCAACTGAAGGAGACTACAGCGAGAACTTTGGGTGTAGTTGATAATGAGGGCAATGTAATTGCTTCAAGTGAGCTGTCCCTGATGGGTTCGCATTTAGCTGATGCTGCCGAACTCATACCCATGTCAGGCGAGAAAACGACAGTCTATAACGGCAAAACGTTTAAAGCCGTAAATGGCTCAGACCAGAATCTTGAATATGCAGTATTTGTTGAAGGCGTGGACGACATTGCCGCCAGCTTCTGCGGTATGGTTACTGTGGCTGTGTCGGGTGCGAAGGCATACTACGAGGAGAAGTACGATAAATCAGCGCTGGTCAAAAACATAATCACTGAGAATATTCTCCCCGGCGATATTTACGTACATGCCAAGGAGCTTCACTTTGTTGCCGATGTACCGAGAGTTGTATTTTTTATAAGACAGCTTAACAGGGCTGATGTGTCCGCTCTTGAGGTGCTGAGAAGACTTTTCCCAGAAAAGCAGCGGGACTTTGTGATCTCCATAAACGAGACTGACATAGCCGTAGTTAAAGAAGTGCCAGCCAGCATTGAGGGCAAGGACACCTACAAAATGGCGGCCTCGATGGAACAGGCTATATCTGACGAGCTCAAGATAAAAACAGTCATTGGCATAAGCACCACTGCCCACCACCTGCGGGAGCTTGCGACCCGCTATAAGGAAGCCCAGACGGCAATTGACGTGGGCAAGGTATTTGACACTGAAAAGTCAATTATTAATTATGAGAGTCTGGGAATAGGCAGGCTTATATATCAGCTGCCGACAACAATGTGCGAGATGTTCTTAAACGAGGTATTTAAGAAAAATCCTATTGATTCCCTTGACGAGGAGACCCTTGGCATTATTACGGAGTTTTTTGAGAACAACCTCAATATATCCGAGACTTCAAGGAAACTGTTTGTTCACAGGAATACCCTTGTCTACCGTTTGGGTAAAATCAAAAAGCTGACGGGACTTGACCTCAGGGAGTTTGACCAGGCAATCGTGTTCAAAGTTGCACTTATGGTCAAAAAATATTTAGATTCACAGAAAGCAGCACGAAGGGAACACTGACCGATGGTCCAATTTAAAGACGTATTCAAAACATATGAAAATGGGACAAAGGCGTTGAAAGGCGTCAGCTTCCAAATAGACGATGGAGAATTTGTTTTTCTTGTTGGCCCGTCAGGTTCCGGAAAGACTACTATTATCAAGCTTATTACTGGAGAAATTGCACCTACGGACGGTTCCGTTAATGTAAATGGGTATGATCTTGGATCTATAAAGTTTTCCAAAATGCCGTATATGCGCAGAACTTTGGGAGTGGTTTTTCAGGACTTTCGGCTTATTGAGGACAGAAGTGTCTATGAAAATGTTGCTTTTGCCATGCGTGTGATTGGCGCTTCAAATAAGGAAATACGCCGGCGCGTCCCGTACGTCCTGGAACTGGTGGGACTTGATACGCGGACCAAGAGAAAACCGCAGGAACTGTCGGGAGGAGAGCAGCAGCGTGTTGCGATCGCCAGGGCGCTGGTGAATAATCCTAAACTTATAATTGCCGACGAACCTACAGGAAACCTTGACCCTGCGAGAAGCTTGGAGATAATGATGCTTCTGGAAAAAATTAATGAGCTGGGCACTACGGTGCTGGTTGTTACTCACGAGAAAGAGCTTGTGAACAGCTTTTCAAAACGCGTCATAGCTATTGATGGCGGCAGGATAATCAGTGACGGAATGGACGGGTACTATAGCTATGAGACATAATAGAGCAGGTTATTACATACACGAGGGCATCAACAGCATTTTCACCCACGGCTTTATGTCTTTTGCTTCCATCTGCATAATTGTGGCGTGCCTCCTGATAATGGGCAGCTTTACTCTGCTGGCCCTCAACGTGGACGATATAATTGATACAATGGAAAGTGAGAATGTCATACTTGCATTTGTTGACGACTCATTATCAGAAAGCGAGGCCAGAGCACTGGAGCCGCAGATAGAGGCGATACCAAACGTGGCCCACGCTGAATTTGTTACCAGAGACCAGTCCTGGGAGAGCTTTGTTGAATCTTACCAGAATAATACGTTGTTCGAGGGGCTGGATTCCTCGGTACTGCGCCACAGATTTGTGGTGTACATAGATGAAATTGGACTGATGGAGGAGACCCAAAACGCAATCCGTGAAATACCCGGCATCGGCGGAGTTAACGCGCATCTGGAGATAAGCGAAGGGTTTGTAAGGCTCAGAAATGTAGTGACAGCCGTATCTTTGGTGCTGGTGGCTATACTGTTTATAATTTCACTGTTTATCATGTCCAACACCGTCAAACTTACGACCTTTGAGCGTAAGGATGAAATTGCCATAATGAAGATGGTTGGCGCTACAAGCGGGTTTATCAGATGGCCGTTTGTCGTAGAAGGGCTGATATTGGGATTGATCGGCTCTCTCCTGGCATTTATACTCCAGTGGGGAGTATATGTACTGGTTATAAACAGATTCATTGGTAATTCAGGTATTGCTTTCCTTACATTTATGCCGTTTGGAGCGGTAGCCATACCGCTTCTCATAGCGTTTTTAATAGTCGGCATGGGAGTGGGTGTGATAGGCAGCCTCATAGCGATTAAGAATTATCTAAAAGTGTGACCCCGGAGGTGGAGCCTTGATGTTGAACAAAAGGAAAAAATATTTTGTAAGATTTGTTGCGGTTGGACTGGCAGTGATTATGGCGGCTTCCGTACTGGTCAGCGTTTTGATGACGACGGCAGGAGCTGCGCCTACGCAGGCGGCTATAGATGAACTGGAACAGCAGCGAGAGCAGATACAGCAGCAGATGCAGGATATCGAATCTGAGATTAATTCTCTTGAGTATGAGCAGTCTGTTGCAATGGCCCAAAAGTCAGTGCTGGATCAGCAGATAGCGTTGACGCAGCAGGAGATTGACAATTTATCTGCGCAAATAATAGAGTATGGAACGCTGATTGAGGAGAAGGAAGTCGAGGTCCAGCAGGCAGAGATTGCCGAGGAAGAACAGTGGGAACAATATAAAGTGCGTATACGTGCTATGGAAGAGAATGGCACAATTTCATATTATGCTATAATCTTTGGAGCTAAGGACTTTTCTGATATGCTTGCCAGGATAGATGTGGTAGAGAGCATAATGGACTATGACGAGCAGCTCTATGAGGATCTGGTTGACGCAAGGCAGGCCACTGAAGACGCCAAGGAGGCGCTTGAAGTGGCACAGAGCGCCATGGAAGAGCGCCGCGTGAGCCTAGAGGACAGCCAGGTACTTTTGCAGCAGCAGGTTGAGGATTCAATAGCTCTGCTTCAGGAGCTGGATAACAATTTGTCTGAGAAAGAGGCCCTGTACGCTCAGGTAAGCGAGGAAGAGGACAGGCTGAAAGACGAGATAATGGAGATGGAGGAGGCGCTGAAGAACGCTGCTACCGGTGTTGTCGGCACTGGCGATTTTATATGGCCGTCTCAATATAGCAGCTATATTACAAGTCTCTTTGGGCCGCGTGGTTCTCCAACGGCCGGCGCATCTTCCAATCATAAGGGGGTAGATATTGCCGGTAGCGGCATTTACGGCACGAATGTGCTGGCGGCAGACGGCGGTACGGTTCTTACCTCGGCCTATAGCTCATCGTATGGCAACTACATAACCATAAGCCACGGCAATGGGTATACGACACTTTACGCACATATGAGTTCACGTCTTGTATCTCAGGGAGATACCGTGTCTCAGGGACAGGTTATAGGACTTGTGGGGTCGACAGGTATATCCACGGGAGCGCATCTGCATTTTGAGGTATGGGATAACGGGACAAGGGTAAACCCATTGAGCTTCTTCGACTCATCCAGCTATACAATATCCCCGAACGCTTGAGCATATAAATAAACGATAAAATTAAGTTTCGGTATGCAGCGCATTAGCGCTGCATACCGGATTTTGTATTTGAAAGGAGCTAAATGAGAGAAAGAACAGGGAGAATCATTTTATATGTAGCTGCTGCATGTTATGCAGCTTTAATGCTGTATTTTCTTTTCCTGCAACGCAGACCTATGAAAGTCCATGAAAGTTATTGGATAAATGTGAAGGAAAATATAAGTCTTCAAGTGTTTGACACAGTAAAGCTCCTAGTAAGGTTGTTGAGAGATTCCAATAACGAATATCTTATACGTTTCGCATTTCTTAATATGACAGGAAATTTACTCTTATTTGTACCAATGGGTGTGCTTTTACCGTGTATATGGCCATGGCAAAGCAAATTTATAGGATTTTTTGCTACGTCTTTTCTTATTATTCTCTGCATTGAGACACTCCAAACCCTGACATTACTTGGAATTGGAGATATTGACGATATAATATTGAATCTTTCGGGCGCTCTGGCTGGATACGGAATTTGGCGGATAGGCCCAGTAAACAGACTGTTGCGGCGCCTCAGGCTTGTGCTGACGTGATTTTTCTGTTTCTCCCAGCATAATATTATCTGGGAGGATAGCAGGATGACAGCTTTTATAGATGTTAAGTATGTTCCAGGACGATTTAGAAAAGCGTACAGTAAGACAGGTGTTTTAAGTGTTGCAGGAGTCGATTGTCTTGAATTTAGCCTTGAACTTCCTGAAAAAGCGCGAGCCAGGAGAATAGCGCGTTATTTTGACCGCTGGGCCAAGGAACTGAAGACAATGGGTATAGTCGACGTGATATTGAAAAACGGCTCTCAGTGCAAAAAAGAGCTGTTGGCAAAGGGATTTAAAGAACATGATAATGGATTTATGATGCTGTCTAAATCGGGGGAGATAGCGTATAGAGCATCCTGCAAACATGACAGCGTTTTTCTCTCTGCAGAGAACGCCGACAGGATGTCTGTGGAGATTTTTAATAAATTATGTGACAGATTTAGATACATTGTCCTGGAAGCGCCGGATTACGCAGAGAGAGTTTTTATGGAGGCTGGAAGCAAATATGGAGTTTCGCCGTCAATGCTAAAAAAGGACAGGGTGGTTAAGGCTGATTGCGCAATTTTCCTGTCTAATCCGAAAGGCCCGACCTTTCTCTCGGCAGGCTGCGTATATTTTGCACCATTCGGCTGCGGAGACCTGGTATTTGGCGGAACGCCCATAAATAAAATAAATCTCTCATTTCCGGAACGATACAGAAAGGAGATACCGGAGGGATATAATGCTGTGGACGTATTAACATGGCTCTATAATATTGGACGTATTGCACCGGAAGAAATCATAGTTGAGAGCGCAACGCCGTAAACTTGACAATATTGAAGAAAAACAATATAATATTTTGACCTATAAACTAAAGGAGCGATTGAAATGGCTGAATCCAATAGATATAGAATGAGTTCGCAGCGTCTGGAGGAGCTAAAAGAAGAGCTTCTCTATTTGCAGACGGTTAGGGAAAAGGAAGTAGCTGAACAGATAAAGGAAGCCAGGTCTTTTGGAGATCTCTCTGAAAACAGTGAGTATGATGAGGCAAAAACTGAGCAGGGCAAGCTGTATTCAAAGATTGCCGAGATGCAGGATCTGATTGAACACGCAGTTATCGTCGAAGAGAGCGACGATGTGGACAGCGTCGGAATAGGCAGCATTGTAACTGTAAAAGATCTGGAGACTGATGAGATATTAAAGTACAAGCTGGTGGGAAGCCAGGAAGCCAATCCGATGGAGGGACGTATATCAGACGACTCGCCGTTTGGAAAGGGCCTTTATGGCCACTCAAAAGGCGATACTGTTGATGTGGAGGCCCCAGCAGGAATACTTAGATATGAAATACTCAATATAGAGAAGTAAGGTAGGGAAATCGTATGGCAGAAGAGACGCGCACGGGAGCTGCGCAGGAGGATCTTTCAGAGATACTTCAAGTACGCAGGGATAAGCTGAAAAATCTTCAGGAGGAAGGGCGGGACCCTTTTACTGTGACAAAATTTTCTCGCACTGCATGGTCCAGCGAGATTAAAGAGGACTATGATAAGTACGAGAATAAAACTGTATCTATTGCAGGGCGCATAATGGCAAAAAGAGGTATGGGAAAGGCCATTTTCGCCGATATACAGGATGGAAAGGGCAGAATACAGGTATATGTCCGTCTTGACAGTGTTGGGGCAGAGACTTTTGCTGACTTCCGCAAATTTGACATAGGCGACATAATTGGCGCTGAAGGCTATGTTTTTAAGACTAAAATGGGAGAGGTATCTGTCCACTGTGAGAAGGTCCAGCTCCTGACGAAATCCCTGCGGCCGTTGCCTGAGAAATTCCATGGCCTTACTGATAAGGAGACCAGATACCGACAGCGGTATGTGGATTTGATAATGAACCCTGAAGTCCGTCGGGCGTTTGAGATACGAAGTGCGTTTATAAAACACGTCAGGTCATTTCTCGATCAGCGCGGCTTTATTGAAGTTGAGACACCGGTACTCAATACTCTTGCCGGTGGAGCTGCTGCGCGCCCATTTGTAACTCATCACAATACCCTTGACATAGATATGTATATGCGCATAGCCACGGAGCTCCATCTGAAACGGCTTGTGGTTGGTGGCATGGAACGGGTTTACGAGCTTGGGCGTGTATTCCGCAACGAGGGAATGGATACAAAGCATAACCCGGAATTTACTACAGTAGAGCTTTACCAGGCATATGCAGACTTTAACGATATGATGGACCTGTTTGAAGAGCTGCTGTCCTCTGCTGCGAAGAATATCCTCGGCACGTATAAGATCAAATGGCAGGGAGAAGAGATTGACCTGACGCCTGGATGGGCAAGGCTGCCAATGCATGAGGCGGTAAAGCAGTACCTGGGAATTGACTTTATGACGATTGACAGCGACGAAGAGGCTGTCGCTGCGGCGAGAGCTGCAGGCGTTGATATGGACGGCGTGGAGCCCACATGGGGACATGCTCTATATGAGTGCTATGATCAAAAAGTTGAGGAGAAGATAGTCCAACCGACGTTTATAACAATGCACCCGGTAGATGTATCGCCGCTTGCAAAAAGATCTCCAAAAGATCCGCGCCTTACTGAGCGGTTTGAGCTTTTCATATGCCGCAGCGAGATGGGAAATGCGTTCTCAGAGCTGAACGACCCAATAGATCAGAGACAGCGATTCCAAAAACAAGTAGAACTGCGGGAAGCCGGAGACGATGAAGCGGAGATGATGGACGAAGATTTCATCATGGCTCTGGAATACGGTATGCCTCCTACTGGCGGATTGGGTATTGGAATTGACAGGTGTGTTATGATGCTCACTGACAGCGATTCCATAAGAGATGTGATAATCTTTCCAACGATGAAACCCTTAGATGCTAAGAAGGAAAATCAGGCTGGCAGCGCAAAGACTGAGACTGAAGTTGTTCAGAAAGCCGAGCCGGAAAAGATAGATTTCTCTAAGGTGGAGATCGAGCCTTTGTTCAAGGATTTCGTGGATTTTGAGATTTTCAGCAAGTCCGATTTCAGGGCGGTCAAGGTGCTGGCCTGCGAAGCAGTACCGAAGTCCAAAAAGCTTCTGAAATTCACGCTGGACGATGGAACAGGTACGCAGCGCACAATTTTAAGCGGTATTCACGCCTACTATGAGCCGGAAGAACTGGTGGGCAAGACCTGTATCGCTATTACCAATCTTCCTCCGAGACCGATGATGGGTATCGACTCCTGCGGTATGCTGATTAGTGCGGTACACCACGAGGAGGGGGCCGAAAAGCTCCATCTCCTGATGGTAGACGATCATATCCCTGCGGGTGCAAAGCTCTACTAAAGCGCTTAGAGAAAATCATATAATTTTGAATTTAGACCTTGAGAGAGTTACCTCTTTCAAGGTCTTTTTACTTGCGGGGATTTTAGCAGACCTTTTTGTCAGAGAGTGCACCAATACATGGTGGAAGTGCAAAGAGCATGGATAAGCGGTAGAAGAAATTGGGTTGATGATAAAAACATAAGCGCGCCGTAATTTTCCGGCGCGCTTTGCAGAAGGGAAGAGGATTTATTTTCACTATATATCAGTCACCGGCAGATACGTAATCGTCTGCATACACATTGGCGGCAGGTTCGAGTGTAGAGCCGGCAAAGCCTATTTCAGTTATTCCTCCTTGAGCGACATTTATAGTCGAGTTTCCGAAAAGGCCATAGATTGCAGCGTTGT
>CALXCS010000099.1 GCA_944386875.1 uncultured Oscillospiraceae bacterium
TGTGGACAACGTCACAGGAGAGACGATATTTACCAACAGCTTTGATAACTCGGTGGAGAGCGTTTTTCAGGAGCTTTTCAGCCGCGGGATATATCCTGTGGTGTATTCCGTAATTGGCGGCAGGGATAGATTCGCCTTTATTGAGGATAAATGTTCCCAGGGCGTCCTGAACTTTGCAGATACGCGCAGGGACTACAGAAGAACCCCCGTAAAAAGCGCAGAGGAACTGACAGAAGGGGAGTGTTTCTATATAACATGTATCGACGAGCCGGAAAAGCTCTATCCCCTATATGAGAAATTCAGGCATTCATTCAACTGTGTGTACCAGCGGGACTTTTACACTGGTGAGCAGTGGCTGGAGATTATGCCCAAATGGACTTCAAAGGCCAACGCCGTAATGAAGCTGAAGGAGCTTTTGGGCTGCGACAAGGTGGTGGCGTTTGGCGATGGAAAGAACGACATAGACATGTTTGAAGGGGCTGATGAGAGCCACGCCGTCGCAAACGCAGTGGAGGAATTGAAGGCAATTGCGACAGATATCATAGCTGCCAATGATGAGGACGGGGTCGCAAAGTGGCTGGAACGCAATTGCACAGCTGACGCCGCCACATTGGCCCGATTATAGCTTGCTGCTGGTGCGGGAACAGCGATAGATTCAAACCGACAGGCTGCGGAGGTGTGAAGATGCCGGATATCAAGAGCATGTTTAATAGTACGTTTGAAAAGACACGTGAAAATACTGCGGGAGAGCCGCCCGCCTGGAGCCGAAGCCTGGGGTGCATGCTCGGAGGGGCAGTAGGCGACGCGCTGGGGTATCCGATCGAGTTTAAAACTGAAGAGGGCATTCTGCGGGAGTATGGCTCAACCGGCATACAATTCCTTGAGCAGGCGGGGATTCCGGCAAAGATATCTGATGATACCCAGATGTCGCTGTTTGCCGCAAACGCATTTATATACTGGATCAGCGGCAGGGGAACCATCCGCCAGAGGACCCTCAGGGACGCGGTGTGGCTTGCTTACAGGGAATGGCTGGGCACACAGGGGGATAAAAGCCGGATGGATGAGGGCGCTCCTAAAATGTGGCTGTATAATGAGCCGTCCATGCACGCGCTTCGGGCCCCCGGAATAACCTGCATGAGCGCGATAAGCGCCAGCAGGTGCGGCGGCACAGCGGAAGAACCGGTTAACAACAGTAAGGGATGCGGAACTGTTATGCGCGCCGCCGTATATGGGATAATGGCGGGCAGCGCAGATGGAAAACCCGCAGGGAAAACGCCGACTATAATGGCCTGGGAAGACGCGGCGCTGACCCATGGGCATCCGCTGGCCTGGGGAAGCTCAGCCTGGCTTGCTGAGTTTGTCAAAATTGCCGTATACGGAGAGCGGAGCGAAGGCGGCCGCCTTGAAGACAGCCTTAAATCGATATCCACACCCGCCGAGACAGACACGGATGGAGAGCTCCGGAGCCTTATTGAAAGGGCTGTTTTACTTGCCGGCAGGGAGGATGTCTCGGATATAGAGGCTGTACATGCCCTTGGAAGCGGCGCAGTGGGCGAGGAGGCCCTGGCCATCGCGCTTTTTTGCGCGGTAAGGCATCAGGATGATTTCGGAGCAGCAGTACGCGCCGCCGTGAACCACGGCGGCGACAGCGACTCCACTGGAGCTATATGCGGCAATATACTTGGCGCATGGCTGGGAAGCGACGCGGTAGGCAATGCGTTTAATCTGGAGGTGTTGGAGCTGCGGGATGTGATTGAGACTGTAGCGCGGGACCTTTTCCGTGCGGCCCTTGGGCTGGCGCCGGAGCCTGATGAGGACAGCCTGTGGGACGGGAAGTATAGGCGGTAAGCTATACTGCTGTGAGATAGTGAAGATAAAAGACATGCGCGATTTTAAAGCCGCCGTCTCCTTAACGGAGACGGCGGCTTTAAAATACGGTAAATTAAATTGCCAAGCGCGGCAGAACAGCAAAATAAAAAGAGTTCATATAGTCCCCAGCGGCAGAATGGAGTAACCCTACAACCAAAGCGCCGGAAGGGGGCTATATGAACTTTCACCGCCTTATATATCAATTCGTCCCTTTAAACCTTTGCCCGTTACGTAGCGGACAGCGTACCCACTGAATACTCATTGCTGCGAAACACTATGATGATCTCCTGACCGTTTATCCTAACCCTGCGGATATTGCCGTTATCCGGAAACCGGGTGTTGTACACCGGCGTCATTTCTCCGCTGTCATCAGCTAAAAGCACCTGAAGCCGGCTTCCCCCATCTGTAAGGCAGAGGAAATAGGCGTTTCCGTCAACCTGAAGTATCTGCTCCACGGAGTTTACTCCATTTTCCTCCAGAGCCGGCAACTCCGCCGGAGTTATCTCGCCGCCCTCAATAGGCATCCTGTATACCTCATCTCCTGAGTCATAGATAAAGTAGAGATACTCCCCTAAAACAGCTCCGTAATGGGCAGTTTCCTCGTTCTCTGTGGTGAGCATCTGGCTCTCTCCCGCCTCCATATTGTACCGGCATATGTACCTGTAATCTGTGATACCGGTACCGCTGATATATGAGCCGTAGCCATAGTATAGCCACCCGTCTCTCAGGGCGATGAATGACGGTCCAACTCCCGCGTATATGTCAGTCTCACGGCTCTCCCCGTTTATTAGATCGATAATCTGGAGATAGCCCTCGCCGGCTGCACCGCCACGCAGGGTGTCAGTAGATTTTCCAGCTATGACGTATTGACCTAACATACCTCTTAAAACCACCTGATCTGCCCTGCCGGAAAACTTGTACACGGTCTCCCTGTCTCCGCCGCTAATATCACATGACATAACCTTTTTTCCGTCGGTGTATATTACTCTCTCTATCTCAGGGCTCCATCCTACATATTCACCTGGCAGTACCGTGTAATTTTCATCGTCGCCCTCTTCATATGTAAGGTAGCAGAAATCATTTGTCTTAACTGTGGTGAAGCGGATCAAATACCGCTGTCCGCCGTAATCTATAACATCAAAGGTATCTATGCCACGCTCTATGGCAAGGCGTATGTTCCGCTGTTCATCGTATCTTATAAAAGCCAGCACTCCCACGGCTATCAGCGCCAGTACCAGAACCGTGGCCGTGACCTTTACGGCTCTTCTGTGCTCTTCAAAAAATTTTTTCATAAGAGCCCTCCGTTCTATATCCACTGCGGCTAATACAGTAAACGTCATGCAAGCATCACGCATTAACAGTTCCTACAAATTTATTGTAATATATAGCCGCAATTATTGTCAAGTTAAATATAAAAAGCCGCGGATTAACTTTATATTATAGATGTATAAAATTGCTCGGAATCAAGCTGCTTTGCAAGCTCTTCCGAATACTAATTATGGTTTAGCGCAGGGCGCAGCATCTTATTGCTGCGCCCTAGACAACCAATTATATGATAATG
>CALXCS010000100.1 GCA_944386875.1 uncultured Oscillospiraceae bacterium
GCTACAAACAGCTCACCAGGTCCAATTTTTCTGGAGTCGCTGTTTACGCCGCATATCTCCAATTCAGGGTCAGCGTGCATCTCGCGCACATTGATCTTTTCAAGAACTTTGCAAAGCTTCAAATAAATCACCGCTATCTTTTAGTATTTATCTTAATCCTCGCCCTCTTGTTCTCTCTTTAGTACATACCCAGATTGCTGCTGTCAATCATCGTCACCTCTACAACGGTGCCGTATGGCACTTCCTGTCCTCCGGCTACCGATTGTTGAGAAACTACAATATTTGAATCGGTTGCTGGTGCCCCGGAAGTGCTCAGGAATAGTCCTCTGGCCTCAAGAGCAGACCTAGCCTGGCTCATTGTCATTCCATATAAGTTTGGAACTGAAACTGTTTCCTGAGTTGCTTCCTCTCCGGCGTATAGAATTACTGTGCTTCCGGCAGCCACTTTTGAACCCGCGGCTGGAAGCTGGTCAGTTACAGTATCTCCCTCTCCCACGATATCTATCTGGAGGCCCAGCTGCTCTATTTCGCTCCGTGCATCAGCGACGCTTTGATTTCTTACGCTTGGAACAGTGACGTCCAGAAGCACTTCCTCCTCGTCACTGTAAACTGGTTCGACGCCTATATACGGCAGTACTTCACTCATAATTTTTCCCACGTATGGGGCTGCCATGGCGCCTCCGCTGATATACGTCTCTGTCTCGCCACTGGGATTATCCAGTACAAGAAGAACGGCTATCTCTGGGTCGTCAGTGGGCGCCACACCGCAGAAAGACAGCATGTATTCAGTAATTCCCTGTGCTTCAAGGACAGTCTTTGTAGTTGTGCCTGTTTTCCCTCCGATTCTATAGCCTGCCACAGCAGCATTGCTTCCTGTACCGCCCTCTTCATTCACAACAGAATCCAAAATATTGCTGACAAGGGCACTGGTCTCCTGGCTTATCACCTGGCGAACAACTGTTGGCTCTTTTGAATAGACTACCTCTCCTGAAGAATCTTTTATCTCACTGACCAGATACGGTTCCATAAGATAGCCTCCGTTTACTGCAGCCGCCACCGCCGTTATCATCTGTATTGGCGTTACATTAAAGGTCTGGCCAAAAGAAGCGGCTGCCAGCTGCGAGAGGTTGTTGGGATCTTTAAAAACTTCATCGCTCCACCAGAGTCCCCTGGTGCTGGTTTCTCCCGCAAGATCCACGCCAGTTTTATTCCACAGGCCAAACGCTTCCACATAATTATAGAAAACGTCTGCACCCACCTGAAGTCCAATATTAACAAACGCCACGTTGCACGAATGCATTGCAGCTTCTCTCAAGTTCTGGTTGCCATGACCGGCATGCTTCCAGCAGTTCAGCGGCACGCCGCCGCGCCCCAAAACCTGCATCGAGCCGCCGCAGTAGAAATTGCTGTTTTCAGAAACAGTTCCAGAATCAAGGCCCATAGCCATTGTGATTATTTTAAAAACTGATCCCGGCTCATATGTATCGGATATCGCCATGTTTCTCCATTGTGCCAGCTGTGCGTTTGACCTGGCGGCACTCCGCTCTTCATCATCAACAATTGCGTCAATCTCAGCCTGCACATCTTCGCTCAATGTCCACGGAGAATTCAGATCATAGCCGTTGGCGTTAGCCATAGCCAGAATTTCGCCCGTCTTTACATTCATAACGATGCAGCAGCCGCCGTTTAATATATCATTCTCCGCTACAGCCTGCTGCAGATACTTCTCTGCAATATTCTGGATTGTCACATCCAGCGTCAGCGTAATATCCGACCCGTCGACTGCGTCATTGTAATTTTCATAGTTTTCAAAAAGCATCTCTGTGCCCTGGTTTGTTGTCAGTCTGACTATGCTTCCATCGACGCCTTCAAGGTATTCATTGTACTTGGCTTCTATTCCCTCCAGGCCATAATTATCGGTTCCAACAAAACCGATCACATGGCAAGCCAGATCTCCATATGGATAGTACCGTTTTGAGTCGTTCTCAATGTGTATTCCAACAATATCGTTTTCACTTTTGAACTTCCGCACTTCATCGGCAAGCTCAGAGTCTATTTTCGTGGCGACAGTCTTATACCAGGAGCTTGTGTCCTCCATCATTTCCATAATGCTCTCGTACTCTACGCCCAGTATTTCCGAAAGCCCCTGCGCTATCAGTTCCGGGTCATCCCCGTACCTGGAGTCCTCATCTGCGCTATAATACTCTATCTCATAAGGTGATATGAAGACCGTATATGCCGTAGCGCTCATAGCCAGCACATTGCCGTTTGCATCATATATTGTGCCCCTGTCGGCCTTTACTGTAGTGGATCTTGTTTGCTGCTCCACCGCCTTCTGCTCATAGTAATCATGATCAGATATCATCAGTTTCCACAGACGCACCGCCAGAACCGAAAAGGCAACTACGCCGCACACTATCATTAGTATTAGTGTGCGGCTGAGTATTGTCTTATTCGGTCTTTGGCCATGTGCTTTGCTTCCGAAATTCGCCATTCATATTCTCCTTAGATACTTGTGCCTTAAAACACGCCTGCCGCATACGGCAAGGCCTCATTATGCCTTCCGGTACGTCCTCCACCCGTACATATTTACTCGGATTGTCAGCTGAAATATTCCAGCAGTGAGTCAAAAAAATCGGCTATACCGGAAAAAATTCCTTTTGACGAAGTATCCTCGTTGAGAATTACAGCTTTATCTTCCCTCTCTACTTCAACCACAGTGATATTGTCCTCGGAAATTTCAACCATTCCCAGCGTATTCATCGCGTAATCCTTTATATCATTCAAATTAAAGGTGCTCTCATACTGAACGCTCAGAATTTCATTTTCCTCATCCAGCTGTGATATGGCGCTCTGCAGCTGCGTCGTCTCGTCTGAGATCTCGGCAAGCTGGACATAGCTCAGCAGAAGAAACACCATAAGCACCGCCACAGCAAAAAAACCGACTATCCCAAAAAGCGGGACGCCAAAGGTGTCTTCTTTTGTCTTGACAGCAGTGCGTTCTCTGGGAATTTCCCGCGTAAGTTCTTCAGGACGTTCCGCAGGCCGTGTATACAGCTCTTCGTCAGGTATCGCATAACCGCCCGTTCTGCCAAAATCGTACGCCACATTTCCATAAACTCCGTTTGACGCATAACGGACATCAGCTGTTGAAGACGCCATTATCCTTTTCCTTTCTCTTTTCTTATTGCCACTCAGAAATTCCAGTTAAAGTTTCTCAGCAATACGCAGCTTTGCGCTTCTGGCCCTGGGGTTTCTCTTTATTTCCTTATCGGAGGGAACGATAGGTTTACGAGTTATCGATTTGACCGTCTTTTTAAACCCACAGACGCACACAGGCAGCCCAGGCGGACACGTACATCCGTTTTCACGCGCCCTGATAGCGTTTTTTACAATTCTGTCTTCCAATGAGTGAAAGCTTATAACTGCAATTCTTCCTCCAGAAGCCAGCCTGTCCATGGCCGTGTCAAGCATATCAGACAGCGCCCCGAGCTCATCGTTCACCGCGATTCTTATTGCCTGAAAACACCTTTTTGCAGGGTGCTGTTTCTCTCGCAGCGCGGCAGCGGGCATTGCCATTCTAATCACTTCAGCCAGCTGGACAGTAGAAGCAATTGGGCTTTTCTGGCGCTTTTCAACTATTGCTCCAGCTATCCTTCTCGAATACCGCTCTTCCCCATACTGGAAGAATATACGGCTCAGTTCTTCCTGGCTCCAAGTGTTCACAATGTCATAAGCGGTAATTCCAGAAGATCTGTCCATCCTCATATCAAGCGGAGCGTCCACCATGTATGAAAAGCCTCTGTCAGCCTCATCCAGCTGCGGCGAAGACACGCCTAAATCAAACAGCATCCCATCTACCTGGCCGACGCCCTGTTCGTCAAGTATCATACCGATATCCCGGAAGTTGGCTCTGATGACAGTGACTATATCTGAATAAGGCTCAAGGCGCTGCCTGGACGCCTCGATTGCAGCCTCATCTCTGTCGATACATATTAATCTGCCCGTTTTGATTTCCCTGGCTATCCTCTCAGAATGACCGCCCCGCCCGAGCGTTCCATCCACATAGATACCGTCTGGCTTTATGCAAAGCCCTCTGATACATTCCTCAAGGAGTACCGGTACATGTTCACCTGTCATCAGAAGTCAAGCTCCGTAAAGACCGCAGCAATATTTTCCGGAGTGGTCTCACCAATATCGACCTCATTCCACGCGGCCTCATCCCAAAATTCTGCGCACTCTCCAGCCCCCACAACCGCGACACTTTTTGTAAGTCCGGCAAAGTCCCTGAGCGCCTGAGGGAGCAGTATTCTCCCCTGGCTGTCCAGCTCACACTTTGCAGCATGTGAAAGAAGCGGGCGCATTTTTATCTGTTTAACACGGGGCATTTCTTTGATTTTTGCCATAAATCTGTCCCAGCTCTCCGAAGAGTACGCCGATAGGCATTTTTCCATGGATAAAGTAACATAAAACACATCTCCCAGTTCTTCCCTCAGCTTTGCAGGTATAAAAAGACGCCCTTTTGAGTCCAGCGTATGCCTGTAAACCCCGGTCATCTTTTTTCACCCCCAACATTATGGGAAATTGATGCACTTTACACCACTTCACCCCACTTGAATGGTTTTATTATAGATGTTGGCTCAGGAAAAAGCAAGAGGCAATTTTGCCTTTTTATGTGCATCTTTTGTCGACAGTCAGCATATCCGTCTATCTTGTTCCCACCGATGAACAGGTCCGGTAAATATGGGATTCACGCAAGGTTTCTGGTATAATTTTCTATTAAAATAGCAAAAGGAAAGGCGCAGCTGCCTCTGCGCCTTTCCTTTTGCTATTACGGATAAGAAAATTTACATATATATCGAATCAGCTATTGTCGTCGTCAGAAGGCACGATCTCTTTCATCGAATCGTTCACTTTAGCCGACACGCTTCTAAAGCGGGCCCTCGACTGCCTGACTTCATTCAGGGCCTCAGAAATAGCCTCCTCCGTGCGCCGCAGCGCATCATCAGCGTACTCATTGGCCACACGGCGTAATTCTGAAGCACGCCCTTCGGCAGTGGACAAAATACCATTCGCCTTAACTTTTGCGTTATGAATAATCTCCTGCTGGTCCACCATCTGCCGTGCTCTATCTTCAGCAACTTTACGTATGGACTCAGCTTCCCTTTTTGCATTATTAATGAACTCCGTTCTGGCCGCCACAAGACGTTTGGCCTCCGCCAGCTCAGTGGGCAGCTGCGCTTTTATCTCATCCAGCAAATCCAGCACTTTGTCTCTCTCTATAACGCACTTCTCTGCACCAAGAGGTAATCCCCAGGCGTCTGTTATCATGTTGTAAAGCATGTCAATAAGCTCTTGGACATCATTACCCATAATCTTTATCTCCTTTCATTAAGTCAGCCGCCCACCTTCGCCAAAACATCATCTATTATCTCTCTGGGCACAAAGCGGCTTAGATCCGCATGATATCTCGCCATCTCCCTGACAATGGTTGAAGAGAGATAGGTGTACTTTTCATCGGCAGTTAAAAACACCGTGTCAATGGAAGACTCCATTTTTTTGTTCATCAGCGCCATCTGGAACTCCATGTCAAAATCGGAGAGAGCTCTCAACCCTTTCACAATGAACGTAGCGCCCCTGGATTTTGCATACTCTACAAGCAGTTTATTTGAATACTCCACTTCAACATTTCCATATTTTCCAGTGCACCTTTTTATAAACTCCATGCGCTCCTGCAGAGAAAAAATAGGGTGTTTTGCGGAATTGACCATAACGCAAACATATACTTTGTCAAAAAGACGTGAAGCCCTTTTGACAATATTAAGGTGCCCAAGAGTTATCGGGTCGAAGCTCCCAGGATAAACAGCAATCTTCATAGCGTTCTTCCAATCATCTATCTATTTTTTGTAAACAGCGTCAGTTTTACTCTGCCATATACATATTCCCGGCGGGAATACCTCCCATTCTCCGGATCATCCAATTCGGTTTTGCGCTCACTTTCGCAGATTATTATACCATTTTCTTTCAATATGTCAAACCTTACAGCCATATTCAGCGCCATTTTCAAAGTATCCGCAGAATAAGGGGGATCCATAAAAATTATGTCGAACTTCTCTCCGCTCTTTAAATACATGATAGAGTCGGTACGCACAACCCTGCTCTTATCTAAGAAACCCGTATTTTTCAAATTCTCCTTGACAATTCTCACAGCTTCTGGAGATGAGTCCACAAACACCGCCTCCTCAGCTCCGCGGCTCAGCGCCTCTATACCCAGCTGGCCAGTACCGGCGAAGAGGTCCAGCACACGGCTGCCTGGGACCTGAAACTGTATTATATTGAACATAGACTCTTTTACCTTGCCGGTGGTGGGCCTTATATCGTAATTGGAAGGTTCTATTAACTTCCTGCCTCGTGCAGTTCCTGTAATGACTCTCACCTGAACTCATCCCCCATTTCCATCGTGAAAATGCTTAAAAATCGCTTCAGCAGTGGGTTTTGGCACCACTTCTCTCAATTCCTCCACCGTCGCCGCCTCAATAGCCTTTATACTTTTGAACCTGCGCAGAAGTTCCTCTTTTCTTTTTTCCCCAACGCCTGGTATGTTATCCAGTTTCGACGCTTTAACCCTTTTCGACCGCAAATCCCTGTGGAATTCAATAGCAAATCTATGAGTCTCCTCCTGTATCTTTCCCACAAAAGAAAAAGCCGCCGGAAATCCTGACAATCCAATTTCACGTCCCTCTGGCGTGATAAGCGCCCTGGTCCTGTGACGGTCATCCTTCACCATTCCAAAAACGGGCAGTCTCACTCCGTTTTCTTCCATCGCCTCTTTAGCAGCAGCCGCGTGAGCAGAGCCGCCGTCTATAAACAGGACATCGGGCAATGGCGCAAAATTCTCGTCGCCCTGGACGTATCTGGCAAACCGCCGCCCCACCGTCTCTCTCATCGATCCGTAGTCGTCGGTTCCGTCTATTGTCTTTATCTTAAATTTTTTATACGCCTTTTTTAAAGGCTTCCCTTTTTCAAATACAACCATTGAGGCCACAACGTCGTCGCTGCCGGTATTGGAAATGTCAAAGGACTCTATCCTAACCGGCGGCTTATCAAGGCCCAAGGCGTCCATCAACCACTGGGCGGTCTTTGTCACGCGCTCTTCAGCGGTGGTAAATCTGCGTACTTCCTCCTTGGCATTCTCTACAGCAGCCAGCAAAAAGTCCCTGTTTTTTCCTCTTTGGGGCACTATAACGTCCACAAGATGTCCGCACTGCTCCGACAGGTACTTTGCAAGTTCATCAATATCCCCAGTGTCCTCCTGCAGCAATATTGTTTTGGGCATGTCCTCTCTTCCACCGTAAAACTGGCGCACAAGCACCGAGAGCTCTTCTCCGCCGGCTCCCGCGCCCAGCGGGTCGTCAATAAGCTCTGAGTCCTTTCCCAAAAGCTGCCCCTCGACATAATGCAGCACGGCAAAACAGCTTTTTACTTCACCTGTGAACAGCCCCACCGCATCAGTGTCCGACGAGCTCTTCAGGAGAACATGCTGGCGAGTCGCCAACGCAGTTATGGAGTTTGCCATATCCCGCAGGCGCGCCGCCTCTTCAAAGCGCAGTTCCTCAGCGGCCTTCTGCATTTCTCCCGTCAGTTCTTCCACAAGCTCCTGCCCGCGGCCCCGCAATATCATAATCGCCTTATCTATAGCCGCCCTGTAGTTCTCCGCCGACGCCTCCGGTCTGCAATAGCCGTCGCATGCGCCCATATGGTA
>CALXCS010000101.1 GCA_944386875.1 uncultured Oscillospiraceae bacterium
GGCGTTGTCAGGGAGATGAATACTCATATTGAAGTTTTGGAATCTTTTTGCAAAAACGCGGCAAACAGTGGCTTTTATGTGGAAAACTTAACGTATTCGCCTATAAAAGGGCCGGAGGGAAATATAGAATATCTTGGACATTTAGTGAGTGAACCATGTAAACTTGAAATTGATATTTCAGATCTGGTGGAGAAATCACACAGAGAATTGTAAGTTGTTAAGGGGAAATTGACCGTGACTCAAAAGATTATCCTCTATGTAAATCCTGACAGGGATGTGGGTTTTAAAGTATCCGGCAGAGTTTCAGATATGCTCAGGTCGATGGACACGGAATATGAGATATGTGCGTATCCTGAACAGCTCCGCGAAATTCTCGCTGAGACATCAATGGTCTCAATGGTGATAACTTTTGGTGGGGATGGTACGCTTCTACATTGTGCCCGTGCGATTTCTGGCCTTGATATACCAATACTGGGAGTAAATCTTGGAAATAAAGGTTTTATTGCAGAACTTGAGAGCGATGAACTTGAGCTTGTACATGCGGCGCTGGAAGGTCATTATACGCTTCAGCGCAGAATGATGCTTGATGTGTCAGTAGTGAGGGACGGAAAACCAATCTACACGGATTTTGCGCTGAATGATGTTGTTGTGAGCGGCCTGGCAAGGGTTATAGAGATAGATTTATTTGGCGATGGGCGGAACATTATGACTTTCTCAGGTGATGGCCTGATAATTTCGACACCGACAGGCTCAACGGCGTACTCTATGGCGGCCGGAGGACCGATAGTGGAACCAGATGCTGAGAATATAATCATTACGCCGATATGCCCCCATGTGCTTTGGGCAAAGCCGTATGTTTTGGCGCCTCAGAGAGTTGTTACAGTTGACATGCACAGACTTGGAGAGAAACAGGCATATCTATCCTCAGACGGCAGCGATTCTTTCAGGCTTGTTTCAAATGATGTTGTCATTGTGAAAAAATCTGATTTGACTACTTCACTGGTGCGCTTGGCAGATAGAAGCTTTTACGAAAAAGTTAGTGAGAAACTGGGAGAGAAACAATGAAAGAGAAAAGACAGAAAAAGATTCTTGAGCTTATATCGGTGATGGATATAGACACACAGAACCAACTTATTGAGGAACTTAAAAAAGCCGGTATAGAGAGCACACAGGCAACCATATCAAGGGACATAAAAGATCTACGGCTTATAAAGGAGCTGACTACGAAAGGAACTTACAGGTATGTGGTGCCAATGGGCGGCGCTGCCGATCATTCGGAGAGGCTAAAAAACATATTTAGAGAGAGTGTGACAGATTATGTTTGCGCCCAAAATATTGTTGTAATAAAAACTCTGCCGGGGCTTGCTTCAGCTGCGTGCAGCGCGATAGATAAATTGAACCTCGACAACCTGGCAGGGACGCTTGCAGGAGATGATACCGCATTTATCGCAATGCTCAATAATGAAGCCGCAGAGAAACTGTGCCGTGAAATAGGCGAGTATTTTGTTTGACAAGCTGAAAACAGAGAGATGATCATATGCTTACTCTTCTTCATATAGAGAATATAGCGGTTGTAGAAAAAACGGATATAGAGTTTGAACGCGGACTGAATGTACTTACAGGTGAGACAGGCGCAGGAAAATCTATCATCATTGATTCACTTGAAGCTGTTTTGGGGTGGAGAACTTCCCGAGAGATCGTAAGACGCGGAGCAAAAAACGCATTGGTGACTGCGGTTTTTTCAGATACGGACTGCCAGCAATGGTTTACAGAGAATGGCGTTGAAAGCAGCGACGAGGTAGTGCTTATGCGCCGAATTGGAGAGGATGGAAAGAGTTCGTGCAGGGTTAACGGCGTGCCTGTATCAACCTCGCAGCTGCGGGAATTAGGCTCTTATCTTATAGACATACACGGACAAGGTGACGGGCAGAAACTCACCGACGAGAGATATCACAGGGATTACCTTGACTCTTTTTGCGCTGACCAAAAGGAGCTGGAGGCCTATGCAAATTCATATAAAAAGCTGAAAGAGGTCCAGCGGGAGCTTGATGCTCTGTCCATGGATGAGAGCGAGAGGGCCCGACGTATCGATACCCTTACTTATCAAATTGATGAGATCGAGAGAGCCCATATAATACCTGGAGAATACCAGGAAAAATTAACACGAAGAGATCTGCTGAAAAGTGCAGGAAGATTGATGGGAGCTGTTGCGGAAGCCGCTGCGGCGCTTTATGGCAGCGACAGCGGAGACGGCGCTCTCGATCTGATTACTTCCGCTTTGGGCTCTATTGAACATGCAATGAGGTTTTCGCAGGAGCTTGGCTCTATATATGAGAAACTCAATGACCTAAGATATGCCGCCGAAGATACCGCCAATGATCTTGTTGATTTGAGAGACAGGCTGAATTTTTCACCTGAGGAACTAGACCAGCTTGATGAACGGCTTGACACATTAAAGAGAGTGCTCAGAAAATACGGAGGCAGCGAAGAGGCCGTCTTAGAATATTTGGAGGAGATACGCGCGGAATTGGGCGATGTGGAGTCGTATCAGGAGCGTATTGATGAACTAGAGGCACGCTTAGAGAAGCGTAGGAAAGACACGATTGCGTTGGCTGGCGAACTCTCTGCGAAACGCAGGAAAGGCAGTAAAAAGCTGCAAGAGCTGATAATCAAAGAGTTGCATGAACTGTCAATGGCAGGAGCTGACTTTGCTGTTGAAATTAAAAGCCTCGATGAGCCGGGACCAACTGGTATGGATGACGTCAGGTTTTTAATCGCAGCAAATAAAGGGGAGACGATGGGGAGAATCTCCAGAGTCGCTTCAGGAGGAGAACTGTCAAGAGTAATGTTGGCAATGAAGACAGTGCTGGCAGATGGAGACAGTGTCCAGTCTATGGTATTTGATGAGATTGATACCGGTGTGTCGGGGATTGCGGCTCAGCGTGTGGCTGAGAAACTGGCATCCATAAGCCGGACAAAGCAGGTGATATGTGTGACACATCTGCCACAAATATCAGCTATGGCAGATACACATTTTTCAATAACAAAATTGGAAGCTGATGGTAGAACATCTACAAGTGTCGAAAAACTGAACGAATCTGGTCGCAAAAGGGAGATCGCCAGGCTTACAGGCGGAGACAATATCACTGAAACCTCGCTTATGGCGGCTCAGGAGCAGATGAATTATGCGGCCGAGTTTAAAAAAAGGATCGACAGTGCCAGTGATTGACATTGTTTATCATGATGTGATAAAATCCCAGTACTGCAGTGAAATTTTACTGGATATATTCTAGATAAAATAAATTTTTCAAATCAAAAAAGGGGAAAGATCGATGACAATTTATGAAGAGCTGGAGGCCCGTGGACTTATCGCCCAGGTGACCGATGAAAAAGAGATACGGGAGATTGTAAACGGTGGTAAGGCCAAGTTCTATATCGGGTTTGACCCGACGGCGGACAGCTTGCATGTGGGTCATTTTATGGCTCTGTGTCTGATGAAAAGACTGCAGATGGCCGGTAATACACCGGTAGTTCTCATTGGGGGTGGAACTGGATATATTGGGGACCCTTCAGGCAGAACTGATATGCGGTCAATGATGACTCCAGAGACCATACAGCACAATTGTGACTGCTTTAAGGTCCAGATGAGCAGGTTCATCGAGTTCGGAGAGGATAAAGCCATTATGGTGAATAACGCTGACTGGCTTTTGAACCTGAACTATATCGACCTTCTCCGCGAGGTAGGCGCATGTTTTTCGGTGAACAATATGCTGAGAGCTGAGTGCTATAAGCAGCGCATGGAGAAGGGCCTGTCATTCCTGGAGTTTAACTACATGATAATGCAGAGCTATGACTTCTACTACCTGTATCAGCACTATGGCTGCAACATGCAGTTTGGCGGCGATGACCAGTGGTCTAACATGCTGGGCGGTACAGAGCTTATACGCCGCAAACTTGGAAAAGACGCCTATGCTATGACCATTACGCTTCTTCTGAACTCTGAGGGAAAGAAAATGGGGAAGACAGCAGCCGGTGCGGTGTGGCTTGACCCGAAAAAGACATCGCCGTACGATTTCTACCAGTATTGGCGCAATGTTGAGGACGCCGATGTCCTTAAATGTTTGCGCATGCTCACGTTCCTTCCGCTGGAACAGATAGACGAGATGGATAAGTGGGAGGGCAGCCAGCTTAATCAGGCCAAGGAAATACTGGCATTTGAACTTACAAAACTGGTACATGGAGAAGAAGAGGCCAGCAGTGCTCAGGAGGCGGCCAGATCCATCTTCGGAGGCGGCGGCGCCGAGGGGATGCCCACAGCGATAGTTGAAGAGTCTGACCTTACTGATGGCAGTATGGATATTCTCACCTTGCTGGTTAAATCAGGGCTTTGCCAGTCCAGATCCGATGCCCGCAGGAATGTGCAGCAGGGCGGCGTGACTGCTGACGATGAAAAGGTCACAGACGTGGATCTTAAGTTCGACGGGGAGATTCTTCGTAAAGGTATTGTCCTCAGAAGAGGCAAGAAAAATTTCAAAAAAGTTGTTTTACAGTGAGTTATTAATGATAATTTTGAATAAAAAATTATACAAAATTATCAGTGTATAGGCAATCAGAAAGCACTAATCGCCTGTTCCTATGACTGAGCCAATCAGCCTGTGGAACAGGCGGTATTCTTTGCCCTTAAAAGAAAATCCTCAAATTAACTCAACAACCAGTTCCAAATCATATGGAAATATTCCCATGTGAGCTCCATCTCACATATCCCCCGTTTTAAAGCATATTGAACCAGTATATGGGCTTATGCATATGGAATAACTTGTATAATATTGTATTTTACGATAAGTTAGAATATAATGCATGATATGCATGATGCTGCTCCAGAGGGCTGCTATACTGAAATATGTTTTAAGGAGCGCTAATAATGAATGTGATAAATCCTTTCAAAAAACTGAAGTTTGACAATTACTTTTTCCCCGTCGCGGGCCTTGGGCTTGCAGTGCTGGCCTTGGTACTGGTCTTCATAGTGCGTTGGCCGTTGGGCTTTGCGGTTTGCGGTGTCGCCATGTTTGTTAATCTCGGGATCGAGCCAGTGTCGCCGGAGATCAGTGACACCCGTCCTGTGGCGGCCATCAAGCGAATCATTTTCTGGCTTAGCAGCGTGGGTTGTTCTGTCGCCTTTGTCTTTAACTGGCTCTCCATGGACCCTGAAGGGCGTATATTGTTCATAAACTGGCCAATTGAAGAGTACAGTGTCTCCAGCATGATTGTTGCAGGTATCTGCTGCCTGATATATTTTGTCACACTGTTCTCCTTTTCGCTTCCTGAACACCGCAGACTCCAAAGGCAGGGCGCAACCGTAAAGATGAAGGGCGTGGACGGCAACATGTACCTGATGCCAGGCACCCCTGATGCGGGTTGGAGGCTCTATTGGAGCTTGGACGGATTGAACCTGGGTATCGACAACTATCAGATGGTGGGAGACACTGCGGTGGTGAAACCTCTGCTGATACAGCGTCTGGCAGACCTTACCTATGAGCAATTCCTGCATAATCAATTCCAGCTGACGGACAAGCCCCTCAATATCGATACGAAGAAGTGGGGCAAGGGCAAACTTTACGATCCTGAGAAATTGTGGGCTACCTTCTCCTACGCCTTCCAGGTCAGCACGGCGCGGTATATGGAAGAGCGGGGGCGTCAAGACGAGGCCATGAAGTACATGGACCAGGGCGCAGACATCCTGCGGGAGCGGTACCGATATGTGGACCGGCATCAAATATTGGACGCAGAGAAAACAGCGGAGAAGATCTACAACGCGCACACCGAAAATACCCGCTATGCAGGCGAGGCGGCCTTTACCAATGCGTTGAGCAGCGCCAAGAGAGCGCAGGCAGCCGTCGAAAAGGAGACGCGCGAATATGAGGCCGGCGCTGCGGACCGCAGGGCAGAGCTGGAAGACCAGTACTACAGGGAACAGGAGAGAGCACGCAGGAAAGAGCAGCTGCGAGCTGAATATGAGGAAAAACTGAAACAGGTTGACGACAAATTTAACGCTCTTGCTTCCGCCCAGGACGGTACACTCTACAGCGCCTGGCACGACTCTAGTTTTTCTGGAAGTAATACAGATGCGGACACCTACCGCCGCCGCGAATTCCTGCGTAGTGAAGAAAAAGACAAATATCGCAGGGAGTACGAGGACGCTCTCAGAGAGCTGGAACAGGAAGATGAGGAATAAGTAGCGGCGTTGCCTATACAGAAGTCACGGTATAAAATCACAGAAGCCCAGGGAGAAATACGATCTTAAAAAGATAAGATGGTGGCAACTTATGAGGAGTGAAGTTAAGCTGGCACTAGTCGGGATAGCACCTCTGGCGGCCGGTTATCTTTTAAATTTTATATGGACTTTGGCTGACGCTATCTCCGGCATAGCAATCCTTCTCTTGGGCGTAATGTTTCTGGCCCTGTGGGGATACGCAGCATATAAATTATCTTCTAATGATAAGAAAATTTTGCCTCAGGTGCTGTCAATGTGCGCCTTTGCCGCTTTGATGCTGCTCTTGGTGCTTTATCAGGAAATCGTGAGAAATGCCTATTTGGGGAGTATTATAGGTTCATTGCCGCAGCTCTACTTCCTGCCGTGGCTGACCCTCGCCTCGTCGTTCTTTGTGCCGTTTGCCGGATTTGTTGACGTACTCAGGATATGGCCAGCGTACATAATTGTATTTGTTTTACTGTTTGCTATAAGTTTTTTGGGAATATATAAAAAAAGGAAGTCTATATAGTTTTTCCTCTGATGGTAGAAACGAAAAAATGGAGCCGTACAAGCGGCTCCATTTTTCATAAATAAATTAAAAAGAAATATTCAATAAGTCAAAACATACCCCTATGATTACGCTGGCAATATAGAGTACACACAACAACTTTAGATTTTCCGACATATGCCTTTTATTTATTCTGAAAAGGACAAGGAGACCGACTCCTGAAGCTGCCAGCAAGCCGGACAGCATGGCGCCTGTGCTCATTGACCCCGAAAGGAAGAGCTCAGTTATCACAATTGAAGACGCGCAATTAGGAATGAGCCCGACAACTGCTGCGAGCATTGGTCCCGCTATGGGTTTATTCAGTATAATGCCGGCAAAAGCATCCTCCCCAATATAGTGTATTGCTGCATTTAAAAGGAAAACTATTATCAGGATAAAAGAGGCGATTTGAAGAGTATGTAAGAGCGAGGACACCAATATGCCGCGTTCCTCACAGTGGCAATGCTCCTGCTCACATATTTCGTGTAGATTGACCGTTTCTCCATCGTGCTTGAAAAAAAGGAATACTTTGTCCACCAGCAGACCAACAACTAAACCGGCGGCCAACTTTGTTGCAAGCACTTTTACTATCAAAGACGGAGCGGCTGCACTAGATATCATTATTGGTAACATCTCGTCTGATGTGGATAAGAAAACTGCCAATAGAGTGCCAGCCGATATAAGCCGTTGAGCATAGAGATTGGAGGCTGAGGCGGAAAACCCGCATTGGGGGACAAGCCCGAGAGCCGATCCAATTACAGGACCCCATGCCCCAGACTGACGGACCAGCTTCAGTGAGCCGCCTTCTGCCTTCCTCTCTATGACCTCTAAAATGAGATATGTTATAAAGAGAAATGGTAATAACTTTAATGTGTCAAGTAGTGCGTCGAGAATAACATCTGTCATTTGGGCCTCCTGAGTTAAGTACAGATTGCAAATTCCTATTTTAACATATTTTTTGCCAATATACAATAATTTAAGGCTATTTATGGTTTTACTGGCTGCAAATGTACAGTTTGATTGATATTTAAAGAAATTTTAACTCTTAAAATATTGATGTCTTTATGCTAAAATATGTTGAGCACATGAATTGGGAGTGTTTTTCTATGATGTCGCTGGATACAAGTGTCAGATACATGCGCGGAGTGGGAGAAGCCCGTGGGAAGCTCCTGGAAAAAATGGGTATAGAGACACTGCGTGATTTAATAATGGATTTCCCCAGGGCTTATGAAGATAGAAGACAAATAAAGACGATCTCATCGCTTGTATTCGGAGAGTCCGCTTGTGTCCTCGCCACTGTTGCTGCTCCGCCCCAGACAAGCCATATCAGGCGGGGGCTTGATGTTACAAAAGTCAACGTGGTGGACGATAAAGCGAGATTATCCATAACTTTCTTTAACCAGGACTATGTTAAAAACGCACTTGTTCCAGGAAATGACTACGTTTTTTTCGGACGTGTAGAAGGGCGCATAGGAGCGCCCGCAATGACAAATCCTGTATTTGAAAAGGCGGAAAACTCAGGTGTTCTCACTAAGTGCATATTTCCTGTATACAGGCTGACTTCTGGTATATCCCAGGGTATGATGAACAGGCTGATGCGACAAGGGCTTAGAGAGTGTGAAGGAAACTACCCTGAACAGCTGCCTGAACGTGTCAGGGCTGAATATGAGCTTGCACAGACAAGATTTTCATATGAAAATATCCACTTTCCAAAGAGCTTTGAGGATTTGGAAGTTGCCAGGAAACGGTTAGTATTTGAGGAACTGTTTGTACTCTCTTGTTCGCTGAAAATTCTCAGGGAAAAGAGAGTAGAAAAAAATGGAGTGGGTATACCAGTTCCTGAACTGACTGAATTTACAGATCTATTGCCTTTTGAACTGACCGAAGCTCAGAAACAGGCTATTGACGATGTCCTAAAAGATATGTCAGGGGAAAAACCAATGAGCCGCCTTATCCAGGGAGACGTGGGGAGTGGCAAGACAATGGTAGCCGCCGCCGCATGCTGGGCGGTCTGGAAGGCGGGACACCAGTCGGCATTTATGGTGCCCACAGAGATCCTGGCCAGGCAGCACTATGAGTCAATGAAACAGCTTTTTCAACCTCTTGGCATACGCACCGTGCTGCTTACGGGCAGCTTGGGGATTAAAGCCAGACGAGAAGCTCTGCGTCAACTTGAAGAAGGTACTGCTGATATTGCCATCGGGACTCATGCGCTTATATCAGAAGGAGTAAGCTTCAGAGATTTGGCGCTCATCGTGGCCGATGAGCAGCATAGATTTGGTGTACAGCAAAGAGCTGCATTGACTGATAAAGGAACAGGCCCGCATGTTTTGGTCATGTCTGCTACGCCTATACCCAGAACATTGGCGCTGATTGTATACGGTGATCTGGATGTTTCAATTATTGATCAACTGCCGCCGGGACGTGAAAAAGTTGACACATTTCTTGTGGGCGAGAACATGCGCCAGAGGGTGTACAATTTTATACGCAAATTGGTGGAGCAAGGCAGGCAGGTGTTTATTGTGTGCCCAGCCGTTGAGGAAAACGAGGATGGTTCAGAGGATCTAAAGTCGGTTAAGAAGTATGCGGAGAGTCTTTCAAAAGATGTTTTTCCTGATTTAAAAGTCGCACTTGTCCATGGCAGAATGAAATCCAAGGATAAAAACGCGGTGATGTCAGATTTTGCCGATGGCAACACAAATATCTTGGTGGCGACTACTGTTATTGAAGTTGGGGTTGACGTTCCTAATGCTGCGCTTATGGTTGTAGAAAACGCTGATAGATTTGGACTGTCTCAGCTTCACCAGCTCAGAGGCCGTGTTGGACGCGGAAAATTCAAGTCCTATTGTATCCTTTTTGAAGGAGCCGGAGGCGCTGCTGCAAGGGAAAGGCTTTCGGCCCTTTGCAGGACGAATGACGGTTTTAAGGTGGCGGAAGAGGACCTGCGTATCAGGGGACCCGGAGACTTTTTTGGATCAAGACAAAGCGGGCTGCCGGACATGCATATTGCCGGATTTGCATCAGATATGGACATACTTGTAAAAGCCCAGGAAGCAGCGAAAAAGACAATGGAAATGGATCCTGAACTTCAAATGGAAGAAAACAGGAATCTCAAAAACAGCGTAAACCGCCTTATAGACAAAAATAGAGGGACTTTTAACTGAACGTAGGAAATTTATTTTACGTACAATTATTTCCAACTGCTGGCACATATATTTAATATGGCGGCGGGCGCAGGCGCCTGCCGCCATGTTTTTAAGCTAGGAGGTGGAATATGAAAGGGAAAAGGCTCCTGGTAAACACTATACTTCTTACAATGAGCTCTCTTGCGCTCAGATCTATAGGCCTTGCATTTCAAGTTTTTTTATCAAGGAAGATAGGCGCTATCGGCATAGGTCTTTACCAATTAGTAATGTCGGTAGATATGTTTGCCGCGACGATTGCAATATCCGGTATTCGATTTACTGCCACTAGGCTGGTGTCGGAAGAGCTGGGGAGAGGCAAGAGCGGGAATGTTCCGCAGGTAATACGCAGGTGTCTTGTGTACGCTGCTACTTTTGGATGCCTGGCCTCATCAATGATGTTTATCTCTGCTGAGGCACTCGCATCAAAGGTTGTGGGAGACGCAAGAATGGAGCTTTCCATCAGAATACTCTCCATAAGCCTTCCATTTTTATCCTCCGGAGCAGTATTGGGCGGCTATTTTACAGGAGTATGCCGCATAGGAAAATCGGCAGTTGCGTCAATTTCAGAGCAGGTATGCCGCGTCGTAGTCTCAGTGATCCTCATTTCAAAGGTCGATACCGGAAATTTGGAGATGATGTGCGCCGCTGTAGCTATGGGAAGTGCTGCGGGAGAGATTTTTTCATTCTTTGCCGCACTCGTCCTTTATATTTCGGATAAACACAGATACGGCATATCCAGGGGGAATTCCAGGGGGCTGACAGGTAGAATTCTGGGTACGGCGATTCCGTTGGCAGCTTCGGCCTATACCCGCACAGCACTTTCCACTGTACACAATCTTATGATACCCAGCGGCCTGCGCCGATCAGGAGCCAGTGCTCAGGCAGCCCTGACCGATTATGGAACCATACACGGTATGGTGTTCCCCGTTATTACATTTCCGTCAGTTATTTTCTCATCTTTATCTGAACTTATAGTTCCGGAGATTACAGAAGAACAAGTCAAGGGGAGAAACGATAGAATTTCTGCTTCGGTAAATCTGCTTCTTAAAATATGCCTGATGTTTTCTTTGGGAGTTATGGGTGGGCTGCTTTGTTTTTCCAGGGAACTGGGACTGGTGCTCTATGACAGCGGGCAGGTGGGTGATTATATCCGGCTGCTGTCATTCCTTATGCCTATTATGTATATGGACACAGTGACTGACGGGATGTTGCGCGGGCTGGGCCAGCAGATGTATGCAATGCGAGTTAATATAATCGATTCAATTGCGTCAACAGCCCTTATATATTTTCTGCTACCGCCCTTTGCAATATATGGATATATTTTTATACTTTACGCCTCAGAGATATTTAATTTTTCACTTAGTATGCGAAGGCTGCACCGTATTGCCAGAGTAAGCCAATCAATTGGAGATATGCTAAAGGCTTGCGGAGCGCTTTTCTGCGCATCCAACTTCACGAGGCTGATAATTAATCTCAGCGGAGGGGCGGAAAGCATATTGGGACTCATAACAGGTATTTGCCTTTTTGCCGGTATCTATGTGATTCTCTTGCTTGCTTTTTCTGCTGTAAGTAAAAGGGACCTTAGAATTATCAGAGCTGCTGTAAAATAAGCCGCAAAATAATATGTAAGCGGGGGACAGTTTCCCCCCGCTTTGCCGCATTTAAACATTATCCCGTGATTCGACCCTATCTCTAAACAGAAGGGAAATACACCAGAGAGCGGCAAGAGCCACAAGAGTATATATTACGCGGCTCACTGACGCAGTCTGCCCGCCAAAAAGGTAGGCTACCAGGTCAAATTTGAATATACCCACAAGCCCCCAGTTTATGCCGCCGATGATAACGAGGGCCAGGGCGATCCTGTCCATGATCATAGAAATGATCCCTCCTTCTTGCTGCGGTAATAATATGCCCTGCAAGGGCGGGTAATATTCATGGTGCGGCAGACCGGCAACATTGTGATAAAGATTTTAGAATAAGGGTATTTAAAAATTACCTGATCTGTAGTATAGTAAGACTACTTATGTCACCGGGAGGTAGATAAAGCATGACGGAAATATTAAAACTCCTTGAAGAAGACAGCAGATACACACCGGCACAGATTGCCGCTATGACAGGTAAAGACGAGGCTCAAGTCAGAAGCATAATAAAAAAGTGTGAGGAAGAGCACATAATAAATGGGTATACTGCGCTTATAGATTGGGACAGGACTTCAGAGGAGTCTGTCACCGCTTTTATAGAAGTTAAAATCACACCCCAGCGCGATGATGGATTTGACAGGATTGCCAGGCGGATTTATCAATATGAAGAGGTGGAAAGCCTCTACCTTATGTCAGGCGCCTTCGATTTGGCGGTAACGGTGACAGCTAAATCGCTTAAAGATGTGGCGCAGTTTGTGTCAGCAAAACTGGCGCCGATAGATGGTGTTCGCTCAACAGCTACGCACTTTATTCTTAAAAAATATAAGGATAAGCACAGATCCTTCCAGGTAGAGGCTGAGCAGGAAGAGAGAGTTTTATTCGTATGATGAATTATAATAATATTATGTCAAAAAAAGTGCAGAGCCTGGCGCCGTCAGGCATAAGGAAATTTTTTGACGTGCTTGACACTATGCAGGATGCCATTTCCCTTGGAATTGGTGAACCGGATTTTGTAACGCCGTGGCATATACGTGAGGCGGGGATATTCTCTCTGGAGCAGGGACACACCAAGTATACTTCAAACGCTGGTATGACAAAATTGCGTACTGAAATAGCCAAGTATTTGGAAAGACGTTTTGCGCTTAATTATGATCCGCTGGGGCAGATAATTGTCACAGTAGGCGGGAGTGAGGCAATAGATCTGTGCGTAAGGGCCCTTGTAGAGCCTGGCGATGAGGTTATTATCCCTATACCGTCGTTTGTATGTTATGGACCGATAACTACAATGGCAGATGGGGTGCCGGTGTATATTGAGACAAAGGCTGAGAATGAGTTCCGCATTACTTCAGAAGAACTGGAAAAAGCTATAACCCCGAAGACTAAACTTGTTATTTTACCGTTTCCCAACAACCCTACAGGCGGCATTATGAGGCGTCAGGATTGGGAGGATATAGCGAAAGTTTTAGATGGTACCGACATTATGCTTCTCTCTGATGAGATATATGCGGAGCTTACATATGGCCAGCACCATGTGTCTCCCGCTAACATTCCTGAACTTTTTGACAGGTCCATGCTGGTAAATGGCTTTTCAAAAGCTTACGCTATGACGGGCTGGCGCCTAGGATATGTGTGTGGACCGGAACAAATTGTAAAGCAGATGCTTAAGATACACCAATACGGCATCATGTCTGCTCCCACCATGAGCCAATATGCCGCCATAGATGCTCTGAAAGACGGAGACGTTGATATAGAACGGATGAAGGAAGCTTATAACCACCGGCGCCAACTGCTATTAAAGGGGCTGCGGGACATGGGCCTTGAGTGCTTTGAGCCGAGAGGGGCATTTTATATGTTCCCGAGTATTAAAAGCACAGGGCTGACGTCAGATGACTTTTGCACACGCTTTTTACAAGAGGAGAAAGTGGCTGTAATACCAGGTACGGCTTTCGGGGAAAATGGCGAAGGATTTGTCAGGATAAGCTACGCGTCTTCTGTCGAGAACATAGAGACTGCCCTTGAGCGAATGAGGAATTTTATTCAGCGTTTGAAATAATAAAAAGCAAGAAGCACAGGTTGAAAGGAAAACAAACAATGAAATATATTCTGGTCATCGGTGACGGGATGGCCGATAATCCAGTTCCCCAGCTGGGGAACGTGACACCGTTAGAGACGGCTAACATTCCCAATATGGACTATATGGCGTCTCATGGAATAATTGGCAGTGTATTAAACGTACCCGAAGGACTTCCGGCTGGAAGTGATACTGCAATATTATCAATTTTTGGATGCGATCCCAGGAAATGCTATACAGGGAGAGCGCCTCTTGAGGTTGCCGCGGAAGGGATAGCGTTAAACCCGGGAGATGTGGCCATGCGCTGCAATATGGTGACATATGAAGATGTGGATGCGCCGCTATCAGAAAAACGGATTCTCTCCCATTCTGCAGGCTCAATTGGCGGTGAAGAGTCCATAGCCATAGTTAACGCTCTTTTTGAGGATCCGGAGTTTGGCGCCGCAGCAAAGGCTGCTGGACTCAAAGTTTATCCATCTCCATCGTTTAGACATTTTACTGTACAAACTGGGGCGGATATCACAGGAATCAGGCTTATACCGCCGCACGATCACCTGAATGAAAAGGCGGGTCAGTACTAGCCTTCGGGATGTCAGGATGCTGAAGTCCAAAAGAACCTTATGCTTTTGGCACATGAAAAGCTCAACCACCACCCACTAAATGAAAAACGCAGGGCAGAGGGAAAAATGCCCGCTAATGGAATATGGTTTTGGGCAGAAGGAACGGCTGTGGAATTGCCCAACTTTGTGAATAATTATAATAAGACTGGCGCGGTGATCTCAGCAGTGCCTCTCTGCCAGGGCATCGCAAGACTTACAGGACTGGACAGGATAATTGTCGAGGGAGCGACCGGTGAAGTTGAGACCAACTACGAGGGGAAAGTAGAAGCCGCTATTGAGGCGCTTAAGACCCGTGATTTTGCTGCTGTCCATGTCGAAGCGCCTGATGAATGTACGCATAATGGAGACCTTCCAGGAAAACTTAAGGCGATAGAATATCTGGACAGACGTATTATCGGACCGATCATGTCGGCTCTTAAATTACAAAATACAGACTATAGGCTCCTTGTGCTCAGTGATCACAAGACACTTACTTCCACCAGGGGACATGACGGAGATCCTGTGCCTTTCGCTATATATGACAGCAGAGTTGACACTAAATCCGGTGCAAGCTTTTCGGAGAGCTGGGGCGCACGGGGACCATATATTGATGCGGGCGTTAAACTTATGGATATACTTTTTGAGACAGGCAAATGGAAAATTTAAAAACAAGGGCATATGCCAAGATAAATCTTGCGTTGGATGTACTTGAGAAACTGGATGATGGGTACCACCGAGTAAACATGGTCATGCAGTCTATCGACATATTTGACGACATAGACATTAAGTTGATAAAAGGCGGCAGAATAGAGGCATATACCAACAGGTCTTATATACCGTCTGATATGAAGAACCTAGCCTGCAGAGCGGCTGCAGAGTACATGGCGGCAGCAGGTATTGAAGGATACGGCGTCAGTATGCGCATAAATAAGAGAATACCGGTATGTGCTGGCATGGGCGGCGGCAGTTCAGACGCAGCCGCAGTTATACGAGCTCTTGACGGCCTTTTTGGAAGTGGGATGAGTGATGAGCAGTTGGCGATGATTGGAAGAAACGTTGGATCAGATGTTGTGTTCTGCCTCTTCGGTGGTACGATGATAGCAAAGGAAAAAGGCGATGTGCTACAGCGTATTCCTGACTTGCCGGATGCCTTTATTACTGTGTGCAAACCTTCGTTTTCAGTTTCCACGCCGGCCCTTTTTTCTAAAATAGACTCGTGTAAAATTAAACGCCATCCGGATATTGAAGGAATGGTTGAGGCAATCGAAAAGGGCGATATAGGATCGGTTGCCAGGAGATGTTATAATGTCTTTGAGGATGTCCTGCCAAATAGAGAACAGAGGATTGTCGATAATATAAAAGGGATTATGCTCTCCTGCGGTGCATTGGGTGCAGCTATGACAGGTACTGGATCGGCCGTTTACGGGATATTTAAGGATGAAAAACTTGCTGAGTCGGCTGTTCATACACTCAGACGCGAATATACGCAGTGCTTTCTTGCCAGAAATGTAAAAAAATTGTCCTGAATTGAATAAAAAATAAGAGACCAGGCGATGATACGAGTATCATACGTCTGGTTTTTTACTTAAGGACGCAAGTCTGCATATTCAGGGGAAAGAGCATATGAAACTTAAAGTTTGGGAAGTAGCACTGATAACAGCAGTAATATTTACTGCAATATTCGGAGCGACTCTAAACCGAGATGCCCAAGCCTTGTCTGACAAGCTTATTCGACTGCATGTAGTTGCAAATTCTGACAGCGATAGAGACCAGGAGCTGAAACTTAAAGTCAGAGACGAGGTTTTAGATATACTTGAGCACCGCTTAGAGGGCGTAGAGGACAGTGAGAAGGCAGCGCTAATTATATCTGAACAGTTGGGAGCACTTAAGGCAACGGCTGAGACGGTTATTGAACAAAATGGTTATAACTACCCTGTTGAAGTATCGCTGTGCCGTGAAGATTTTCCAACGACAGAATACGACACGTTTTCACTTCCGGCAGGTATCTATGAGTCGCTGAGGATAGTGATAGGCGATGGAGAGGGACATAACTGGTGGTGCGTTGTTTTCCCGCCCGTTTGTACAGCACCGGTTCTTGACGGGGATACTGCAGATGCGGTTGGGCTAACAGGCGAGGAGGTATCTCTTATCACCGCAGAATCAGGCGGATATTTGGTGAAATTTAAATTGTTGGAGTTGCTGGGTAAGCTGAAGTCTCTATTCGTATAGAGATAAAAAACTTAGTCTGGAGATTATTCTCCAGACTAAGTTTTTGAGTATTTATGCTACATTAAATCCATCGTATGACTCAGAGAGCTTCTGAACCAGCGTGTCATTTTCCAGCGTTAGGATTGGAGTTTCGGAGTCATGAATCCACCCGAAAGAAGCCTGGAGCTTTATGCAGGCGGAAAATGTATTTCCAGGAGCCGCGGAGTATTCTTCAGCTGTTATCTCGTTGCCGTCTTTATCCTCATATGTGGTAGTTTCGTTTCCATCCATATCATATACACTCTGACGAGTGGCCAGAATATTGGTATAGACGGAAGTCCCGTACATATTGATAGACATAAGGGTTGAGTAATTCTCAGCAGCACCGTTGCGTAAATAATCTTCAAAAATATAGTTGTATGTCGGTTCGTCAAAAGCGACATTCAAATAGACATCTGCCGTATCTGTAATAATGTCTGGCTGAGAGTATTCCTCGTCACGGGCATATGAGACCTCTTCCAGGCCATCTTCTGCGTCATTTACCTGCCAGATATTACTGTAGGTAAAAAAGCCTGTGCCTTGACATGAAGAGACTATAATCTCCAGCCTGCCGTTGAAATCAAGATCGGTTATGGCGTAACTGTAACTGTTATAGCTCAACTCGTCTTCTGCGGGGATCCAGACAGATGAATTGTCTGCAATCAGCTGAATTTGAGATGCTGCTTCATCTCCGCTGATTTTTTGTGCATAAACATCTTCATCTATAGAGGCTGGATTATCTGAATGTGAGGTATCTGAGTTTTCCCCAGACATTTCATCTTCACTTAGATTGTCATTTCCGGCGTCAACATTATCTTCTGAAACTTGCTGCTCTGACTGGGAACTGTCACCTTTATCAGTGGGGTTTTTACCGTTATCCTGGTTTCCACTGCCATCAGGAGAGCTGCAGGCGACAAGGGAAATACACATGCAAAACGTCACTATGAGTGTAATTAATTTCTTCATTTTGTACTCCTATATTGTGTGTTATTTGAATATCTTGAATCATTACAATGATAATGATATACTCCTTACATTGGAGGTGATTGAATGGCCAAATATGAAAAGACATTGGTAAGCGGGAACTTTTCAGGTCTTTTGCAGGCGATTGACAATGGTATACTAAACGGAAGCGCTTCGGCTTCCTATGAGGACGGCAGCGATTTTACCATAGGCGGTGTTAACTGTGCTGTCCGCGTCTATGAAAGGTATAGTATGCTGGGAGGAAACAGAGTGAGCCTGAATGTTACGCTTTTAAGCGACGGTAACTATATTAATGTTTCGGCAATTACTTCAGGCGGAAGCGAGGCGGTTTTCTTTAAAATAAATACACTGGGTGAGAGCTCTTTTTTAAATGAGCTTATAGATGTGGTTGAAAACTTCCAATAGACACTTTAATTGCGGCACATAAGTGCCGCAATTATTATATTTCTGCTATTTTACCAATCATAACCGTAGTCCGGGCGGACATCATAGTCAAATACGTCTTTTGCATCGTAAAATTTAAGATATCTGTCTCTCGAGTGGCGAAGAGTAGTGCCGTCAGGGTGAAGCCTGTCGCAGATTACGGCACATATATCATTTTTGATATAGCTGAAAGATTCAATACCAACAGATGCGAAAACTCTAAACCCCAGGCTTTGCAAATATTTGAATACCTCGCCGGTGTTGGTCCAATCTCCTCCGTCAGGTCTGGCTCCGTGGGGATAGAACAATAATGTGGTTTCACCTACAAGGGAGCCAACTTCATCCATCCAGCGGGTCATATCACTCTGTACAGATTCTACATCATGCAACGACAGGTTTATGTGTCCCCATGTGTGGCAGCCAAAGTACCAGCCTGTTGCGCTGAGCCGCTCTATAATAGGCTTGACAGCCGCAATTTCACTTTGACGGTATTCTTCATCCTCTGGCGTCCATGACTTTGTGTCTGTGTTGGTGCGGTAACCGAATATCCCCTGATAGCCGGTGAGTGACAGACACGCCTTGGCGCCATTTAGAGAAAAGTCAGGATGTTCTTCAACGAACTTGTCTAGTATTGTTATAATATCAAGATCCTGAGATATTACTTCGTTGCCCTCAGGGTCTAGCCCCCAGGACCAGATTTCGCCGTCATCACCGATTATGAGCTTATAGGTAAAACCGTTTTCCAGCATATAATCGTAATAATTTGTGTCATCAATAGATATTACTAGAGGAATCTTTCCCTCTGGTATCATCAGGGTGTTGCGGCGCATACGCTGCTGGCCGTCCTCGGTAGTATATTCAGACCAAATGTCATTCATGTCAATGAGAATATAGCCTTTTTCATAGAGACTATCGAGAATTTTATTAAACTCGCTTACAGTGACCATCCAGTCGTCAAGACCCTTTTCCTGGCTGTCTCCGTCGAATGCCAGCTCCGGATAGGCTATCACTGGGTGGAAAAAGATATGCTCCACAGTTCCGTTGTACTCAACCAATGTGCTGGGATCAAACTCATAATACTCATATACAAATGGCTCAGGTTCCGGCTCCTGATCTTCTACAGGCTCCACAGTGACATCTTCATTAACGTCTTCATCAGACGGCGCTTCTTTGCTGCCGCACGAGGAAAGGGAGAGCATCAGAGCAACGCACAGGACAATTATTATAAATGAATGTGTTTTTTTTAGATACAAGGATAACCCTCCCTTAGACTTTTTCATCAATTATACTCTAATCTTCTGGGAAATAAAACACTCAATAAATACAATTAGTTACAGACTTATGGTATAATGTTATCAATATGGAACAAACGGCCGAATCTTTTCGACGTGGAGATATTGGGGAAGACGATTATGTTTACACTTGTTTTTGGAAGAGCTGGAAGCGGTAAGACATCAAACATATATAAAGAGCTTGCTAGGCTTACCGCGGAGAAAAAAGAGGACAATATACTTATAGTTCCCGAGCAGTATTCCCATGATGCAGAGCGCGCCCTTGCGGAGACATGTGGGAATAACTGCAGCCTTTATGCGGAAGTGCTCAGTTTTTCAAGACTGTGCAGCAGGGTGTTCGCTCAAACCGGAGGAATGTCAGAGAGGCTGCTTGACAATGGCGGACGCGTATTGGCCATGTCTTTGGCGCTTATGAACGCGTCGCAACAACTAAAGATATACGGAGTTGGCAGCAGACGTCCGGATTTTATAATGGGTTTTCTGAACGCATATGATGAAATGCGCTCATCCGGTGCTGATGCCTCTGCTTTTGCAGATATTGGATACAGATACAACGATTCCTTCGGGGACAAACTCTCTGATCTGGCGCTGATATTTGATGAGTATGAATCGATTAAACAAAAAAGTGGGTGCGATGCAAGGGACAGGCTTGAGAGATTGGCACAGGATATCGGTTCGAGTACCATAGGGGACCGCGGCGAGGTGTATATTGACGGTTTTACAGATTTTACATATCAAGAGCTGCGGGTGATACGTGAGCTTATGAAAAAGGGCGCAAACCTTACAGTTGCTTTGACTTGCGCCGGATTTGGAGACAGAGGCGCGGCATTTGAACCTGCGGTAAAGACGGCCAACCGGCTTATGTCCATGGCGTCACGTCAGGGACAGAAGGTTAAAATATTTGAGTTGGGTAATCCGTCAGGGAAGGCCGCTGCACTGCTGCATCTGGAGCGGTTTTTGATGGACAACGGGGAAGAGAGATTTGATGGCAGTAATGATTGTGTGAGAGTTTCAGTGGCGAGCAGCAGAACTGAGGAATGCGAGTACGCTGCCGCCAGGGCACTTGAACTTCTGAGAAAAGGCAGCAGAATGCGAGAGATTGCAGTTGTATCGCCTGACTGGGAGAGCTATGATTCGATAATGCGTGAAGTATTTAAAGACTACGGTTTGACGCTTGGGCTTACGGAAAAGAACGACATACTTGAAAAGCCGGCAGTCTCTCACGTTATATCTGCACTGGAGGTATTAGACGGAAACTGGAGATATGAGGATATATTTAAATACCTGAAAACTGGCATATTGGATATTTCCCTGGACGAGAGAGATGTTTTGGAAAACTATGTATTAAAGTGGTCTATAACTGGGAGATCTGCCTGGACAAAAGAGACGGACTGGTGTATGAACCCAGAGGGCTATTCTGAGACAATTGATGAAACAGCAAAGGATGAGCTGGATAAAATTAATCAGCTGAGAAACATAGTGGCATACCCGTTGGAAAAACTTCAGAAAGCGATGAACTCATCTTCCGGAGCGCTTGAAAAGGTACGCACTGTTTATTCATTTATGGAGGACACCGGATTATATGGGGCAATAGAACGGCGAAGAATAGATTTAGAGCGTCAGGGAGATCTTGAATTAAGCGATGAGTACTCACAGCTCTGGGATATTATTGTAGGCGCTCTCCAGCAGTTTGCAGATATCATGGGAGACAGGCCCTTAGACCTTACCGAGTTTACTAAACTTCTGAAATTGGTGCTTACACAGTATAAAGTTGGAATTATACCTGCATATGTTGACTGCGTCAAAGCTGGCGACATGGCTAGAGTGCGTGCCAGAGGCATAAGGCACTTGATTGTCGTCGGCGCAGTAGACGGTGCCATGCCGAAAAACAGTGTGAGTTCCGGTGTCTTCACTGAACAAGAGCGAGACAAACTGAGAGAGGAAGGCATAGAGCTTCTAGATACGGCGGACGACTATATCTCGAGGGAACTTGGCAATATTTACGCTTCCTTCACTGTACCCTCAGAATCTCTTGACATAACGTATCCAGCGGGAGAAAGAAAATCATATATTGTGACACGCGCTGAAAGGTTGCTGGGAATAAATGAGAGGCAAATCGGTGAAGACCGTTTGACGGCCGCAATAACACCCTGCTTTGAACTGGCGGCAACAGGGGACAGCGCAGAGGCCCAGGCGGCGGTAGAATATTTCGAGTCACAGGACAGCTGGAGAGAAAAGCTGGAGCTTACACGTCAGGCCGCATCAATGTCACGAGGAAGACTGTCCAAAATTATGGCGCGGCATCTATACGGAGACAGGCTGAATATTTCAGCCTCGCGTGTTGATAAGTACTACTCCTGCAGATTTTCTTATTTTTTGCAGTACGGGTTAAATGCCAAACCCAGAAAAGCAGCTGCACTTGACGCGCCAGAGACGGGAACTTTTATGCATTTTATTTTGGAACGGTCAGTGCGTGAGATAGAAAGAGCAGGGGGCTTTGCTGAGATAAGTGAACGCGAGGTTGCAGACATAGTCAGGGCAAGTGTAAGAGAATATGCAGAGAGAAGACTGGGCGGTTTTGAGGGCAAAACCGGCAGGTTCAAGTATCTCTATGAACGTCTGGCAAAAAGTGCTGTCTTTGTTGTTATGAATATGGTGGACGAGCTGAGAGAATCAGAATTCAGGCCGGTGGATTTTGAACTGCATTTTTCAAATGGAGGAGAATTGGAGCCAGTAGAAATCAACAGTAAAAGTGTCACTGTCTCTATTAATGGTATAGTGGACAGGGTTGATGGCTGGGAAGAGGATGGGAAATTATTCATTAGAGTAGTAGATTACAAAACAGGCGTACGTAAATTTAACCTCTCAGATGTCTGGTACGGCATGGGTATGCAGATGCTGATATATCTTTTTGCCCTGCAGAGAATGGGCGGAGAGAGATATGGCAAGGAGATTGTACCTGCCGGAGTTTTGTACGCTCCTGCCAGAGATGTGATAGTTCAAGCTCACCACGATTTGGAGGATGCCGAACTTGAAAGCAGGAGAATCAAGAATTCCCAGCGCAGTGGACTGCTGCTCAACGACAGCGCGGTTCTTGAGGCGATGGAACGGGCATATGGGGCAGGCGTTTTGCCTGTAAAAGTAAATAAGGAGGGTAACCCAATTGGGGACAGTCTTGCCAGCCTTGAGCAGCTGGGGAAACTGTCAAAAAAGGTAGATGAACTCATATGCTATATGGGAGAAGAGCTTATGAATGGTTCAATAAGGGCCGACCCATATTATAAAAGCCAGATAGACAACGCCTGCATATACTGTGACTATTTTGAAGCATGCAGGTTTAATGACGGTAATGGAGAAGACCGGACCAGACGTATTAGGCACATGAACGCAAGCGAGACGTGGAAGCTGATCCAGGAGGCGGATTGATGGCAGAAATAAAACTTACTAAACAGCAGTCTGTTGCAGTGGAAAGCACTGGAGGACAGCTCCTTGTCTCAGCTGCGGCTGGCAGCGGAAAAACAAAGGTGATTGTCGAGAGGCTTATGCACAAAATTGACCAGGGGTTCCATATAGACAATTTCCTTCTGATAACTTATACAAACGCTGCTGCAGCGGAGCTCAGGGCGAAAATACTTGATACACTCTATGAGCGCATAGCAGTCAAACCTGAAAACCGCAGATTGCGCCGTGAGATTGATTTGTGTGGAAGGGCGCACATTGGTACGATACACAGTTTTTGTGCCGGAGTAATCAGGGAAAATGCGGGAGTACTCGGTATAGCGCCGGATTTCCGTATATGTGATGAGAGCGAAAGCAGGATACTAAAGGATGAAACGCTAAGAGAGCTGCTTGACGAGATGTACGATGTGGCTGACCCTGGATTTGTTAAACTGGCAGATACCATGGGTGCGGGAAGAAATGACAACGCGCTTGTAAATATCGTGCTGGATACCCACGAAAAAATATTAAGCCACCCAGACCCAGCAGGATGGGTGCAACAGCAGATTTCCATGTTAAAGGCCCTTGACCCCGCAGCTGACGCTTCAGATACGATTTGGGGAAGACAGATTTGCGACAGGGCCAGGTCGCTGGCTGCGTACTGGCGCAGCCAGATGGAAGGGCTGGTATCTGAGATTAAGGAACTTCCCGATTTGGAAAAAGCCTACGGACAGAGTATAGATGTCACTTGCGCTTGCCTTCAGAGGTTTTGCGATGCCTTGGGAGAGTCCTGGGACTCGGCGAGAGAGTGCTCAAAAATAGAATTTCCACGGGCAAAAAGTATCTCAGGCTACGATGATATCAAGGCGATAAGGAATCGATGCAAGAAAGCCGTGGAAAAACTGCCGGATATGTTCCACGATGAGTCCGAAAAAGTTTTGAGAGATCTTATTGAAACAGCCCCTATCGTAGAAGCTCTTTTTAATCTTGTGCTGAGATTTGACAGAGAATACGCTGACAGGAAAAAGAGAAGAGGACTGCTGGATTTTTCAGATCAGGAGCACATAGCGTTAAAGCTGCTGGTAGATTTAAACACCGGAATGCCAACGGAAACAGCAAAACAGATCTCTGACAGATTTGCCGAAATAATGATTGACGAGTACCAGGACGTAAATGAGATTCAGGAGATTATTTTTTCTTCAGTATCCCGAAACATGGAAAATATCTTTATGGTAGGTGATGTAAAACAGTCTATTTATCGCTTCAGATTGGCTGATCCCACTATCTTCTTGAATAAGTACCGATCATTTAAAGATGTGGAAGAAGCGGAAAAAGGAGAGGGCAGACGAGTAATACTCTCAAAGAATTTCCGCTCCAGAAAGGAAATCTTGGACAGTGTAAACTTTGTTTTCAGAAATGTTATGAGTCGGGAATTTGGAGAGCTTGACTATACTAAACGGGAGTACCTGTATGCCGGTGCGGAGTATTTGGAGTGTGAGGAAGAGCCGGTGGAAGTAGATCTGCTTGATTTAAGCGCTAGTGAAGAGTGGAACGACTTGAACCGCAGCCAAGCAGAAGCCAGATTTGTTTCTAATCGCATTAAAGAGCTGATTGCGTCTTTCAGAGTATCGGACGGCGCGTCAGGAACGAGACCTGCCGAGTATGGAGATATTGCAGTGCTGATGCGCTCTCCAAGAAGCCATATGCGGGAGTGGATAGAACAATTTGCAAAAGACGGAATTCCAGTCAATGTAGACGCCGACACGAGTTTTTTTGATGAACCTGAGGTGACGATAATCATATCTCTTCTGACTATTATTGATAACCCAAGGCAAGATATTCCGCTTATTTCGGTGATGAGAAGCCCAGTCTACGGGTTTACACCTGATGACCTGGCAAAGATAAGGATCTGTGACCGACAAGGAGATTTTTATTCAGCTCTTGTAAAGTCCGCAGAAGAGAATGAAAAAAGCAGAGAGTTTTTAAACCAATTGAATAGATTTCGAAATACTGCGCCCGATATGCCGGCGGATAGATTTATCTGGTTTGTCTATAGGCAGACAAATTTGCTTGCGATAGCAGGAGCTATGCCTGAGGGGAAAAAACGTAGGGACAACCTGATGACGCTATTTCAATTGGCAAGCAGGCTTGAAAGCAACGGATATAAGGGGCTATTTGGGTTTATAACATATATACGTGAGATGATGGCCAGAGGGGAATCTCCAACAGAAGGGGCGCCTGCGTCCAGTGCAAATGCCGTTACTATAATGAGCATACATAAATCCAAAGGACTTGAATTTCCGATTGTTATTCTTGCAGATCTGGCAAAGCGGTTTAACACTGACGATTCAAATAAGCCGCTTTTATTACATCCGGAGTTGGGAATTGGTCCAAAGCATATCGATGCTATAAGGAGACTAGCCTATCCTACGATAGCAAGGACAGCTATAAGATATAGACTGATTTCCGAAAGTATGTCTGAGGAGCTCAGAGTGCTGTATGTGGCGATGACCAGAGCGAAAGAAAAATTGATAATGCTTGTGACATACAAAAATGCACAGCGTGAGATTTCAAGGCTGTCGGGTATTCCAATTCCTGCGCCGCCTCAATTTCTGGAAGAGACGCACAGTGCAGCTGACTGGCTCCTTATTACTGCGCTGCATAGACCGGAGAGCGAGCCAATACGTTTTGGACTGCCTATGGTGCCTTGCAATGACGGAAGTGTTTGGAAGATACACCTTATAAAAGGGCCAGAAGAGCCGACTGAGCGGAGAAACAGCTGTGCGCCGTTAGATAGGGAGAACTCAAGTGGAGAGAGAACTGAATACTCAATTGCCGATAAGCTCAATTATAAATATCCGTATTTAGACGCTGCTCACCTACCTTCAAAGGTAACTGCGACTGAACTAAAAGGTACTTACAGGTTCCAGGAGGCAGCCGAGGAAGCACAGCCGATATCAGGTTTGGGGGACAGGACATTGCCTCCAGGACGGCCTGACTTTATGGAGGGTGTGCGTGGGCTTACAGCTGCACAGATAGGGACGGCCACCCACATAGTAATGCAGTTTATTAATTTCGATAAGTGTATGACTATCGGTGGCGTACAAGAAGAGATAGAGCGACTCAGGTTATTGAGAACGATAACTGATGAACAGGCGGAAGCAGTTTCACCGCAAATAATTACTAGTTTTTTTAACAGTGATCTGGGACAGATAATAATGGATGCCGACAAGCTGTGGCGGGAGTTTAAATTTTCACTGCTTGTAGACTCAGGTGAAATACCTGGTTTCTCAGCTGGAGAGAAGCTGCTGATGCAGGGCGTAGTTGACTGCTGTATTGAGAAAAACGGAAAGCTTACAATTTTGGATTTTAAGACAGATTTTGTTACTCATGAGACAGCCCGTGAAAAGGCAAATGGCTATCGAGGCCAGTTGGAGGCGTATGCACTGGCAATGGAACGTATACTCGATGAGCCGGTTAAAAAGAAAGTGATTTGCTTTTTGACTGCCGGGATTAATGTGGAACTGTGATTTATATGGCAACATTTGTTTTTTATAGATATTGTGAAAAAACTGTTGCTTTTTTGAGAATGTAGTGGTAGAATACACTTTGCGTGATTATGACGCTTATACGCTGACGAAAGAGGTGAACATAATGAAGGAAGGTATCCATCCAAAGTACGAACAGACAACCATCAGGTGCGCCTGCGGAGAGGTTATAGAGACGGGCAGTACAAAGAGTGATATTAAGGTTGAGATTTGCTCAAAGTGTCACCCCTTTTATACCGGTAAACAGAAGCTGGTTGATACCAGCGGACGTGTTGACAAGTTCAACAAGAAGTTTGGCCTTAAGTAATTGGATGCAACAGTTAAGGGACTGCGTTGATCGCAGTCCCTTAATTTTTATCTGCTGTTATCCCCAGACCCAGCTGAGCAGAGAATTGGAATCGTCTCTGCCGTCGATAAGATCCATGGCGCGTACAAGCATTTTGGCGGCATCGGCCCTCGTAAGCTGCGAAGATGAGACATTGTCAAAATCGATTGAAATTATATTGCATGAAGACAGATTTGCAGATGCCTGCTGCGCCCATGCTGGGACAGTCTCAGATGATGTGCTGCTTACGTCTGTTATATCTAGGGTATTATTGAGCATAACTGTCGCTTCGGCAAAGGTGATATTGTCATTTGCTGAAAAGACTATTCTGCCCATATTATCGCTTTTACCGCTGATAATATCAGATACCAGGGCCGTAGTTACATAAGGCTTTTGCCATACGGGGATGTCTTCGTCGTCAAAAAAACCTGTTCTTGTTATGCCTGACAGGAGCTCAGAGCCGCCTAGCTCCATACACATCACAAGGAATTCTCCACGCGTCACAGGAGTATTTGGAGAGAAGAGGTACTCACCGCCCACCTGTTCGCCTATGAAAATTTCCCTCTCAGCAAGTGCTGTAGCCTCGTACCAGGCATCACTGTCCTCCATATCTGAATATACAATGTCAGTCTTCTGCTTTTTAATACTGATTGTTACGGTGGCTGTGTTTGATATATTGCCTGAGGTATCCTTTGCCACATATGAGAAGGTATCTTTGCCTTTTTTACCAGATAATGGGGTATAAGTGAAGGTGTCACCGTCGATTGTAACAGTACCTTTGTCAGGATCTTTAGTGAGCATATATGTGACAGGGTCGCCCTCGGGGTCAATGGATGCAAATTTGCTGGTCACAGTTACTTCTCTGTAGGTTTCCAGTTGAATATTTTCAGCCACTGGTGCAGAATTCAATATTTCTACCGTTGCAGTAGTGATATAGGCGGCAGCCATAACGGGTGAAAGTCCCGCAGCAATAACTGAAACAAGGAGTACTAACGCTAAAATAACGGGTTTCGTATGGACATTTTTCTTCGTTTTCAAAATTCTACCCTCCAACTATATTTCTGCTTACATTAAGGACGTACAAAGCGACGGATATGACCGGTCGTATTTGCCTTCTGAGGGTATTGTTTCTGCTAACCGGAAAAAATATTCTCCGACATAGAAAAAACAAGTTAAAAGAAAATCAAAAAAATATATATAACATTTCATTTTTAGTGTTGACAAAACATACCTTGCTTTAGTATAATAGCTCTTGCCGTTGCGGTTCACGGTTTACAAGGGAGTATAGCTCAGCTGGTTAGAGCGCCTGCCTTACAAGCAGGAGGTCACAGGTTCGAGCCCTGTTACTCCCACCAATTAGATACGGCCGAGTAGTTCAGTTGGTTAGAACGCCAGCCTGTCACGCTGGAGGTCGAGGGTTCGAGCCCCTTCTCGGTCGCCACTTCTAATTTATTGTCTATATGCCCAGATAGCTCAGCTGGTAGAGCAGTGGACTGAAAATCCACGTGTCGCTGGTTCGACTCCGGCTCTGGGCACCATATTTGCGGCTGTAGCTCATCTGGTAGAGCGCCACCTTGCCAAGGTGGAGGTAGCGGGTTCGAGCCCCGTCAGCCGCTCCAAAGTTATTTAGTTCTGTTTTAATCTAATATTGTATGGCGACATGGCCAAGTGGTAAGGCAAGGGTCTGCAAAACCCTGATTCCCCGGTTCAAATCCGGGTGTCGCCTCCAAAAAAACAGCGGACAATTTACTGTCCGCTGTTTTTCTATACATAACTTTAAAGACGAATTTTAAAATAATCTTTCTATTTTTATCTTTTTCGCCAACGAAGTAAAAGAGCCGAGTTTATTATCACCAGAACTGAACCTGCATTATGGACTAGAGCGCCTATTACGGGATCTAGTTTACCTGGGATTGCCAGACTGATCGCCAAAAAGTTTAATAGCATGGAAAACGTGATGTTGCATTTTATTGTCATCATCATTTTTTTCGAGAGAGAGAAAAGATGCGGTATCTCCTTTACATTGTCATCTACCAGAGCTATGTCCGCAGCATCTACAGTTATATCGCTGCCGATCCCACCCATTGCAATACCAACATCGGCCTTTTTAAGCGCAGGTGCGTCATTTATGCCGTCTCCAATCATACAGACCTTTTGACCATTCTTCTGAAAAGCCTCAATTATTTGCAGCTTGTTCTCAGGCAGACAATTAGCTCTGACATCGGATATGCCCAGCTCCCCAGCAATTGCTTTGGCGGCATTGCCATTGTCTCCAGTTAGAAGGACGGGATCTATCCCTGCTTTGCTGACGGCACTGACTATCTCTTTACTGCCTGGCCTAATGGTGTCAGACAGTGCTAAATATCCGGAGGGCAGACCGTCTATTGCAATATATATAATTGTGTCGCCGTGGGATAAGAGCGACTGAACATCGGCAGGAAGAGATATGCCGTTTTCGGCAAGTAGTTGGGCATTCCCAGCAATTATTTTATAGTCAGAAACCGTAGCAGATACACCTCTGCCTGGAATCATTTTAAAGTATGTAGGTTCTGGCGGGAGAAGACCATACTCTGCCTTGAAACTGTCAACTACGGCTTTCCCCAGCGGATGCTCAGAATGAAGTTCTGCTGATGCAGCCAGAGAGAAAAGCGTCCTCCGGTCGATATCACGGCTCAACGAATTTACGGCTATGACCTGGGGCGTTCCATTGGTAAGGGTACCGGTTTTGTCAAAAGTTATTTTATTTACAGAGGAGAGACGTTCCAAGGCGTCTCCTTCACTGACCAGGAAGCCGTGCTTTGTGGCATTTCCTATTGCTGCCATGATTGCCGTTGGGGTGGCGAGGACGAGGGAACACGGGCAGAATACAACGAGAATGGTAACTGCGCGTATTATTTCACCGGTTATTAGCCATGTTGCAGCAGCCGCTGCTAGAGCAATTACAACTATCCAGGTGGCCCATCTGTCTGCGAGACTGACAATTTTAGCTTTGCCAGCGTCTGCTGACTGAACCAGACGTATCATCCTCTGCATTGAGCTGTCTTCGCCGACTTTCTCAGCTTCCATTGTAAAAGAGCCAAATTGGTTTACAGTACCGCTGGCTACATGCTCTCCAGGACCTTTATCTACAGGAAGCGGCTCGCCAGTTATTAAAGCTTGATTTATTGAGGTCTGGCCAGATATTATAACACCGTCAACAGGTATGCTCTCACCTGGAAGAACACGAATTAAGTCGCCTATTTCGACTTTTTCTGCAGGTATAATTGCCTCGACACCGTTCTTGATTTGACGTGCAGTCTGAGGAGTCATGTGGACAAGCTTCTCTATGCCTGACCTGGCCTTAGCAACAGTCAGGTCCTCAAGTAATGCGCCAAGCTGCATTATAAAAGCAACTTCCCCTGCGGCGAAGATTTCATTGGTTGCGATAGATGCTATGAGGGCAAGGGAGACGAGAACGTCTGCCTTGATGTCAAAGGCAGTGACTAGCCCTATAAAAGCCTCAAGAACTATCGGGATACCGCAAAGTATTACTGCTGCCCAAGAGGCGTCAAAAGGCAGGGGAAAAAGACCAGATATACTTAATATAAGTGCAATTCCTGATAAAACAAGCAAGATTATTTCCTTTTTGATACCGCCAAATTCTAAAAATTTTTCAAGATGGTGCATCTCTCTCACTCCTCTATATACCTATATATACCCATGGGGGTATAGGTTATTATACCCCCATGGGTATACCATGTCAATATAGTGAGTAAATGAAATTGCGAAAATGCTGTACGGAGGCTGAAAGGGCGCGGGAAAGCTTGTATATATTTCCAATATGTTAGATACCAAAGCGGCATAGCCGTTCTGACTCTGCCGCTAAATACTATGGAGCTATTAAGAAGATATGATACAGGGTTTGGGAGATTGGAATACTAGAGGGACGCAGCTAATTTATGCAGTGCCGGATTAAGTAATATTGGCAAAGCGCTCAACAGCCTTCGTGAAGTTTTCAATTGTCTTATCTGCGTCGCCGTGTTCGATTCCATCACGTACACAGTGTTTGATATGACCTTCCAATACGACCTGCCCTACACGGTGTAAAGCGGATTTTGCTGCGTTTATTTGGGACAGTATGTCTTCACATGGGACATCCTCGTCTACCATTCTGTCTATAGCCTGAACTTGACCAATAATTTTTTTAAGTCTTCTGTGTAAATTGTCTGAGTCCATACACTGTATCATGCTCTACCTCCTGAAAAAATCTTTAAAATTATCGATTTTGCCTTTTCCTGATTTTACTGGGCGGTCAGCAGATAGAAGTTTTGAGGTTTCCTCCTCGTTAGCGCGGTGCTTATCTTCAATCTCTTCAAAGCTATTGCCAGTAGAAGTACCTTCTCCGCGCCTTAATTCTTCTATTCGCTTGCGCGCAAGCGCGTCAGCGGCGATTTTGCGCTTGCGGCGGTTTTTGTTATAGACAATTATAAACGCAATGTAGAGGCATAAAAGCAAAAAGAGAAGGACAATAAAAAGACGTACCCATGTATTTGATAATGTACGGCCAATTTCATATTTTATGTATGCCAATTTATCTAAAGTTACTGCTGTGTTAGCTACCAGATTTACAGAACCATAGTCTACGCCGTCTAATGATACTGAGACAGAGCCCAGCACAGTACCCTGATCTATTGGCGCAAAAAGCTCTTCGTTGTTTTCAATATTGTATACTGTGGGAGTGAGAACAGCGCTGCTTATATCAACATCATTTGCCAGCAGGGCACTTATCTTCTCAGCCGGCCTGAGAACAACGCTGCTTCTTCCGCGTGCAAGCCGCACAGGGACTTCGGTAACAAGGTTCATTGTGCTGAGTATTTCCTGATAACTGAAGTTTTCAAAACCCCAATCGAACAGTTTGATAGTCTCAGAAAAACTTTGCACCTGGGTTGTACCGTCCTCGATGACTACTGAATTTGCCCCCAGCACAACAGAGAGCATTTGCCGGTCTTCATTGGATGCCGTACTGATTAAGCAATATCCGGCTGCATCTGTGTGTCCAGTTTTGACGCCGGAAGCATATTTATAGTAGTACCTGCTATTGGGATCCATGAGTATATTTGTGCTGGTTAATTGACGTGCCTCAGAGAGATTGGTAGCGGGAACAGTGTGGCTGTGAACTGACACTATGTCCTCAAAAAGGGGAAGCGACATGGCATTGCGGGTAATCAGATATAAATCATAAGCAGTGGAGTAATGATTGTCGTTTGGCATCCCGTGGGTATTTGCAAAATGTGTGTTTGTACATCCGAGTTCAGCTGCGCGCTGATTCATCCGGTCCACAAAGGTGTCGATATCTCCAGAAAGATACTCTGCCAACACATTGCAGGCTTCATTTGCCGACGGGAGCATTGCGCAGTAAAGCAGTTCAAGAAACGACAGTTCTTCACCTTCCATAAGGCCGGCTGTGCTGCCGTCGGCGGTGATACCGGAATACGCAGTATCACTCACTGTTACGACATCGTCCAAAGAGACATCGCCAGCTGTATAAGACTCAACTGCTAACATTACCGTCATGATTTTTGTAAGACTTGCAGGAGCCCTTCTGCTGTCAATATTCTTTTGATACAGAATTTGGCCAGTTGTTGATTCAACTAATAGAGCAGCCTCGGCCAGTATATCCGGTTCCTCCAGAGCAGACGCCCGGGGTATTGTGACGGATGCCAGTGAAAAGACAAGGGATAAGGCAAAAATGCGTAATAATGCCCTGCGGATAAAAATTTTCATTTAAATCTCCGAAAAATATGATATAATTATTTTGTTGTTTGCGGCGCATAAAGACGCATCGATGCAAAACAACCGGTGATATGCCGATAAGTATCAACTTATATATTTTAGTTTTTTTCCCTTGTAAAATCAATATATTTATCGAAGTTTATATTCTTTTGTGGTTTTTAGTATGAAACTTAAGAAATTTGAAGTATGTGTTATTGCTTTGACTGTCATTTCGATTGCCTTCTGCGCGGGTTTTTATGTTGGACGCGGTTCAGATAGAGAGGTAGTCGTAAATATGTTGCCAGCTGAAGATTATGCTTCCAAAGAGGACGATGTTGTTTCTAATGATACGAAGCAGGATAACTCTGTGAAAGACCCCAGCGACATAGCAAGTAAAATTAACATTAATACGGCTACACAAGAGGAACTGATGGAACTTCCGGGAATTGGTCCTGTATTGGCTGAGAGGATAATTGACTATAGGCAGACTAACGGTGCCTTTTCATATGAGGAACAGCTTTTATCAGTGAAAGGAATAGGCGAACATACTTTCAGTGAAATAGAGGACTACATTACCGTTTAAAACCCCAGGTAGCAAGGAGGGCGAAGCGTGAAAATACTTGTTGTTGATGATGAAAAACTACTTGTTAAGGGAATTAAATTCAATTTAGAGAATGAGGGATATCAAGTTGAAACTGCATATGATGGTGAAGAGGGAGTATCTCTCGCTAAAAGCGGCAACTTTGATTTGATAATCCTTGATGTAATGATGCCTAAGATCAGTGGACTGGAAGCGTGTATGAGGATCAGAGAGTTTTCTACAGTTCCGATAATTATGCTTACAGCGAAATCGGAAGATGTGGATAAGATAATCGGGTTTGAATACGGAGCTGACGATTATATAACCAAGCCCTTTAATATACTAGAACTGAAAGCAAGAATACGTGCGCTTTTGAGGCGCGCCTCCCTTACTAATCAGGCTGATAATCAACAGGTTATCTCTTGCGGAGATATAACTGTTGACAGCTCAAGACACGCGGTGACTAAAAATGGCGAACATATTGAGCTTACCAGCCGTGAATTTGAATTGATTGAGCTGCTTATCCGTAACAAAGGCAGGGTATACAGCCGTGAAAATTTGCTGAACATTATCTGGGGATATGATTACCAAGGAGACATACGTACGGTTGACGTCCATGTCCACAGACTTAGAGAGAAGTTGGAAACAAATCCTGCTGAACCGGAACACATAATAACAAAGTGGGGAGTTGGGTACTATTTCAAGGGATAGTTCTTTGAGCAGCAGATTTGTCAGTATTAAAGCAAAGTTTCTGCTGACATATATTTCCCTGATAGCTGTAGTCATTGTAATTTTGAATACATACCCGGTAATAATTTCAAGGGACCTGGTTTTTATCTCAAAAGAGAATACCATTGGATCGCAGACAGTACAAATTAGCACATCACTGGAGGCTCTGGACAGAATATCTCCAGATACGGTTTCCAGAGTAATGAATATGCTTGAAATCAGTGGCCTGTCAAGCGTGGTCATACTCAACTCCGATCTTGACGAACTGTACAGAGTAGGCAGGAACGCCGAAGGGTATGAGGAAAATATTGCCTCTGAACTTTTGGATTTGGCTATGAGGGGCAGGAATGAGTTCCGCGCGTCGTTTTCGGACGGGGCGTTTAAAAGTTATGCCATAGCGCCTATAATGTCAAATGGCATGCTAAACGGCTACGTATGCGTATACGAATATGATGAAGTTCAAGGCGGTATAATCATTGGACTTCAGAGGGACCTTATACAGATTTCATGCGGAATAAGCATATTGGCGGTTATACTCAGCTTTATATACAGCGGCACTTTTACCAGAAGAATAACAAATATATTAGACGCTATTGAGAGCGTACGTGAAGGAGAGTACAGCTATAGAATAGATGTACGTGGGCATGATGAACTTGCAAAGCTAAGTGCAGAATTTAATAGTCTTACGGACAGGCTTCAAAGTACTGAGGAGATCCGTCGCCGATTTGTGGCGGATGCCTCCCATGAACTTAAAACGCCTTTAGCGGCAATAAGGCTTTTAAGCGACAGCATATTGGAAAGCGACAATATTGATATAGAAACAGTTAAAGATTTTGTCAGTGATATAAGAGATGAGACTGAGCGCCTGGGCAGGACAACGGCGCAGCTGCTGGATCTTACTAAACTTGATAATAATATCGTTACAGTCAGAAGCAGCGTAGACTGCTCAAAAGTTGCTGAACGTGTAGTCCGAGCACTAAAGCCGATAGCGGATGAGAAAAATGTCGATATTGTCTGCAAGCTTAAGGAGGACTGCTGCATATTGGCTACTGAGGATGAGCTCTACCAGATTATCTTCAATTTGGCAGAAAACGCTATTAAATATAATGTAGAGGGCGGTGAAGTTACAGTGGAAGTAGCAAAAGATAATGACCACGTGATGATAGCCGTATCAGATACAGGTGTTGGAATACCTGCACAGGATCTTCCTTATATATTTGACAGGTTTTACAGGGTCGATAAGTCTCGCGACCGCGAGGGAGGCGGCAGTGGGCTTGGCCTGTCAATTGTCAAATCTACGGCTGAAAAACATGGCGGAGAAGTGGAAGCCGTGCGCTTGGACAGCGGCGGTATGTGCTTTAAGGTTACTTTTCCAATTTTGCTCTTTACTAATCAAGTGATAAAGTAGTATAATATATGGTACTGCGTTGGTTACTATGGCAATAATTTGCTGTAGGACTTAACATGCGCCTGTGATGGAATTGGTAGACATGCGAGATTTAGGTTCTCGTGCAGCGATGCGTGTGGGTTCGAGTCCCTTCAGGCGCACCAAACCAATATAATCCGAACTTGTTTCCGATAGGAGATGGGT
>CALXCS010000102.1 GCA_944386875.1 uncultured Oscillospiraceae bacterium
CGGATTTTGCGGCGTAATGCTCCCCTACGTCCTTCTCTCAGCGGGGTGTATTGCGTCGGCAATACTCTTTATAAAGCCCGTCCCCATATCGGGAGTATCCATATCCTCCGGCCTTGACAGTACAAGGCCGCTGGCAGTGTATGGCGCGGGGTTCCTGCTCTGCCTTCTGGGGGTATTTAAAGTCCTGCCGCCTCTGTGCATAGCCGGTATAACGGTGATATTTCTGTTATTTTACGATAGGAAGGTGCTTTCAGAGGTTGACTATTCCCTTCTTGGCACTTTCTTCGCCTTTTTTATCTTCGTAGGCAACATCTCAAAGCTGGACCCTGTGAGGGAGCTTTTATCATCGGCTCTCTCAGACAGGGAGGCGCTGGTGTCGGTCCTGACAAGTCAGGTTATAAGCAACGTGCCGGCAGCCCTGCTTCTGTCGGGCTTTAGCTCCCAGTGGCGCGGGCTGATCATAGGCTGCAACCTTGGCGGCCTGGGAACGCTTATCGCATCTATGGCCAGCCTCATATCCTATAAGCAGGTGTCAAGGGAGCACCCAGGACAGCTGCGCCGTTATTTTCTGTGGTTTACCATATCAAACGTAATCCTGCTTGCGCTGCTATTTCTCTCTTACGCCGTACTTGAAGGGATCATATAGCCGCCAGGAGAGGCTCCCTATACAAATAACAACAGAATCCATATGAGGCAAGAATGCCTCATATGGATTCTTCTCGCTTATGGCGCCATGCAACCGGCGCTTATCCATCTGACCGGTGGCTGCCGCGCTTTTTCTTATATATCGTCCACCCAGCGGCTATAACGCACACCGCGGCAATGACGAATATATACTCCGGCACGCTTTCGTGTTGTTCCGGCTCTTCCATGCTCCCCGCTCCGCCGCCTTCATCAAACGTGCCGTTACTGCTGTTTCCAGACGACATCTCCCACGTCAGGGCATTGATCTTCTCTTCCAGTTCCTGCAATTCATATACCTCTCCGTTTTCCACTTCTAAAAATTCCGGTCTCGCGGAAAACGGTATCCCATACCACTGGCCGCCGGCAGGGAAAACAATTATATCTGTGGAAATCCCTGAGACGGACACCGCTGCTGCCGCGTCCGTGTCCGCATCCAGCCCGCTGCCGTCAATAAGTTCCGGCACAAGATCTCTGTCGAACAGATACGTCACGTCGTTCAGCTCCCCTTTAGGGGCTATGACGCTGGAGACGGAGGCTTCTCCGCCGTCGTTAATTCTGACGGCGGCGTAAATATAGTCCTTATCCGTCTCATATACAGGCACTTTCCATATATATTCCAGGGACTGGTTTTCCAAAAGCATCTGGTGTTTCGCCTGAACGGACGTCTGGGCGGAAGAGACCTGGGAAGTACACAGGACATCCAGTACTCCGCCGATATCCCCGCCGCCTACATACACGGCCTTGACCGATTCGTCAGCGCCGGTCAAATCTGTCTCCGATTGTAAACTTATCCCGTTAATTCCCGCTATCGCCTGGGCCTGAGCCTCTATCTCTTCTTCCAAGGCCAAAATAGCCCCATTGTCATTGTCAAATTCCTGGGCTATCGGCATGTTATAAAACTCAAGCTCCTCCCCGGCGGCGGATACCTGAAGGGAAAAAGCTGCCGCCAGAGCAAGTACAGCGATAATAATGGCTGCTCTCTTCATATTAACCCGTCCTCTGTCTTTTAGAGTTTATATAATTATAGGCCGCCTTTAAAGGCGGCCTATAATTATTATTTTTACTTTTTGAATATCTGGCGGGTGTCGTACACAAGGGATGAGCCCATCCACTCGCTGCGGCGGGTGTAGCCGTTGTTCCAACGCTCCACGTCATAGCCGTGGGGGTTCAGGCCGAAGGTCATGGAGCGTATATCCTCCATACCCTCTATGCCGGACATGATCCTGTCGCAGTTTTCAATGGTGTAATCCAAAAGGGCTATATCTATGGGGCTTCCGTTGTGAGGCGGGCAGATGCAGGTGGCACGGCCGTCTATCCTCTTTTTAAGGGCAATAAGGTTCTCCTTATAGAGCTCAACGGAGGATGTGGCCGCCAGGAGCAGCACCTGGCCTCCTTCAAACTCGTCGCCTGTGAAGAGGCAGCCGTACTTTGTATCAAGATACACTATGCTTGTGGGGCTGTGGCAGCCGCAGAAGTCGATGCACTCCAGCTGTCTGCCGCCCAGGTCGATTATGTCGCCGTCGCCGATGATTTTCGGGGTATATGTACCAGGGGTGCGCTCAGGCACTTTCACCCGGTTCTCCTGTATCTCCTGCCAGCTGGCGGCGGTCATGTATATGGGGCAGTCCTCGAACATGTAGTTGTTCTTGGTGTGGTCGCCGTGGGAGTGGGTGGAGGCCACCATCAGGGGCTTATCGGTTACGTACTCCTCCACATACTTTCTCAGCTCCAGGTCCAGGTCAGTAGTGTCCATTATAAGGGCGTAGTCGTCGCCGATTATAACATGGGGATGGGGAGCTGCATTATCCAGGGATATCCCGTTTAAAAGCCAGGTGTCGGGTTTAACGGGTATTCTCATAAACTGCTTATTTACAGGCAATGTACGAAAGTTCATTTTTTATCTCCTTTACAACTATAATCAGTCCAAATCACTGTAATGTATACGTGCCGGGTTATAGACGATGGATGTGCCCATCCACTCGCTGCGCTTGCAGCCCTTAAACCTCTCAGCACGGGCATCATGGTTGGCAAGCTCTCCGTCGTCAACAGTAAAAGGAGGATTGTGATAGCTCTGTGGATTTAAGAGGAAGCTCATGGAGCCGACGTCATCTATTCCCTCAACACCGGAGAGTATGCGCTCGCAGTTCTCTATAATGTAGTCCAGCATGACTATGTCAATGGGGCTGCCGTTATGCGGCGGGCAGATGCAGGTGGCGCGGCCGTCTACTCTCTTTTTCAGCTCTACCAGGTTGTCCCTGTAAAGCTCCACGCAATTGCGTTCCATGGGGCTTGTGCCTATAAGTACCTGGCCGCCTTCCATCTCGTCGCCTGAGAAGAGGCACCCGTACTTTGTATCAAGATATGCCATGGATGAGAGGCTGTGGCAGCCGCAGAACTTGATGCACTCAAGCTGTCTGTCGCCCAGGTCGATTATATCGCCGTCGCCCACAATGGTGGCTGTGTAGCTGCCGGGGCTGCGTTCAGGCATGTTCACTCTGTTCTCCTGAATCTCCTCCCAGCAGCGCTGGCTCATGTACTGTACGCAGTCCTCAAACTGGTAGTTATTATGTGTGTGGTCGCCGTGGGAATGTGATGAGATGGTGACAAGGGGCTTGTCGGTGATTACTTTCTCCACATACTCCCTCACGTTGTAGAACAGGTCGGTGGTGTCGATAACTGCCGCTCTCTCGCTGCCTATTACCACATGTGGATGGGGCGCGGCGCAGTCCTCTACAAAGCCGTTGAGTATCCATGTGTCCGGCTTAATAAGGCGCCTCATAAACTGTTTCTCAATAGGCAAGGTGAAAACATCGATTTTTGCTTTCATAAGCTGACTCCTTTTCCATTTATTTAAATTTAAATTTGACCGCTGTTTAAAGACGCCGTCTCCGGTACGGTTCCAGACTCAAACCACCTGTTGGGACAGCAGTCTTTTACTTTGTATATTTTATATAATACACCCGTTTTCTTTTCGGTGCAACATTCATTATTCTGACTATTTATATCACTTGAAGTAAAAAAAACTATCAATTTCCTACAATCATTATGATTTCTCTACTACCTGCTATTAAAAACTCCGACATAAAGCAGAAGGCGGGACGGCAATCCCGTCCCGCCTTCTGCTTTGACCCGATCGGCTTGTGCCGGAGCATCAGAATCTGTCAATCGCAATAAGACCCTATTCAGATTCCGCTGCGTCCATCGCCGCTGTTTTTCTGCTTTGTTTTCCCAGCAGCGCCTTTCACGGCGTCTTTTGCAGTTTCTGCGTATGCTTTCCGTACGCTTTGTTTCGCCGCCTCTTAAAGTGTGGAAAAGAGCCACGTCACTGGGAACACCAGAATAAGCCCAGGCGACAGATCCAGCACCGGCGGATCTTTCAGCTTCGTCATACGCAGGGCGTTTAAGAACTGCATAAGTCCGCCGCATCCGGAGAAGTTGCCCAGCATGTCCTGCGTCACATGCGGCGATATGAGTCCTGAGAGCAGATACAACCCCACCAGGATTATCCCTTGGGGTATTGCAATAAGCGCCAGGCACCATCCGCTGCTGGCCGCAAAAAACATTGCCGTCAGAAGATCCATAATCGCCTTCGTTGTCAAAAGGGAAGTCTCTCCTGAAAATCCCAGTTCCAGAGCGCCCTGTATCCCTGACGTACTGGTACAGAAAAGCGTAAATGCCACCAGCAGGATCCCTGTGGTTCCGCTCTCCTCCCCTTTGTTGACGAGTTTTGCCAGGGATCTGACTCTGCCGTCTATCCTCAGCAAGTGCCCTGCTATCCCGCCCAGCAGGAAGGCAAACACAACTGCCGTGAAGTTCGCCGTCTTATCCAGCATCCTTACGCCAAGGCCCAGGGATATAACTGCGAAAAAGTCCATAAACTTCTCCTGCATCTCCCTGGATACCCGCTTTTTAAAAATGCACCCCAGCATTGTCCCCACAACTACGGCGCCGATATTGCATCCCAATATGATCCACCGGTACATATCATCCCTCCCAAACTCTCTGCACTTATAATTACCACATTTTGTACCGCAAGTCAACTGATAAAAGACACCCTCGGGCATACGCCCGAGGGTGCGGGAAATAACCGGATATTATCAATCAAGTTCCAGTGCCCCGGTATAGAGCTGGTAGTAGGTACCCTTCAGCTTCAACAGGTCCTCATGGGTGCCCCTCTCAATTATGCGGCCGTGGTCAAGAACCATTATGGCATTGGAGTTGCGGACAGTGGAGAGCCGGTGGGCTATAACAAACACGGTCCTCCCTGCCATAAGCGCATCCATACCCCTCTGGACAATTGCCTCAGTGCGGGTATCTATGGAGCTTGTGGCCTCATCCATTATCATAACAGGCGGGTCGGCCACAGCGCATCTGGCAATTGCCAGCAGCTGGCGCTGGCCCTGGCTCAGGTTAGCCCCGTTGCCGGTGAGCTGCGTGTTGTACCCCTCCGGCAGCCTTGTAATAAAGTCGTCAGCTCCGGCCAGTTTGGCGGCGGCGATGCACTCCTCGTCGGTGGCATCAAGCTTGCCGTATCGGATATTCTCCATAACCGTACCTGTAAACAGATTCGTATCCTGGAGTATCATGCCAAGGCTGCGGCGCAAGTCGGCCTTTTTTATCTTATTGATATTGATATCGTCATAGCGGATTTTGCCGTCTGCCACATCATAGAAGCGCGTGATAAGGTTCGTAATTGTAGTTTTGCCTGCGCCTGTGGAGCCCACAAAAGCCACTTTCTGGCCCGGCTTAGCATACAGCGATATATTGTGGAGAACCTGTTTATCCGGCGTATAGCCGAAGTCGACGTCGTAGAAGCGCACGTCTCCCTGGAGCTTTGTATAAGTCACCGTACCGTCATGGTGCCGGTGCTTCCAGGCCCACACTCCGGTTCGTTCGCTGCACTCGCTTACAGAACCGTCAGAGTTCTCTCTGGCATTTACCAGCGTCACATACCCGTCGTCAGCCTCAGGCTCTTCGTCCAGGAGCGCCATAATCCTGTGCGCTCCCGCAAGGCCCATTATCACCATGTTCACCTGGTTTGACACCTGGCCTATAGCGCCTGCAAACTGTTTTGTCATGCCAAGGAACGGGACAACTATGCTGATTCCGAAGGCAAGTCCCGATATGCTGATATTCTTAACGTCAGTCAGCATAAGGGCGCCGCCCGCCAGTGCCACCACAACATACATCACGTTGCCTATATTGCCCAGGAGTGGCATCAGGATATTGGCAAATCGGTTGCCGTTACGGGCGTTGAAGAATATCTCGCTGTTGACCTTGTCAAAGTCCTCTTTCGCCTTGTCCTCGTGGCAGAAAACCTTTATAACCTTCTGGCCGGTAAGCATCTCCTCCATAAATGCCTCTGCGTTTGCAAGAGTAATCTGCTGGCGCAGGAAATACTTGGAGGAGTGGCTTGTCACATACCGTGCGGCAAAGGCCATACATATTACCCCCACCACCACGATAACGCCAAGTATCACGCTGTAGTACATCATGATGCTGAATACTGTTATCAGCGTGACGCAGGAGATGAGCATCTGCGGCAGGCTCTGGCTTATCATCTGACGCATCGTATCCACGTCATTTGTATAGTAGCTCATAATATCGCCATGGCCGTTTGTATCGAAATACCTGATGGGCAGATCCTGCATGTGGTCAAACATCTTTTCACGCATTTTCTTCAGAGAGCCCTGGGTAATTACGGACATCATCTGCCCATAGGAGGCGCCGGCGATAAGGCTCACCACATACATGCCCACCAGCATGGCAACTAGCCCCAGTATATCACCTGAAACGGCGCTCCAGTTTCCGGATTTGTAGCTTTCATCCACTATGGAAATTATGTTCTGCATAAAGATGGACGGCAGCGCGCTGACAATGGCGTTAATAAGTATGCACACCAGAGCCACTGGCAACAGCACCGGATAAAACTCGAAGAGCATCTTCAGAAGCCGGCGCAGAACGCCCTTGGGCGCCTTATGTCCCCTTGCGGTGCCGGCGGCCGGCTGTGTATTTGTCCTGTTATTCGGCATCCTGATCACCCGCCTTATTCTGAGTAGTATATATCTCCCTGTATATGTCGCTTGTCTCCATAAGTTCCTTATGGTTTCCAACGGCAACTATGCATCCTCCGTCCATTACAATGATCCGGTCTGCATCCTCCACCGACGCCACCCTCTGGGCTATTATTATCTTCGTGGTCTCAGGTATAAACTCCCTGAAGCCCTGGCGGATAAGGGCGTCAGTACGTGTATCCACCGCACTTGTTGAATCGTCCAGTATAAGCACCTTGGGCTTTTTGAGCAGGGCCCTGGCTATGCACAGCCGCTGTTTCTGTCCGCCGGACACATTGGAGCCGCCCTGTTCAATACGGGTGTCGTATTTATCCGGGAACTGCTGTATAAACTCATCTGCCTGGGCAAGCTTGCACGCCTCAAGCATCTCCTCGTCGGTGGCGTTGGGATTGCCCCAGCGCAGGTTCTCCTTTATGGTTCCGGAGAAAAGTACGTTTTTCTGGAGCACTACGGCCACGTTGTTGCGGAGCGTCTCCAGGTCGTAGTCTCTGACGTCCACGCCGCCAACCTTTACAGTGCCTTCCGTCACGTCGTATAGGCGCGGTATCAGCTGCACAAGCGTGGATTTGGATGAGCCCGTCCCTCCCAGTATGCCGATGACCTCGCCTGATTTTATGTGCAGATCCACATTTGAAAGTGCCATCCGTTCAGCCTTGGCGGAATATTTGAAGCTGACATTCTCAAAATCTATGGAGCCGTCTTTTACCTCCGTAACGGCATTTTCCGGACTTGTCAGATTACTCTTCTCAGACAGCACTTCCACAATGCGCTCGGCAGATTCCATGGACATTGTAATCATCACAAATACCATGGACACGCTCATCAGGCTCATAAGTATCTGGAAACTGTATGTGAGTATGGCCGACATCTGTCCGACTGCAACTTCGGCGCCGCTGCTGGAGATTACAAGATACGAACCGAACGACAGGACGAAAGCCATGCCGGCGTATACGCAGAATTGCATCATCGGGCCGTTAAGAGCCATGATCCGTTCAGCCTTTGTAAAGTCTTTGCAGACGTCCTCCGCGGCGGCGCTGAATTTCTTCTTCTCATAGTTTTCACGGACATAGCTCTTTACAACGCGCATTGCCTGTACATTCTCCTGGACGGAGTCGTTCAGCGCATCGTATTTCCTGAACACACGGCGGAAAATAGGCATTGCCGCACGTATCACAAGGACAAGGCCTATGCTTAGAAGCGGAATGGTCACAAGGAATATCATGGCAAGCCTTCCTCCCATGGTAAACCCCATGATAAATGAGAAAACCAGCATAAGCGGCCCGCGGATTGCCACGCGGATTATCATCATAAATGACATCTGAACGTTTATGACGTCCGTAGTCATTCGCGTAACAAGGCTGGGCACCGAGAACTTATCTATATTCTCAAATGAATAGTCCTGTATTCTGTAGAACATGTCGCCTCTCAGGTTTTTCCCAAAACCTGTGGACGCTGTGGCGCACGTGTTTCCCGCGGCAACGCCGAATATAAGTGACAGCACAGCCAATACGACAAGTTGAATCCCGTATTTCGCAACTACGTCCATACCGCAGCCAGCCTGCATCTCATTTACCAGGTTTGCGATAATAAACGGGATAATACATTCCAGCACCACTTCCACCGTCACAAGGATCGGCGTCCATATTGCCGGTTTTTTGAACTCTCGTATGCTGTGAGAAAGGGTTTTTATCATACGTGGCATACCTCCTTAAACACAAAAGAAGCGGGCGTCAAAATCCTGCCGCTTCAATTACCCTCAACAATACTGCCAACAGAGCTGTTCACCTGTCAATATTTTCTGCCATACGCTCCGCTGCGTTTATAAAGCCCTCAACCTGTTCCTCCGTCATGTCCTGGGTAATCCTCTGCTCTGTCTGGCGCAGATACTCCCCTATCTTTGCATCCAGCTGCTGGGCTTTTTCAGTAGGTATCAGGCTTTTTAGACGTGCGTCGCTGGCGACGCTCTCACGGGATATAAGCCCGTTTTTTTCCATCACCTGCAGTATCCCCGTGGCGGTGGATCTGTTCATACCAAATGCGCTCTCCACATCCCTCTGGAACACCGGCCCATCGGCGCATTTCACAAGGATGTAGTGCATAACGTGGCTCTGCATGGCCGTAAGCCCAAGGCTCTGCATGGTTATGTTTACCTGTTTTTTCAACTTGTGGGACACGATGTTTATCCACATCCCACACTCTCTGTCCATCTGTATATCTCCCCTCGTATCAGAAGTCAGTATAAAATAGTTCCAGCAAAATATAGTTCGGAAGCGAACAAAATTCTACCGCATAATATGCCGCTTGTCAATATGATAATTTGACTGTTTTTTTACTTACGTAGTCCGCGACGTATTGTGCGCATCGTATACTATATGTTATTATTGGACATGTTTCATCGTATGTGTTATATTGCCTCCGTTCGCAGATGGCGCAGGGGGGAGGCAGTGCCTCCCCCCTGCGCCATCTGCGTCCAC
>CALXCS010000103.1 GCA_944386875.1 uncultured Oscillospiraceae bacterium
GTCCGACGGATGATATTTAACCCGCGTATTCGTGTATACAGAAAAATTGCCGTTGCTTTTCAGGTACTTGGCAAGCCTGTAAATCTCTCTGTTTTCACGTTTAAGCTGATCCATCAGCTCCGCCTGCTGGGGGAAAAGCCTTGCGGTTTCCTGCTGTGTCCTGATTAGGGAGTGCTGGACAGCCCTGTGGCCGATATCCAATTTTATGAAAGCGTACAAGAGCGAGCCGAAAACAGGAGACAGGGCAATAAGCACGCACCACGTAAGTTTTACAGTTGGATCGTGCTTTGTGTTCAGCATATATATGAGCATTACGAGGGTTATAACTGAAGAACCTCCAAAGTATAGATGCATACGCTTGCCGAGCCAATCTATACCCCAGACCATAAGGCCAACCTGCAAAGCGAGGAGGAGGATTACTATTCCGGTTCGGCCGGTTATAATATTGAGAAATCCCTTTTTACTGCGTTTGATTATGTTGTTGAGCTGCTCATGCTCCTGGACAAATTGTTTTGGATTGGACATTTGACCCTCCACCAGATAGTTTTGCCCCGTTTAATTTTGTCTCAGCCGACAGATACATTATACAGTTTTCCGGCGGGAATGTCCATATTTCCAACGGGGTGCATAGAAGGCAGAAAAGAAAAAGATAAGAGTTGGCTTGGGCGCAGTCCGCCATTTGGACTGCGCCCAAGTAATAGGTATATTATGTATCCGATGACCTTTTGACAAGTGCGCTCCCGTCGGCATATCCGCAGCTGTTGCCGCGGCATCGGTACGCATCCTAATCAGCGGATAAGACTTTTGCAGCCGGTTACCGGTGAAAATCCGGCGGCGGGGTGTCCGAAACCTCAGTGAACCACATACATACTGTACACCATGTGAGATGCGAAAAACTGAAAATTCTGATAAAAAGCTGTGAATAATCTGTTAATAAATTGGATACTTTGTGCAGCCTGCTAAAACGGCAGTGCAGATTTAATGTGTAAAATACGCATAGATTTCTCCAAATACTTTGATACAGCAAATCGAGAAAACACCTTGACAACTTCAGGAATTTAGTGTAATATATCGCCCATAAAGCGATGACTGGAAAGAAGTAAGTAGATGGAACTATCAGAGAGCCGCCGGACGGTGAGAGGCGGTTAGGGAAAGCTGCTGAATACATTCCAAGAGCTCTGCACCGAAAGGCCAAATCTCCCAGTAGGCTGCAGCGGAGTCGCCCGTTAGAGCGATAGGACATCGCATATGCGGTGCCCGAGAAGGCCTGTGCTGTAAGGTACGGGCGAATTGAGGTGGTACCACGGTCGGTTGATCGTCCTCTGCAAATGCAGAGGGCTTTTATTTTGCCATTTAGCCCTCTGAAAAGAAGGGAGAACCGTTATGGCAGTTAAACTCACTTTTATCATCATCTTTTTCGCTGTCATGCTGGCTGTTGGCATGGTATGCAGGAAACACAGCAGGGACGTGGAGGGATTTGTCCTGGGCGGACGTTCTGTGGGGCCGTGGCTCACTGCGTTTGCCTTTGGCACATCATATTTTTCCGCGGTCATATTTGTGGGATATGCAGGGCAGTTCGGATGGAATTTTGGCGTTGCATCCACATGGATAGGACTTGGCAACGCCTTCATCGGTTCGCTTCTTGCCTGGGTAGTGCTGGGGCGCAGAACAAGGATAATGACTCAGCACATAGGCTCCAGGACAATGCCGGATTTCTTTGGGAGGCGGTTTGACAGTCAAAAACTGTGTGTGGCAGCTTCGGCGATAACATTTATATTCCTTATCCCGTACACTGCTTCGCTTTACAACGGCCTTTCGCGCTTATTTGAAATGGCTTTCAATATCGACTATGCCTACTGTGTTATTGTGATGGCTGCTCTCACGGGCGTATACGTAATTGTAGGCGGATACATGGCGACTGCCGTCAACGATTTTATTCAGGGTATAATAATGCTGTTTGGAATAGTGGCGGTTGTTCTGGCGGTTCTCTCACAAAACGGCGGATTTATGGGTTCACTGGAAGCCCTTTCTCAAGTGGAGGGGAGCATGCAGGGAGTCTACGCCTCCTTCTTCGGACCGGAGCCTGTATATCTTCTGGTTGTCGTGCTGCTTACGTCCCTGGGCACATGGGGGCTGCCGCAGATGGTAGGTAAGTTCTATGCAATAAAAGATGAGGGATCAATAAAAAAGGGTGCGATCATATCTACCCTCTTTGCTATTGTGGTTGCCGGAGGGTGCTACTTCCTCGGCGGCTTCGGACGCATATTCACAACGCAGGAACAGGTCACTGCCGACGGATACGACAGCATAATACCGACGATGCTCTCATCCCTGCCGGATGTGATAATCGCGGTTGTACTAATTCTTGTGCTCTCAGCGTCCATGTCAACCCTCTCGTCCCTTGTGCTCACATCGTCGTCGACGCTTACGCTTGATATGATTGCACCGCTTAAAAAGAAGAGCATGAGCGAGAAAAGCAAGATGAGCACAATGCGGGTTTTCATTGCTTTCTTTATCATCGTATCTGCAGTTATCGCCATAGTTCAGGCTAAGTCAAATGTGACGTTTATAGCCCAGCTGATGGGGATATCCTGGGGGGCCCTTGCCGGTGCGTTCCTGGCGCCGTTCTTATACGGATTATTTTGGAAAGGGACTACAGGAACTTCTGTCGCTGCCAGCTTTATTTTCGGCTGCTGCCTTATGACGGCACAGCTGGCGGTGTCTCTTGGCTGGCTGCCGGCGCCCTCCGGATTTATGGGTATAGTGTTCCAAAATTCCCTGTACAGCGGAGTTTTCGCCATGCTCAGCGGCCTTATAATTGTACCTGTGGTAAGTGTGCTGACTAAATCTAAAATACCGGAAAATGTAGATAAGTATTTTGAATGTTATGATGAGCCGGTAGAGGTAAGGGCATCGGTGTCCCTGGGGCAGAATAAGAGAGCCAGCAGGTCTAAGAAAAAAAGCAAGTGAATAAACGCGGTTTCAAGTCCGCGCCGTGCGAAACGGCGCGGACTTGAAGCATATTGATTAAAAATGCGGACATTATAATTTTTTGAGCGGATACACTGGGTAAAGCCAGGTGCGGATTGAAAAGACTGGCTATTTGTGATATCCTTATGTTCCGCGAGATGAAAGAAAAAGTGTATGCACTCTCCGTGGAGGTTTTTATGGAATTATATGAAAAATCTCAACAGACGCTGGAACTGCCCTCTGTACTGGAACTGCTGGCTGACCAGGCGGTTAGCGACGGAGCTAAAGCCGCAGCGCTTTCATTAAAACCGTCCGATGATATTATCCAGGTTGAGAAGAGGCTGAATGAGACTACAGATGCCCAGGAGATGATGGTGCTGTGCGGAAGCCCGTCTTTTACAGGGGTTAAGGACGTGTCGGGCTCTCTAAAGAGAGCTGAAGCCGGAGGTATGCTCAACACAAGGGAACTTTTGGAGATAGCAGGTGTCCTAAGAGCGGCAAGAGCAGTTGAGAACTACGCCTCGGGAGATACTGCCGGAGGGCGCAGTATAGGATATTTGTTTTCGTCAATAAGGGGAAATAAATATCTGGAAGAAAAAATAACAAACAGTATAATTGGCGAAAACGAGCTGGCAGACTCTGCAAGCCCTGAACTTGCAGATATAAGGCGAGCAATGCGCGTCGCAGGGGAAAAGGTACGGCAGGCTTTGCAAAAAATAGTATCTTCGCCCTCGTATGCAAAGGTCTTGCAGGAACCGATAATAACCGTGAAAAACGGGAGATATGTTGTTCCAGTGAAAGCCGAACACAAAAATGCCGTCCCAGGACTCACACATGATATATCGTCTTCCGGCGCTACTTTGTTTATTGAGCCCATGTCTGCCGTGAAGGCCAACAATGAGATACGGGAGCTTGTTGCCAGGGAAGAGCGGGAGATAGACAGGATATTGATGGAGCTCTCGGCTGAGACTGCTGAATTTTCAGATAATATCATACTTGACTATAATGTTCTTATAGCGCTGGATCTTATTTTTGCCAAGGCGAAGCTCTCATACGCTATGAACGCAGTGAGGCCGGAACTTGAGAGCCATGGATACAATGCCTTTTTAAAGAAAGCACGGCATCCGCTGCTGAAGGCTGACACAGCTGTCCCGATAGACATAGGCGTTGGAGGCGGATACAATACGCTTGTAATAACAGGACCTAATACCGGCGGAAAGACTGTTAGCCTCAAGACGCTTGGACTTCTTTGCCTGATGGCGGCATGCGGGCTCCACATACCGGCGGGGGATGGCAGCCGAGTGCCGGTGTTCAAGAAGGTGCTGTCAGACATCGGTGATGAGCAGTCTATAGAACAGTCCCTGTCCACATTTTCTTCGCATATGACAAACATTGTGGGTATACTTAAAGAGTGCGGAGAGGGAACCCTTGTATTATTGGACGAACTTGGAGCCGGCACTGATCCGGCAGAGGGAGCGGCGCTTGCCGTCGCTATTATAGAGTATTTGCGCTCACAGGGATCCATGGTCGTCGCCACAACCCATTATGCAGAACTCAAGATATACGCCATGACTGCTCCGGAAGTCATGAACGCATCCTGTGAGTTTGATGTGGCTACGCTTAAACCCACATACAGACTGCTGATTGGAGTGCCGGGAAAATCAAACGCATTTGCAATTTCGCAGCGCCTTGGTCTGCCGGAGGACATTATTCAGGAGGCCAGACGCCGCCTGGATTCAGAGGACGTTGAGTTTGAAGAAGCTCTTACAAGACTTGAAGAGGACAGAATAAATTCACAGCAGAAAAACTCTGAACTGGAGTCTCTTTTGGCAAAAGCTAGGGAGGATGCTGAAAAGGCTGAAAAGCTCAGACGTGATGCGGAAACTGCAATGGCTAATCAGACGAGAAACGCCAGGCGTGAAGCGGAACGCATTATTGAGGAGGCGAGAGACGCCGCTGATGAGGCATTCAAGGAGATAGATAAACTTAGGAAGAGCGCGGAATCAGATAGGGACTGGCAGAGGATAAACGATGCCAGAAGCCAGATGAGGAATGCGCTGAACAGGGCGGAAGAGCGTATAGGGCCTGCGGATATCAGACGGAAGGAATCGCCGGCGCCTACAAGGCCTGCCAGGGCCGGCGATGTGGTTGAGATACTGTCCATAGGTACCAAAGCACAGGTGATATCGGCTTCGCCTGATGGGACTTTGCAGCTGCAGGCGGGCATAATGAAGGTGTCGGCAAAGCAGGATGAAGTCCGTGTTTTGGAGGGAGAAAAACCCAAGTCCGCCAAGAGCGGCGGTTCAATAGCTGTCCCGATATCCTCTGAAGCTGCAAAGTCTGAACTTGACCTTAGGGGGATGACTGCAAATGAGGCAGTGGACACTCTGGAGAGGTTTATAGACGCCGAGCAGATGCGCCATATAAACACTGTGACTATAATCCACGGGAAGGGCACCGGAGCCCTTCGCCAGGCTGTTCAGCAGTGCCTTAAGAACAGCCGTCAGATAAAGTCGTTTCGCCTTGGAAGGTTTGGAGAAGGTGAAAGCGGTGTAACGATAGCGGAAATCAAATAACAAATTTTGCCAATTTTCTTCATTTATAACAAAATTAACTCAATATATTACCGCAATTTTCGTTTATTTCCATAGATTATTCGATGTGATTCTTTATTGACGATTGCAGATACCTCTGATAAAATAATTAATATAATATTGGTGAAGATAATGCAAACGTAAGGCAGCAGCCAATATCGGCCGAGGTATTATAAGGAGGGGCATCAATGTTTGTAAAAGAAGTCGTTGTCATGAATCAGGTTGGGCTGCGTGCACGGCCAGCCACTTTTTTCACTCAGAAAGCCAATGAATTCAAGTGCAGCGTCTGGATCGAGAAAGACGAGCGCAGAGTAAATGCAAAGAGTCTGCTGGGCGTGCTGTCACTGGGTATCGTCAAAGGTATGTCT
>CALXCS010000104.1 GCA_944386875.1 uncultured Oscillospiraceae bacterium
CGTTAAACACCCATGGAAGCAGGCTTGAGGTGCTTGTCAGAGAGGAGACGCCAAAGCCTGAGATGGTTGACGAGAGCGTACATACTGAGGTATATGCCGGAAAAGCGGGTATAATAACAGACATAACTGTAAACCAGGGGGTGGCGCAGGTATCCAAGGGTGACACAGTCGCCCAAGGAGATCTGCTGATATCCGGAGAGCTCGTGGGGTTCCGCGGTGCGACTCCCGTTCGGGCAGACGGCGAGATCTGGGCAAGGACCTGGTATGAACTGACGCTGGAGATGCCTTTGGAGACGGTCGAAAAACGATATACCGGAGAGAGCACAACGAGGACAGCGGCTATAATTGGGGGGAAAAGACTTAATTTATATTTTTCTAGTGGAAATCCATATGCCTTTTATGATAAGATGACTACATATTACCAGGCCACTTTAGGAGATGCGGTGCTGCCTTTCACTCTAGTTAAAGACACCTATCAGGAATATGAGCCTGTGACAGTAACTTTGGACAGGGAAACAGCCCAGCGGATACTGTCGGCACGGCTGCTGTGGATATTGGAGCAGCAGATAGGCGACGGGGCTATAATATCTACAGAGTTTCAAGGAATTGAGACAGACGGCGTTTTCCAAGTGACGCTGAGAGCTGAGTGTACAGAGCAAATTGGAGAGAGCAGGGACGTGGGCAGCGGTATACAGGATAGCATTCAAGAAGGGGATAGTTGATGACAGAACAGACAATGAGCATCGATAGGATGGAACACGTAATTAACGTGTTCGGCTCGTTTGATGAAAATTTGAGAATTATTGAAAACGAAATGGGAGTCCGCGTCACAGACAGAGATTCGGAGCTTAAAATCTCAGGAGAGCCTGAGAATGTAATGCAGGCCCAACGGGCTATCGAGGGATTGGTGGCTCTGGCGGCCAAGGGCGAGAGCATTGACGCCCAAAATGTCCGCTATATTATAAGTCTGGTCAGATCAGGACAGGACGGCAAAATCGGAGAGCTTGCCAGAGATGTGATCTGCGTCACGGCTAAAGGAAAACCGATAAAGGCAAAGACTTTGGGACAGAAAAAATATGTGGATGCAATAATGCACAACACTATCACTTTGGGAATAGGACCGGCTGGCACCGGCAAAACGTATCTGGCTGTAGCAGCTGCCGTTGCTGCGTTCCGCTCAAAAAGCGTTAACAGGATTATATTGACCCGCCCAGCTGTTGAGGCGGGGGAACGGCTGGGATTCCTGCCTGGGGATCTGCAGAGTAAGGTGGATCCGTATCTGCGTCCTCTTTACGATGCCCTTTTTGACATGCTGGGAGCAGAGACCTACAATAAGTATTTAGAGCGGGGCGATATTGAAGTGGCGCCGCTGGCCTACATGCGCGGACGCACTTTGGACGACAGCTTTATTATTCTGGACGAGGCCCAGAACACCAGCCGTGAACAGATGAAAATGTTTCTGACCCGTCTGGGATTCGGTTCAAAGATAGTTATTACAGGCGACACCACACAGATTGACCTGCCGGCGGACAAGGTCAGCGGACTTAAAGAGGCCATGCGTGTCTTACAAGGCGTTGAGGACATCGCCATATGTAAACTCACAGGTGCGGACGTAGTCCGCCATGTACTGGTGCAGAGGATTGTTGAAGCCTACGATAAGTATGAGGCACAGCGGGAGAAAAGCCGCGGCCAACAGAAGAGAAAATGAAAATGCACAGTGTAAATATTGTTAGGACCAGGACAGGCCTGGGTCATCCTGAGACGGCACGGCTTGTAAAAAGAGCTATCTGCGGAGCGCTGGACGCCGAGGGCGTGGACAGGCCCTGCCGTGTGGATGTCACTCTGACAGACGATGAGACGATACGCGAAATAAACGCCCAGCAGCGCGGTGTTGACAGTGCAACCGACGTGCTTTCATTCCCCATGAACGAACTTCAGCCAGGGCAGTTTGACCCTGAAATATGCGAGATTGATATGGACACTGGGGATATCCTCCTGGGCGACATGGTAATATCCGTACCACGCTGCCAGGCCCAAGGGGAGGAATACGGACATGGATACAGACGCGAGGTCAGCTATCTGGCCGTCCACTCCTTGCTGCACCTTCTGGGCTATGACCATGTGGACGAAGGTGAGGACAAGCGCCTTATGCGTTCCAGGGAGGAGACTGTCATGGAACGGCTGGGTACGGTGCGATGAGGTGCTTTATATTTGCGCTTCGGGGAATAGCCGCGGTATATAAGCGCGAGCGCAATTTGAGGATACACTCTGCAGCAGCCTATTTTGCAATTTCTGCAGGGGTTATCTGCGATATATCATATGGAGAGTGGCTGGCTGTGATAATATGTGTCGGCCTTGTTACGGCGGCTGAGCTTTTCAACACTGCCGTTGAAGCCGTCTGCGACGCCGTAACGCGCGACTTCTCGTGTGAGATACGGCTGGCTAAAGACGCCGCTGCGGCTGGCGTGCTTCTTTCGGCCGCTGCCTCTTTCGCGGTGGGACTTGCCGTGTTCCTGAAGAATGACAATTTTCGCAGCGGGATAGAGCAATTTAAAGAGCATCCGTGGCTGTGGGCGTGTCTTATACTGTCCGTGGCTATATTTATAAAAATAATTTTCTTTACCTGGAGAGAGAAACATGATAAATAAAGCTGCCATGATAACCCTTGCAGGGCGCCCCAATGTGGGGAAATCTACCCTTATAAACACCCTGGTTGGGGAAAAAATATCCATAGTGACACCAAAGCCCCAGACGACTAGAAACAGGATATTCGGAGTTGCCGAGATCGGTGATACGCAGCTTGTGTTCGTGGACACCCCGGGATTTCATCGTGCCAGGACAAAGCTGGGGGACTATATGGTGAAAGTCGCCAGCGAGAGCGTGGAGGATGTGGACGCCGTCTGCCTTGTGGTGGAGCCCAGGGTAAGCGTTGGGGAGACGGAGGAGGCGCTTATTGCAAAGATAAAGGCCTCCGGCGCTCCGGCGGTGTTTGTGATAAACAAAGTTGACACTGTAAAAAAGGAGGCGCTTCTTCCTATCATATCCGCTTACGCGGAAAAACACGACTTTGACGCCGTAGTGCCGCTGTCGGCCCGAACCGGCGACGGCGTGGACATATTGGCCCGAGAGCTGTGCAAGTACGCCAAGGATGGAGAGCAGTTTTTTCCAGAGGATATGATAACTGACCAGCCCGAGAGGCAGATGTGCGCGGAGATTATAAGGGAAAAACTACTTATGGCGCTGGAAAACGAGGTTCCCCACGGTATTGCCGTGGAGATAACACGTTTTACACCGCGCCAGGATGGCGTTACGGAAATTGACGCCACTATCTATTGCGAAAGAGACAGCCACAAAGGTATGATAATAGGAAAAAACGGGGAGATGCTGAAAAAGGTGGGCGAAAGGGCACGGCACGATATGGAGAAACTTCTTGACTGCCGGATACACCTGTCCACATGGGTACGGGTCTCAAAAAATTGGCGGGACAGCGGAGCCAACCTGAAGACCCTGGGCTATACTGACGATTGAAGATAAAAAGCGCC
>CALXCS010000105.1 GCA_944386875.1 uncultured Oscillospiraceae bacterium
ACACCATGTCAAACTGGGCACGGGTCAGCTGCTCTATAAGGTTTTCAGTTTCATTCAGGGCGGCCAAAACATCTTCACCGCGTGTTACATCAGGCATAAATGGAGATAGCTTTGAAACAGCCTTTGACTCAGCGTCTTTAGACGCTGTGATGGCACTTTCAAAAACAGATTTTGCGGAATCCCTCTTTGTCCGCAAACTTTCCTCTTCATTAACAATAGTAAGATATGAGGACAGAAGGGAACTGAGTTTTCCGGATGAACCTACATTATACTTTGCCAGCAGATTTGATAAAATCTCACTATCGGTTTGTTTTTTTGGCGGTTTGATGAAGAAAAGGACTATACCGGCCGCTAAGACAAGTGAGGAAGCTACTATTCCCAGCGCGGATGTTTTAAAGACAGGCCCTACAGCCGGTATCCATCTTGAGAACGGATATAGGAGACCGGAGGTGATGAACAGCCCAATTACGCCAAGTATAGTGACAATAATAGGCAGCAGCTTTTTCGGCTTGCGCTCTTTTGAAGAGCGTATTTTTTCCTCCAGCGATTTTGCTTCAGCAATGTCTGCGTTTATGCTCTCCTCCGAATATCCGCTGAGAGGCGAGGCGTTCCGTTTGGCAATAATATCAGAGAGATCTTTTTCCGCCTGCCATAGAGTGCGCTCCGCATCATCGGCAACACTGCGCAAGGGAAGTACTGCCGCAGCAGCTTCCCTTATGTCGTTTATATCATCTCTGGTCATCTGATGGCCGTTTTTAGTAATTGCCTTTGTGAGCTCATCAACTTTTTCAGCTGCGGCCTGTGCGGCGGATTTTGCATCCTGCAGTTTATGAAATGCCGCGCGTTTATCCAGCTTGTCATGTATTTCAAGATCATGCTCCATAAGCTCAATCTGCTTTTCCAGCCGGCCTATTGTGTTGCGGAGATTTGCGATTTCGTCGTTGGAACTTTCAAGAAGCTCGAGGCGACTCTGAGCTTCACGTAGGGCCTCGCTATGGGCGGGGATAGAACCTGTTGACTTATTATATCGCAGGCGCCGCTGCCAGGCGCGGAGCAGTGAATCGGCTTCGGTATAGGAGGTGTTTTCGTCCCCAGTTGAGACAATCGAGGATATGCGCTTTTCCAGATCGGCCGTCTGACTGATTTTTAAATCGGGGCGGCGTATAAACGCAGTGCGCTCAAAGACCGGTTTTGTAATACCTGTAAGTTCTTCACCAGCATTTTCGCCGGACATGCCCTTTATAAAGTCTGCTGTCCCAGAGTATACCGCTATGAACTTCTTCATGGGAGAAGTCCCTTTAGTCGTGCGTTGGATAGTTATGTCTTTGCCATGGGAACTCAACTCCATAGTGCCGACCATTTCCCCGCCGTCCCATGGGCGGAACCGGGTTTTTGCTGAGAGGTACCCGTTCCTGTCCCTTTCAGATGTGTCAACCCCGTAGAGCATAGCGCTTATAAATCCGCACCAGGTGGATTTGCCATGCTCGTTTGGGGCCTGGATGATGTTAAGGCCAGGTTTCAGCTCCAGGGAAGAATTTTTCAATTTGCCGAAAGTGGCTGTCATCTTTTTGATTTTCATGGACGCCACTCCTCTCTGCTGTCAATGGCAGCAATACAGTATTTAACTGCCATCAGACACAACTGACGTTCCTCATCGCTGGAGGCCGATTCAAAACGGTTCCTCATTTTTGAAAGGAAGATACCGGTAAGAGAATCTTCGTCCAGGCCGTCCCAGATATCCCTTGCCGGACGCGTCTCGTCCCGTACTGTAAGGTGGAAAAACTTATCGCCAACAGCTTCGATAATATCGTCTTCAGATATATGTCCGCTGTACTCTCCTGACAATATGAGCCTTGCTATATCTTCTGGGCTTCCAGCGCCCACAACTGTCTTCGCAGCTTCCAGGGCGTTTTCTTTACCGGTGAGATCAGCTGTATATATTTTGTATTGACGTCCCTTGATAGGGACAAAATCCAACTCGCATTTACCCTTCCCGACAGTTCCTGAGATAACGCCTTTGGGGCCTGTCTCATCAAACCCGCGTCCTTCCAGGCAGCCTGAATAGGCGTAAAATGTCGATCCAGCCCTCTGAATGCCGGAATATGTATGCACATGTCCCAATGCAATATAGTCCAGCCCTGATGACGAAATATCCTCAGGGGAGATGTGATTGTACCGGTCGCCATATAGGTCGCCGTGGATAACCATGAGCTCAACCGATTGGGATTTTTCAACAGAAAAGCCCTTAAGGAGAGGCTCGCAGGACGAAGAAGAAAAGCCTGCGCCCCACACTCGACAGCCAAGCTCCGGCAGCTCAACACTTTTAATGGATGGCGATTTAAATATATGTACGTTATCAGGCAGCTCCATAAAAGCGTACGGCGAACGGGAGGTGTAGTAATCGTGATTTCCTGGAGCAATAAAAATATGCGCTTTAATTTGAGAGAGCACACGGGATATCGTCTCGCTTGTCTCCCAGTAAGATGTACCGCTGTCAAAAAGGTCACCCGCTAAAAGGACAACTGGCGCCCTGGAGTCCTCGACGGCAATTGCCAGCCTGTCCAGCAGGCCGCGCTGCTCACGCCTGCGCTGTGCAGACTTGTCCTGAGGAAGAGAGTAAAAAGGCGAGTCCAGGTGAAAATCAGAGGCATGTAATATTCTGACTGACAAGATACTACCTCCATAATGAATCATATACTGTTAGTATAACAGGAAGAACGTAAAAAATAAAGTTCGACTGAAGAAATTTGAACTTTTTAAGTTGTGGGCCAAATCCAGCGAAAAAGTGGAAAGTTATGAAAGCTTTATAAAAACAAATGCAAAATTGTACATTTTGTGGTGAGCAGGATAGGCGTACATCGACTATAATGACAAAAAAATTTGACGCCATTGACAAACATGGTTGATCTGCTATAATCTTAAAAACGAAGTTCAAAATTACTTAAAAGCCTGAAATATTTGATAAATGTGTCATTTTATGTCCTTTTTCTGCTTAAGTGACAAGATATGTTTTCAGGCGTTTGCCGTTGCTCCCCCCTGATTTTCTGATGCGGGAGGGAGGTAAGATACGGCGTTGCAGGAGACAGTGGCGATGGGAATTCTAATAGGTGCTGTTTTTGGAATAGTGCAAATATCCCTTTTAATAATAGGTGTTAGGAGCCTGGGAGGCGGGAAACTAAAGGTCTGGCCATTTATTGTCCAGTTTTTATGTCCGCTTTTGGGGCTTTTACTTTGCGCTTTATTAGCGAGGAATCAGCTTTTGATGTGTGCCTGCGTCATAGTTGGCATACTGATAATAGGTGCTGCTATTGAGTTTTTCAGGAGCAGAAAGAAAGACGCAGGCAGCGGGGAGAAGAGGGATAAATAAATGCTGACAATTATTTTGATCGTTGTAGGAATTGTCCTTGCGGCAGCGGGATTTCTATGGAGAAAGAGCGCTGTGCAAAAGCTAAAGGCCCAGGGAGATGCGCCGGAAAACGGCAAAAAGAAGAAAAAGGGAGTTATGCTTCCGACCATATTGATGGTTGCAGGGATCTGGCTTTTTGCCGTTAAACTTCTTGAGCTTATCTTTGGCGCGAAACCCAGAGAGGATTTTGTAGTCGACATATGGGCGGAGCGGGTAAATATTGCCGGAGTTAGTATCAGCGCTACGGTTATAACCACATGGATAATTATGGCCGTTTTAATTTTAATAGCACTGGCAATAAGGATATTCGTAATCCCAAAAATGAAGGATCACCCGACGGGAGTACAAAATGTGCTTGAAATTGGCATAGAGGCTATATGCAAGTACACTAAATCAGGTGCATCAGACACTGGCGACGGGTTGGCGTCATATTTGTTTGCCCTTGTGCTTTTTATGGTTGGATGCGCGTGCGCTGAATTGTTTGGCCTTAGAACGCCAACGTCGGATATAACCATGACTTTTTCACTGGCATTTATCACTTTTATACTGATAAATGTGTACGGTTTTAAAATAAAGGGAGTAGGCGGCCGCTTACGCAGGTATAAAAATCCGATGAATCTTGTCAGCGATTTGGCTGTTCCGGTTTCAATGGCATGCCGTCTTTTCGGAAATATGCTGGGCGGGCTTATTGTTATGGAACTTCTCTACTATGCAATGGGCAACTACGCTATTGCAGTCCCAAGCGTTATTGGCCTTTACTTCAGCGTTTTCCATCCTCTTATCCAGGCGTTTATATTTGTTACCCTTACAATTACATTTATAGGTGAGGCGACAGAGTAGCTTGCCCTATAGGTGATTTAGCGTTTATTAATTTTATTTAAAATAGAAAAAGATATGGAGGAAAAAAAGATGATAGGTTATATTGCAATCGCAGCTGCTTTGGCGCTGCTTCCGTGTGCGGCAGCAGGAGCTGCAATGGGAATTGCCACTGGTAAGGCGGCTGATGCAACTGCTAGACAGCCTGAAGCATCTGGTAAGATTCAATCCATCCTGATAATGGGTCTGGCACTTACTGAGTCCTGCGCCATCTACGGATTTGTCACTGCTCTGATTATGCTGTTTACCCTCGGCTGAGGAGGTGCGAAATGGAGATTTACCCATTGGATCTAGCCATACATGTGGTCAATATTATTGTGCTGTATGTACTTCTTCGCCTGCTGCTTTTTAAGCCGGTTAAAAAGTATATGGAAAAGCGAGAGGAAAAGATTGACACACAGATGACTGAGGCCGCTGCAGCTAAAAAAGACGCTGAGAAGATTAAGGCCGAGTATGATGACAAGCTTGCTAACGCAAAGGTGGAGTGTGAGTCGATTCTTGCGGATGGATATAAGGAGATAAGAGAGCATTCTCAGGCTGTGGCAGATGACGCAAAGAAGGAAGCCGAAAAACTTATTGACGCTGCAAGACAGGAGGCTCAGGAATATAAACAGAGGGCTATGGATGCTGCAAAAGATGAACTTACAGACATCGCGGTAGATATGGCTGGACGTGTACTCAGATTTGATGAAGAGACTAAGCATCGAATCGCAGCTGGTGAGAAAACCATAAAAGGTACCCAGACGGGCATTTTAAAACTTGCGATGGAGACCAGCGAACAGGAAATTGTATCTATAACTGCTAAACTTGAAGCTATAATTGGTACGAAGCTGAAGTTGACAACAGAGATCGACGACAGCTTAATTGGCGGTTATGCAGCTTATGTGGGCGGAAAAGTTTATGATTTCAGCTACGCTGCCCAACTTAATAGTATGAAGAGGAAACTCTCCTAGTGGGAGGCATATATGCTTAATTTTGATACGACTCCCATTGGGGAGTTTTTAAAGGAACGTCTCAGCAATTTTAAACCTGAGATGGTGACGTATGAGTATGGTCAGGTTGCCAGTGTACATGACGGTATGGTTCAGGTAAGCGGGCTGGCAGACGCGATGTACGGTGAGCTCCTGGAGTTTCAGGACGATGTATACGGCATAGCCATGGATTTAAGCCTTGACGGAGTGGGAGCCGCCCTTTTGGGAAAAGCAGACTCTGTTGTGCCAGGCTCCATGGTAAGACGCACCGGACGCGTATCTGACATATGCGTAGGCAAGGAACTTTTAGGGCGCGTTGTTGACCCTATTGGAAGGCCCCTGGATGGAGCTCCGCTGAAAACGGCTCAATTTAGAGAATCCGAATGCCCAGCGCCTGCGATTATAGACAGGGCGCCTGTTGATACGCCTCTTGAAACCGGTATACTGGCGATTGATAGTATGATACCAATAGGTCGCGGGCAGCGTGAGCTTATTATTGGCGACCGTCAGACAGGAAAAACGACCATCGCCCTTTCTTCTATTATTAATCAGAGAGACAGCGGAGTTATATGCGTGTACTGCGCTATCGGCCAGAAGACATCGTCAGTAGCAAATTTTGTACAGAACCTGGAAGACACCGGCGTTTTGGATAGGTGCATTGTTGTGGCTTCAACAGCTTCTGACAGTGCTACAATGCAGTACCTGGCGCCATATGCGGCCTGCTCTATCGCTGAATACTTTATGTACAACGGGCAGGATGTACTGGTAGTATATGACGACCTTTCAAAGCATGCAGTTGCATATAGGACTATGTCGCTGCTGCTGCGCCGCCCTTCAGGACGTGAGGCATACCCTGGGGACGTATTTTACCTGCACAGCCGTCTGCTGGAGCGTGCAGCGAAACTATCCAAGGAAAAGGGCGGCGGCTCCATGACTGCTCTCCCAATCGTTGAGACTATGTCTGGAGATATATCCGCATATATACCTACAAATGTTATTTCGATAACCGACGGACAGATATACCTTGAAAGTGAGCTGTTCCACGCTGGTGTAAGGCCTGCGGTAAATGTTGGCTTGTCCGTTTCACGTGTTGGAAGAAGTGCGCAGCATCCGGCAATGAAAGATGTGTCAGGCAGTTTGAGGCTGGATGTTGCACAGTACCGTGATATGGCGGTATTCGCACAATTTGGCGCCGATGTGGACGTAGAGACAAAACGCCTTCTCGACAGAGGCGAGCGCATGACAGAACTTCTTAAGCAGCCTCAGACTGAGATATTAAAGCTGTCTGGGCAGGTAGCCCTGCTGCTGGCTTATTCTGAGGATAAGCTGAAGGACGTAGAGGTTAAGAAGGTTGTTAATTTCAAAGAGGGCCTTCTTTGTTATCTCTACGAGGAACATATGGAGCTGATGACTTCTATTGATTCCAGTCATCAACTGCCGCCTCGGACCCGCCGTCAGCTGATATCGGCTATAGATAAATACGCCGATTCTTATAAAGAGGCTTGATATTATGGAAAACGTAAGCGAGATCCGGCACCATATATCGGCAGTGAGCGAGACAAGAAAGATAACTAACGCTATGCAGATGGTGTCTTCTGCAAGAATGAAAAAGTTTGCCAGGTATATCCCATATAACCAAGTCTATTATGAAAAGCTCCAGAAGACTATGAAGGATATCCTGATGTCTTCATCTGGAATATCACATCCTTATCTGGAGAGGCATAGAGGCCACAGGCGTTCATACATTGTCATGGCTGGAGACAAGGGAATGGCTGGCAGCTACAATGAAGAAGTGCTAGATTTTGCCTATAAGGAGATAATCAAGTACCCCGGCAGCCGTATAGCTGCCGTTGGCGTTATGGCCAATGAATATTTCCGGCGCAAAGGTATCGTTCCAGATAGGGAAGTTGTAGGAATGGCACAGAACCCATCGCTTTACAACGCCATGGAACTTGCCGAAGAAGCCATTGAGCTTTTTGACACTGGAGAGATTGACGAGATTTGTGTTATCTACACTGTCTATTCTGACAAGGGCAGGATAATTAACAGGCCGTATATGGGAAGGGTCCTCCCTATAAGGCCCAGCGACTTTACGGATGTGGAGAGCTCAAACGAGCTGCATGATGTGATATACAGCCCTTCTCCACAGGAGGTTTTTGACCAGCTTGTGCCTCAGTTTATCACTTCACGGATTTTCGGCGCGCTGGTGCAGTCGTACGCTGCGGAGCATTTTGCCAGAATGAATGCTATGCAGAGCGCCACAAAAAATGCTGACGAGCTGTTAAAAAAGCTTGCACTTAACTTGAATATGGCCAGGCAGACACAGATTACACAGGAGATTGCTGAGATATCCGGAGGAAGCGCTGCTTTTGAAGATGCTACGGGACAGGCGCCGGAAGGAGATGGGAAACAGAATATGGAATTGACTGGGAATGAAGCTGTTATATCCAGGATAAATGGCCCTGTACTTACAGTCAGATATCCTGAGAATGAGGAATACAGGCTGCACGACTTAATTGTAGCGGAGAATGGCGTGCATGCCGAAGTGTCATCTTTCACTGAACCCGGCGAAGTAAAGTGCATTGCTCTTGATGCAACATACGGTCTTAGCTGCGGGATGAAGGTAAAAAACACCGGCTCCTGCATAACAGTGCCTGTCGGTGACAAGGTGCTGGGGCGGGTAGTAGATGTGCTTGGACGTCCGATTGACGGCAAGGGAGAGATTAACTCTCAGGAGAAATGGCCTATCTTCCGCGATGCTCCGTCGCTCAATGTGATAAATCCGCACACAGAATTTTTTGAGACGGGAATAAAGGTTATAGATTTGCTTACTCCGTATGCCAAAGGCGGCAAGATAGGGCTTTTCGGCGGCGCTGGAGTCGGTAAAACGGTTCTGATAATGGAACTGATATACAATATAGCTAAAGAGCACGGCGGGTACTCTGTCTTTACCGGCGTTGGAGAGCGCAGCCGCGAGGGTAACGACCTTATTCACGACATGACAGACTCTGGCGCAATTAATAATACTGCGCTTGCTTTCGGACAGATGAACGAGCCCCCCGGATCCAGGATGAGAGTTGCCATGACCGGCCTTACAATGGCCGAGTATTTCCGTGATACCATGCACAGGGATGTGCTGCTGTTTATAGACAATATATTCAGGTATGTACAGGCGGGAAACGAGGTTTCAGCAATGCTGGGACGCATGCCTTCCGCCGTCGGATATCAGCCGACTCTTGCTAATGAGCTTGGTGAACTTGAAGAGCGTATTGCTTCAACAGGGGACGGCTCCATTACTTCGGTGCAGGCCATTTATGTGCCTGCAGATGACCTGACTGACCCCGCTCCTGCGACAATTTTCTCGCATCTTGATGCCACAACTGTTCTTTCAAGGCAGGTGGCGGAGATGGGTATCTATCCTGCTGTAAGCCCGCTGGAATCAAACTCCAGGATGCTTGCCCCCGAGATCGTTGGTCAGGAACACTATGATGTGGCAAGGCGTGTACAGGAATGTTTGCAGAGATATAATGAGCTGAAGGATATCATATCCATTCTTGGTATGGAAGAACTTGCCGAGGAAGACAGGAAGATCGTATATCGTGCCAGGAAAATACAGATGTTCTTGTCACAACCGATGAATGTGGCAGAGACATTTACAGGTAAGCCGGGACGTTTTGTTCCCCTTAAAGATACTATCAGAAGTTTTAAAATGATAGTGGACGGCGAAGTTGACGATCTGCCTGAATCTGCCTTTTTCATGGTGGGCGACATTGATGAGGCCATTCAGAAGGCAAAGGAGATGGAGAAAGGTGAGCAGTGAGTTCTCTTTTGAGATATTGACACCGGAACATCAATTTTTCTCAGGTATGGTGGACGCCCTGACATTTAACGCAAAAGACGGCGAGTGGACTATACTGCGGGACCATGCTCCGATGGTGGCTACAATTATGCCAGGCCAGCTGAAGTTCAGAGTAAACGGAGAGTGGAAATCCGCGGTAAATTCTGAAGGCTACATGGAGGTTTCTCATTCAGGAGTGGTGCTTTTCTGCCAGACTTGTGAGTGGCCGGAGGAAGTGGATGTCAACAGGGCGCGCCGCCAGGAGGAAATTGCAACCGAGCATTTGCGCCAGGCAAAGAGTATCAGCGAATTTAAGATCAATCAGATTATGCTGGCAAGAGCAATGGCAAGGTTACGGAACTCCAGGCTGAGATGAGAGCTTGTTTCAATATAAATCATCAAGACGGCACAGTCAAATTTGACTGTGCCGTCTTATGCTAATTACAATTAAGAAGCAAAACTTGGGTTATTATGTGGTAACTTGTGAAACCATCAGTCGCCGGCTGATACGTAATCGTCTGCAAATACGCAGGCCTCAGGATAGACGG
>CALXCS010000106.1 GCA_944386875.1 uncultured Oscillospiraceae bacterium
GTCTCCGCTTGAAACACCAATCAAAGTGTTGGTTTCATGCGACAGTTTTTCCTTAAAGTCACAGCTTATTTCCTCAACAGATTTATGCATAAGATGAATCTTGATTATGAGAAAAATTACTGCTACCGAAAAAGCCGCAACGGTCACGGCAAACCAGATCACATACGTGCCCCCATTAAGTTTATTTTAAATTTTTCCTCCTGAATAATGCCAGCCCAAGTAAAGAGAATCCCACAGCTATTATAGCTGAATAAACCTGCAAAATCCACGGACTCTCTATTTGAGCCTGGGAAATTTGTACTGCCTGGCCTCCGGGAAGAAAATCATTTAAAAATTCAAAAATCTCCCTTTTTGTGCCACCTACATACCTTTGATTTGGGACAAGATCACCAACGGCCCAATCATCAGTCTGTGCATCATAATAATATTCGCTTACTAATTCCGGTTCCGACAATGCAGAAATAATATATCCCGCTACCATTAGTAGTGCAAAAGCTCCTACGACGCATATCACAGCTACGGCAGCCTTATTTTGGCACAGCATTGCCACCAGGGTAAAAATTCCCGTAAACGAGAGGCAGAGTACGAAGCCTGATAGAATGGTCACAACTACTGATGAAATTTTCGTCATAAGCAGCATCTTCAGCGGCAGTCCAATGGCGACACATGACAGCATAAATGACGCGCTTATAATTATAGACGCCACACTTGAAATTATAAAGTTTGAAATATATATCGCACCGCGTCTGTGACCGACAATCAGCTTGTTTCTTATTGTTCCGTCGCTATATTCTGTGCCAATAAAAAGGCTGATAAAAGCTGCTATTACCACCCCAATAAAAGTAATGTAGCTGAACAAAACACCGTCCAAATATGCAACAGAATCATACTTTTTTGCTGATATATAGCTGCTTATAACAATTGCAGCAGCAAACAGCGACATACACAAAATGCATATCCAAAAATACTTATTCTTCCAAAGTCTTGCAAAGCCGGCAGAGAGAAGCTTACGCACGGCGTTCACCCCCTATTGTTCTAACATAAAAGCTTTCAAGGCTCTCATCACGTTCTTCTATAGATAAAACCCTACAGTTTTCTTCTGAAAGAGCAAGAACCAGGTTTGTTATCTCAACATCATCAAAAATATTGGCCTCGTTTTTGCTTACTATATTGTAATCAAAACCCATTTTGTCAAGCACTCTGGTAAGCGCCGCGGCATCTGATACAGATATTTTGATACATTTCCTGCAAGCTTCTTCCAATTCCTTTGCGCTTATCTCTTTTACCAAACGTCCTGAATCTATAAATCCGTAATGTGTAGCCAACTTCGACAGCTCGTCAAGTATGTGGCTGGAAATAAGCACTGTTATCTGGCGTTCTCTGTTTAAGCGAAGTATAAGCTCTCTTATCTCAATTATCCCCTGTGGATCAAGTCCGTTTACGGGTTCGTCCAATACAAGGAAGTCTGGATCACCAGCCAGAGCGATTGCAATTCCTAATCGCTGGCGCATACCCAGGGAAAAATTTCTCGCCTTTTTCTTTCCTGTATTGTCAAGTCCCACAAGCGAAAGAATCTCGGAAATTCCATCATATGACGGCATCCCCAATATGCGGTACTGCTCCTTAAGGTTATCCTTTGCCGTCATATCCAAATAAATAGACGGGGTCTCAACAACAGCCCCCATGCGCCTTCTCGCTCTAACAATATTGATAGAACTGTTCTTTTGCCCGTAGAGTGTATATCCACCGGACGTGGGCTCTTGAAGACCGCAAATAATCCTGATTAATGTCGTTTTCCCTGCACCATTTCTACCGACAAATCCGTATATTGCGCCTCTCTCTACATGCATGTCAAGTCCATCGAGAGCTTTATAATGTCTATACTGCTTCGTAAGGGATTTAGTTTCTAAGACATAGTCCATTACATTCCCTCCTAAAAATGATGCTTGTATAATAGCTCATAATCGTCAAGAAATTGGTAAAGGAAAAAGTAAAGAAATAGTGAAAATACACTGCCAAAATCGTTCATCGCAATTCTGGCAGTGTATTTTCACTCAATATGCATTTTGAACCCTATACCCCACACAGACTCAATATAGTCTTTTCCTCCATATTCCCTCAGCTTTTTTCTGAGATTACTGATATGAACTTTAAGTGAACTCTCAACGCAGTCTGGCGTATCTTCAAATATTCCATCAAGTATCTGCGATTTTGTCAGAACATGGTTCATATTCCGCATAAGTAGCTTCAATATTGCATATTCAGTTTTTGTCAAATGCACGCCTTGGCCGGATACAGTAACAGACCTTAAGTCGGTATCCAAACTTATATCTCCATATGTAATTATGTGATTATTGCCACCCACGTTGGCTCTTCTCAGGTGCACAGTAATTCTCGCCAGCAGCTCATTTGTATCAAAAGGTTTTGTCATATAGTCTACAGCGCCTCCCAACAGCATGTCTACCTTATCTGCAACATCATTTTTCGCGCTGAGAACTATTACAGGAATTCCGTGTATTTTTGCAAG
>CALXCS010000107.1 GCA_944386875.1 uncultured Oscillospiraceae bacterium
AATGTCTTATATATACGGCAAAAGCTAAATATGCATTTATCCCTGACGTTGGAAGCATCCGGCGGGCGCATACGTGCCCGCCGGTGTACTTTCTCAAGAAGGATATCCTTTTTGAATAGGTTCACCGAGGAATTTCAATTTTCCTTAAAACCACTATATATCTTACAAGGAGAGGGCACGTCCTCATCCTTGTATTTAAGCTGATATAATGTTAAAATATAATTGTTCTTTCATAACAATTACGAACCGCAAAATGCGTGTCAAACAATATTCAAAATAAAAAGGAAGTACATAATGAAAAAGATAATGCTTATTTTCGGCACACGGCCCGAGGCCATAAAAATGTGCCCTCTAGTTAAAGAGCTTAAGTCGAGAAAAGGCGTTGACACATGTGTATGTGTCACTGGGCAGCACAGGGAAATGCTTAAGCAGGTTCTGGACGCTTTTTCAGTAGAACCTGACTACAACCTTAATGTAATGCATGAGCAGCAGACCCTATTTGATGTAACAGAACGTGTGCTTGACGGGATGCAGTCTGTTCTAAAATCCGTAAATCCAGATGTTGCCTTAGTACACGGCGATACTACTACAACTTTTGCCTCTGCTCTGGCTTGTTTCTACATGGGTATTCCTGTAGGTCATGTGGAAGCTGGGCTCCGCACTTATAATGTTCACTCCCCCTATCCTGAAGAGTTTAACAGACAGGCTGTCAGTTCCATTGCCGACTATAATTTTGCTCCTACTGCTTTGGCACGAGACAACCTTATACGCGAGGGCAAAAAGCCGGAAAGTATATTTGTCACAGGTAATACTGCAATTGATGCTTTGGGTACTACTGTGGTGCAGGATTTTCAGCACCCAGATCTCACTTGGGCCCAGGGATCAAGGCTTGTCATTCTCACCGCCCACAGACGAGAGAGTTGGGGGGAACCGCTAAGGAATATTTTCAAGGCAATACGCCGAGTAGTCGATGAGTTCCCCGATGTTAAGGTCCTCTACCCAATTCATTTAAACCCGCTCATCCGCCAAGCCGCAGACGAAGTATTGGCAGGCTGCGACAGAATACGTCTGACAGAACCAATGGATGTTATTACCTTCCATAATTTCCTGGCGCGTTCATATCTTATACTCACTGACTCCGGCGGTATACAGGAGGAGGCTCCGTCTCTTGGAAAACCCGTTCTTGTCCTCAGAGACATTACTGAGCGTCCTGAAGGCGTAGAAGCCGGCACATTGAAAGTAATAGGCACTCAGGAGAACGTTATCTATCACGAGTTTAAGACACTGCTCACAGATGAAAAGTTGTATGATTCAATGAGCCGTGCGCAGAACCCCTATGGCGATGGTCTTGCCTCAAAACGCATAGCCGATATACTTATTAAAGGAAATACCAGATTATAAATGTTAAGAAGAGCCCACTGCGATATATACACGCCCCCAAAAAATACGTATATCATAAAATGGCCTTTATGCAGAAAAATAGAAATTTTAGCCGTATCGGCGCAGCTTACGCTGCGCCGATACGGCTATTAGATGAATGTTCTCGTAATTTTTAAAGTAAGTATAGCGGTTAGTCATCTCCTGTTGGCCTTACGGAATAAGTCCGGTTTTTACAGGAGGCAAATATACTCTGCATTGTGGATAGAAAATGAATTTTCCGCCATTAGTATTGCCGCAGTAGTCTTTCCATCTTAGCATTGAAGATACAATGCCATAAGATTTTATCAGGTTAGAGTGTCCTTGCTGGGTATACCGGAACTCCTGGCAGCTGTGGAGCTTCAGCACTGCAGCTGCCTTCTTTTTTTCTGCAGTATTTTTCAAAATAAAGTTATAGTTATCTCGTAAGCATGTAGTACCATATTGCAAACACTTCACGAAAATAATAATTTGCGGTAAGTACAGGCAGGCCTGTGCTGCCGCTGGCGGCAGTGACGTTTAAAAGGCCGTTGTCCATGGCCATAAGCCTGGCTCTCAGCGCATGGTACCCCTCCGTTATTATGCAGACGTTTCCCTGATATTCTGGTTCCCTCTCAAAAATAATGTCCCTTGAAAAACGTATATTTTCAAGTGTGCTGTTTGCCTGATCTTCCACAATTATCCGTTCTGGACTTACCCCATTTTCCACAAGCCACTGATACATACATTCAGCTTCGGAAATGTTCTCACCTGGGCCCTGCCCTCCGGAGACAATAATGACAGTTTCAGTGTGCTTTTTTGCATAGGCGCTGGCGGCCTCCAATCTTGCCAGCAGCGACCTGGATGGTTCAGTACCATTAACTCCAGCGCCAAGGACTATAGCATAATCTGCATCAACTTCAGATTCTGACCTGGCGTCGCTTATAATACAGGCCTCAGTTACAGCCACAGCCATAAGAAAAAGGATCAAGGCATAAGACATTATTCTGTTCAGCGTCTTTGACAGCTTTTCATTTTTTGTTTTCAATAATCGGAGCCCCATATATATCAGAGAAACTGCCGAAACCCCCATGAAACCCATACCCAAAAAACTGTAGCCGCTTAGCGCAAATAAAAATACGGTTCCTGTAATTGCAGCAACTACTGCAATGCCGATATACCATGCATATTTTTTTAACTTTTTCATTGGGCCAGCTCCTCCCATCTGGCATATAGCTCCTCCAACTCCGCTTCAATCGACTCGCCCTCTGCAGTCAGTTCCATAAGGGCCTCATAGTCGGAGCTATGTTCCTCCTGTGCAGCAGCATTTTCCCGCAGCTTTGCCTCCACGGCCGTTATCTCCCTTTCCAGTTTGCTCAGCTGCTTCTCCTTTGAATACTGTGGTTTTCGTTTAAGCTGTGCACTGTTATTTTCCTTTTTCTGCTCTCTTGGAGCCTCTTTTTTTCCCTCCAGTTCCCTCTCCAGCAGCACTTTATACCGTTCATACCCGCATCTGTAATCGTGTATCTGCCCGTCGCGTATCTCCCATATCCTAGTGGCAAACTTGGATATAAAGTATCTGTCGTGGGATACAAATAAAAGCGTCTCACCATAATCGGAAACGGCGTCCTCAATCCACTCTCGCGACGCTATATCCAAATGGTTTGTAGGCTCGTCCAATATAAGGAAATTAATATCTCCTTTCATTATAATACACAGTTTAAGACGGCTCTTCTCTCCGCCAGACAAACTCTCTACAGGCGTAAACACATCTTTTCCTCGAAACAGATATGCCGCCAGTCTGTCCCTAGCCTGCTGCTGCGTACACTTTCCCTCGTCCATCATACACTCGAGTACGCTCAGATTTTCATCTTTAAACTCAACAATCTGCGGAAGATATGCCGTTTTTATGGAGGGGCCTACACGAATATATCCCGTATCAGGTAGCTCGTCACCCATTATCATTTTAATAAAAGTAGATTTCCCAGTGCCGTTATCGCCGATCAGCGCTATACGCTCTCCAGGTTCAACAAACAGGTCTGTATTGCCGAAAAGTGTTTTTTCGTGAAAAGATTTTGATATGCTTTTTGCCACCATCACTTCATCACCGCGAAAATCTTTTTCGGAAAATCTCGCTTTCATCTTTGCCTGAGCTCTGGGCTTCTCTGTTGTATTCATTCTCTCGATCCGTTTTTCTATTGAAAAAGCCCGTTTGTGAAGCTTGTCATTGCCCATAAAAGCCCACAGATGCAGTGCATCGGCAGCTTTTTGAAGCTGCGCTATTTTTGCCTGTTCCTTTTCATATTGCCGCAGCTGTTCTTCATATCTTCGCTGCTTCTCCTCTACATAAAAAGAGTAGTTTCCGCTGTAAAACTGAGTCTTCCCATCTTCGATCTCTATTACCCGTGATATTGCTTTATCCAGGAAATACCTATCATGGGAGATGGCCAATACGGTGCCCTTAAATTTTGAGATCATATCCTCCAGCCACTCTGAAGCTCTCATATCAAGGTGGTTAGTGGGCTCATCCAGCAAAAGGATTTCAGTGTCCTCCAGAATAAGCCGCGCCAAGTTCATCCTTGTGCGCTCGCCGCCTGACAGCTGGGAAAAAAGCTGTTCCCGCTGCCTTTTCGGTATGCCCAGGCCGTTGGCAACAGTATCGCGGAACCTCTGCAGCTCATATCCTCCAAGTCTTAGAAACTCTGAAGATACAAAATCATATCTCCGCAATATTGCAGGGTCATTATCCCCTGCCGAAAGGCGCTGCTCCAGTTGCTCCATCTCCTTGCCCATTGCCATCACTCGTCTTTGTGCAGTGCGGAGCACATCTTCCCCTGTGTAGTCCTCGGGATACACAGGAATCTGGGACAGAACGCCAATGCGTTTGCCTGGAGCGGTAACCACCTGTCCCTCGTCAGCGGATAATTCTCCTGTTATTATTTTAAATAGTGTAGTCTTACCAGCGCCGTTTCTTCCGAGTATGCCTATATGCTCACCGGAAGTAACGTCGAAAGTAATGCCTTTCAGGATATCCATTCCCTGCTCAAAGGCAATCCATATATTTTGAACGGATATGTCGATCATACTTTTACTCCAAAATACGTTTGCAATCAAAAAGGCTGTCCTAAATTTCAGGACAGCCTTTTAAAATCAAGGAGCGAAGGATCACTCGTCAGCGTCCTCGTCATCATCCTCACAGTCTTCGCAACAACAGTCGTCGTCGCACTCATCAAATTCCAGCTCAAGGGTCTCTCCGCAATTGGGGCACTGAATCACACCTGCGTCCAAATCGTCCTCGTCCAAAGTGAGTTCTTCGTTGCAGGCAGGGCACACGACTGCATACTCCTGCTCATCGTCGTCATCGCAGCAGCAATCATCCTCCTCATCGTCGCCAAAAAGGAGTTCTTCAATATCGGAAAGGTCATCTGAAACCGCATCAAGGCCATCATTCAGCTCTTCCACATCAGTCTCTAAATCCTCTAACCCATAGGCAAGGTCTTCAAGCACATCAATAATGGCATTTATAACCTTTCCTTCATTCTTCTCCTTGTCAATGCCAAGTCCTTCCGCAAGTCCTTTTAAATAAGCTACTTTTTCAGATGCTGTCATTCTCACTGCCTCCTTCATATATAAAAATTTAGCAGATATAATTATACTCAGCTAAACGCCAGCATATTGTTTAGCCCTTTGCACGCTCCAGATATTCACCAGTGCGGGTGTCGATTTTAATCTTATCACCCGGATTGATAAACAGAGGAACTTTAACTTCAGCCCCAGTCTCAAGCGTTGCAGGCTTTGTAACATTAGTCGCAGTATTTCCTGCAAAGCCTGGGTCGGTCTGGGCAACTTCCAGCTCAACAAAGTTGGGAGGGTCAACTGAGAACACCTCGCCCTTATAAGAGCTAATAGTGCATGTCATATTCTCTTTTACGAAGCGGAAATTATCTCCCAGCTTATTCCCATCAACAGGCTCCAGCTCATATGTCTCCGGATCCATAAAATAATAGAGATTCCCATCGTTATAAGAATACTCCGCTTCCTTGCGCTCAACATATGCCTCTTCAAACTTCGCCGTCGGGTTAAAAGACGTCTCTGTAACAGCGCCAGTGATGAGATTCTTCATCTTGGTACGGACAAAAGCAGCACCCTTTCCAGGCTTAACATGCTGGAATTCCACCACTACCATTGGCTTACCTTCATATTCGAAAGTCTTTCCGTTCCTAAAATCTCCGGCGGTTATTGTTGCCATAAAAAATATCCTCCCACAGAGTATTATTCACATACTCCACTTAATTGATGCTTATGCACAGTATTACTTTTATCATTGTACCGCATGTCCGCGGCTTTTGCAAGGAAAATTACGCACAAATAACAATCAGTTCCTTATTGAGTTCTGTTAAGTTCTCACAACCATTATCTGTAACATATATAACGTCTTCTATCCTGACGCCATACTTTCCCGGGATATATATGCCCGGCTCTACAGAGACGACTGCGCCTGCCGGCACTATATCCGTTGAACGCACAGAAGACGAAGGGGCTTCATGCACTTTAATACCCAATCCATGCGAAAGTGAATGTGTAAAATACTCACCGTAACCTGCCGCCTCGATTACCTGCCTTGCTGATGCGTCAAAATCCCTGCCGCTCATGCCGGCTTTCGCATAGTCGATCGCCGCCAGTTGCGCCTGGAGGACAGTATCATAAACTTTCCTCATCTCCTCAGTAGGCTCTCCAATTGCTATTGTCCTTGTAGTATCGGAGCAATAGCCCATATACATGGCGCCAAAATCCATTGTCAGGAATCCCCTCTGGAGTTTTACATTCCTTGTCTTACCATGGGGTATGCTGGACTGGGTCCCCGATACGAAAATGGGCCCAAAAGCTTTGTCCTCAGCGCCGTTTTTCAGCATCAGGCATGTAAGTTCAGCTGCCGCTTCACGTTCCGTCATATCAGGAGACAGTTCCTTAAGCAGCTGCTCAAAAGCCTTCTCGGCAATGCGTTGGGCTTTTATCATAATATCCAGTTCTTCCCTGCTTTTTACTGCGCGAAGATCCGTCAGTACCTTCTGACCCGGCTGAATTTCAACCGGCAGTTTATCTTTAAAGCGCATGTATTCAGTATATGTCATGCTGTCCTCTTCAACTGCCAGGCGCTTTATTCCGCGCTTCTCCAAGTAGTCGCTCAGCTGTGCATAATGGCTGTCACCGGCAGACGACAATATCACCTGCGCCCCCTCTATCATCGACGAAGCCTCTTCAAAATAACGGGCGTCAATAAAAAGTGCGGCGTCGCCTCCGGCAGTAATAATCATTTCACCGGCAGAAGCTCTAAATCCTGTAGCATAAAACCTGTTCACGCTGCTGGTTACAAGCAAAGCTTCATAACCGCATTCCCTCAATTTTTCTCCTATTTTACTTATATTGCCTTTCATTAAACACAACTCCTTTTCTTCGCTCTTCTAAATGGCAGTTCAAGCGCATATCTTATTGCCAGAAGAGGATTTGTAAATTTTATTGGTTCAACTAATATACTCTTTATGCCGGCGCCGTTAGCGGCAAGTACATCTGTATACACCTGATCTCCAGCAAGCGCGGTATTCTTTTTCTCTGCGCCCGAGTAATCCATCGCCTGAATTACTCCGGCTGTAAATGGTTTCCCAGCTCTCCCGATATAATTTATATCAAGCGCTTCAGCAAACACTTTCGGCCTATCGCCTCTGTTGTTCGATACAATAAAAAGCCGTATGCCAGCCTTTTTCATTTTCTCCGCCCACGCAGTCACCGTGCTATCCGGCGCTTGTGTTTTATATGGGGAAACAGTGTTGTCCAAGTCCAACAAAAGCAGTTCAATTCCATTCTCCTTTAAAAAATCTGGGCTGATGTCAAGTATGCTTTTAAATTTATAGTCCGGAAAAGGAGAAAAGCTCATAAATGTCTCCTCTGATAAATAATATTTTAACACATAGCGCTTTTCCGCAATCTGCGGATATGCTAATAATTGTATCACACATAAGGAGAAATGTACAGTTGGCCAAGATCGATATTTTTCTCTCAACTCCAGCAGAAACTGCAATATCGGCTGCGCAAAGCTGTTATCAGCTGTCAATCATGGCGTACAGGATCGGCCGAGGTTTTCACCTATACAGGACTGCGCTGCCTCCGGTAAACCCGCAAATTATGGATATAGACTGTGCCGGTTTTACTGGGTATGGCCCTCACGAACTGTTGACTGCAGAAATAATAGGCGAATGTATCCATTGCGGCTACACTGGAATAAATCTGGGGCTCTCTTCCAAGCCCACTCAGCCCATTGTAAATTTCTGTTTATATCTGTCAAAAGCCTGCCAGGGACATGGTATCACGCTGTACCTCCCAGAAAGTTTTTCATCTGTCTGCCAGGATGCAATGATAATAATCCCTGGCCAAAATATAAGAGGGACATACAGTCAGTACCTAGGTTCCATGTGCAGCAGATACGGGGCCAAGAGGCTGGCCCTTGAGCTTGAGCGCATTTATATGGATTTTTCGCTCCCCTCCAGGTCCGGCGTCGGTTCAGTTCTATCTGAACGGCGCTTTCAAGAGATATATACAGGGTCATCTTTTTACTCAGATGCACTTCTTGCAAATTACACGTCTTATATTTCCGGCGGGAATGCGCATATAGTTCTGTGGAACGACGGAAAAAGTCTAAGCCAAAAACTCTCTCAGGCGGTCAGCGCAGGCATAGGGCACGCTTTTCTCTATTATCCCCATGTGAGCGATATCCTATCTGAAATAAGATTTTAGGAGCCGGCTCCCAGCAAGCCACAAAAAGGTACGCATCTTGGTTGCCGGCAAGATGTAATTTACCAAATACCATATCGCAAATCACATACAGTTGACTTTGACATAGGTTTATAGTAACCTTTTGGTAAAACAGAACCGAGAGGAGCTAAGACCATGGAGGAAAAGCCAGCATTCACATCTATTCCAAAAGCTGACAACTATCTTATTGTCGTGGATATGCAGAACGATTTTATATCTGGCAGCCTTGGTACGGCCGAAGCTGAAGCGATAGTAGAAAAAAAAATAAAAAAGCTTTCTACC
>CALXCS010000108.1 GCA_944386875.1 uncultured Oscillospiraceae bacterium
CGAAGGTGGAGGCATAGTAGTCGTAGTCGGCGGGAGCGCCCTGGGTATTTCCTGGTACCATGGTCATTACCTGATTATGAATCAGCGCCGAAGAGAGGGCTATGCAGCCGCTGAAGTTTTCCGGATAGGCAAAGGCTGTGCGCAGGGCGCCGAAACCGCCCATGGAGAGCCCGCCCACAAAAGTGTCCTGACGGTTGAGAGCGATTTTGAAGGTGTTCCTGACGTACTCAAGAACTTCTTCGCCTACAAAAGTCCCGTATTTACGTCCAGTTCCCCTCTGGTCGAGATAGAAGCTGTTCTCTCCGGATACTGTGACTATTGCCAGATTGTACTTGGCTGCCAGAGGCTGAGCCGGCGCATTCAGCAGCCAATCAGAGGCTATTCCCGAATAACCGTGGAGCAGAAGCAGAGTTTTCGCCGGACGCTGATAATATGACGAACTGCCGGGGGGTGGATTCTGATCCGGCAGCACCACATAGATATCTGTGGGGCGCGACAGGCATTTTGAAGCAAAAGTCGCTTTAATTGTTGACATATTTAAAGTCCTCCTTATTGACAGGTATTTATTAATCCAGGGCATGCTGCCCAGTATAAAGCTGATAATAGTGTCCCTTTAGAGCCAGTAACTCCCTGTGGCTGCCAAGCTCGATGATCCTTCCGTCTTCGATCACGGCTATCCTGTCGGCGTTCCGGACTGTGGAGAGCCTGTGGGCGATGACGAGGACTGTTTTCCCTGCCATCAGGTTGTTCATGCCGGCGTCCACCATCTGCTCGGTCCTGGTATCTATTGAGGATGTGGCCTCGTCCAGGACCAGCACGGGCCTGCGGGCCAGCATGGCCCTTGATATATTCAAAAGCTGCCTCTGCCCTTGAGACAGGTCGCTTCCGTCGGCGGTAATGACTGTGCTGAAACCCTGGGGCAGCGCGTTAATAAATTCAAAAGCGTTGGCGCTCTTTGCGGCCTCAATGCACTCGCTGTCTGAAGCCTCCAGGCGGCCGTATCGGATGTTTTCCATTATGGTGCCGGTAAAGAGGTGCGTGTCCTGAAGGACAACGCCCATGGACCGCCTCAGGGAGTCTTTAGTGATTTCCTTTATATCTATCCCGTCGTAGGTGACAGCTCCCTCCTGCACGTCGTAGAACCTGTTTATAAGGTTCATAACTGTGGATTTTCCGGCGCCTGTGGAGCCCACAAAAGCGACTTTTTCCCCAGGACGTATGGTCAGATCCATATCGCGTATGACCGGCTTGCCGGGCTCATAACTGAAATTGACATGCTTTAAGGATATTTCCCCGCGCAGAGGAACCTTGGTGCCGTCCGGCATGTTCCACACGGGGCCGTCATCTGTCTGAGTGAGAGTTACGGTTCCCTCATCGACCTCCGGCTCTTGATCCATCACGTTGAATATGCGCTCAGCGCCGGCAAGGGCTGACATCATGGTGACGAACTGGCTTGTCACATTCCTTATGGGCATACGTATCTGGCGCGTATAGTTGAGGAACACGCTCAGACTGCCGACAGTGAACACTGCCCCGCCGATGGTTTTATGGCCAAGAACGAGGAAGCCGCCAAGCACTGTAGTAAGGGCATAGCATATTTCAATAATCTGGTGCATGGTTGGCATCTGAGACATGCCCAGGAAGTTTGCGGATTTTGCGGCGTCCCGATATGCTCCGCTCTTCACGGCAAACTCACGTTTCACATGCTCTTCATAGTTGAAAGCCTTTACAACTCTTATGCCGGTGACTATTTCCTCCACATATGCGTTTACAACGCCAAGCTCGCGCTGCTGCCGGCGGAAGAGCACGCGGCTTTTAGTTGTCATCTTCCAGCTGATAACGGCAGTGAGGACTATAAACACGGCAGTCAGCAGGAATAGAATGTAATTTAACCGGATCATCATGTATATAGTGCCCACAAAGGTTATGAGGGCAGAGATAAGCGATGTGGCGGTCTGCTCAATGCCTACCTCCACGTTGTCGGCGTCGTTGGTAAACCGGGACATTATCTCACCGTTGGTGTGGCCGTCAAAATATGAGAGGGGCAGGTCCTGAAGCTTGTTGAAAAGGTCTGCCCTAAGCCTGTTGGCGGCCTTGCTGGCTACCACCATCATTATGGCTGACTGGCCATATGAGGATACGACGCTGAAAAGATAGACTACAGCCAAAGTGGAGAGGGTGTGTATAAGGGGCCGCCAGTCCTGATCTTCAACGCCGACATTGGGGAGTATGCAGTCGTCAATAATTGGCTTTAAAAGATATGAGGCCGTGATGGACAGAACTGAATTTACTGCAATCATCACCAGTACGGTTATGAACAGGTACTTCTCTTTCCCTATGTATGGCAGAATCCTGAGCAGCGTTCTTTTGGCATTTCTGGGACGGTGGAGCTGCTGAAAACTGCTCTGCTTACGGTTTTTAAATTTTGCGGCCATTATCTTCCGCCCCCTTCCTGCTGAGAATCATATATTGCCTTATATACAGGACTGGTACTTAAAAGTTCCTGATGGGTACCAACTGCTGAGATACGTCCTTCATCCAATACAATGATCCTGTCGGCACTCTGGACAGACGAGATCCTTTGAGCAATAAGCAATGTTGTGGTGTGGCTGTATTTTTCATAGAACAGATCGCGGATTTTTGCCTCGGTGTTGGAGTCCAGAGCCGAGGTGGAGTCGTCCAGGATGAGTATCTTTGGCTTTTTAAGCATTGCTCTTGCAATGCACAGGCGCTGCCTCTGCCCTCCGGAGACATTTGTGCCGCCCTGGACAATCTGAGTATCCAGACCCTGGGGCATTGCCATGACAAAGTCATATGCCTGAGCGTCTCTTAGGGCATCCAGCAGCTCATCTTCAGTGGCTGACTCATTTCCCCAGAGAAGATTTTCGCGGACAGAACCGGTAAACAGCAGGTTCTGCTGGGGGACTATGCCTATTTCACTTCGCAGTTCCTCGAGATCCCTATCGCGGAGGTCTACTCCGTCTATGTATATGGCCCCCTGAGTGGGATCGTAAAACCTTGGTATAAGATTTGCAAAGGTGGATTTTCCAACGCCCGTCTTGCCAACCATAGCGATGAACTCACCAGGGGCTATATCTATGGATATATCCCGCAGTACGAGCCCTCTGCCTGTGCGGGGATAAGCGAAGTCCACATGGTCAAATACTATTCTGCCCTCGTTTTTTTCACAGGGGGCGGGGGAGTCGGGCTGGCGGATGGAACTGTCGTGGTTTATGATTTCTGTACACCTGTCAATACACGCCCTGGCCCTGGAAAGACGTGTTAGGACGTTATTGAACATCATCACTGACATGAGAATGTTATTGAGGTATGAGATGTATGTGAGAAGAGAGCCCTCCTGCAGCTGAGAGTTCCCCACCAGATGGCCGCCAAACCAGTAGAGAGCTATTGTAGAGATGTTAAAAATGATTGTACTGCACGGGTGCAGCAGGGCTATTCTCATGCTTGCAGATATGGTGGTGTTGGTTAGATCGTCGTTTGCATCTTTGAATTTTTTCTTTTCAAAGGCGGCGCGGACAAATGTTTTTACTACCCTTATGGCTATCATGTTCTCTCGTACGGAGGCGTTGAGAGCATCAAATTTTTTCTGCATGATGGAGAAAAAACGGCGAGTTATATGCATGATAAATACAATTATTACCATCAATATCGGTATCGCCACCCAATATATAATGGAAAGTCCCGCATGCAGATTCAAGCAAATTCCCATGGACACGAACATCAGAGCCGGCGCCCGAACCAGCATCCTGGCAGTGTGCATGGTGATCTCCTGTATCTGCCGCACGTCAAGAGTACAGCGCGTTACAAGGGAAGGGGTGGAAAACTGATCAATATCGGCAAAAGAAAAGGTCTGTATCTTTGAAAACATTGCACGGCGGAGATTATAGCCAAAGCCCTGGGCTGCCGTAGAGGATACTTTGGCTCCCAATATGCCTATAGCCATACCCGCCAGAGCTATAGTTACCATCAAGGCGCCCATGCCGAGAATATAGCTAGTATCACTTTTGTTGATGCCGTTGTCAACAATCTTCCCCATTAGGAACGGGATTACCAATTCCGCCACTGACTCCAGAACAGTACAGAATGGAGCCAGGAAAAAAAGTGTCTTATACTCGTCTATGTAGCTGAATACGCTACGCCGTTTCTTCGCCATACATCAAAATCTCCTTCCGCCTTCTAAACGCTTTGCCCAATGTGCTTACCGATTAGGACTTTAAAAATATGTCGGATAATGACAAGAACTGGTGGTAAAATGACAGTGCTTTTTGTATATTATTTATACTATACCACATTGGCGAAGTAAATCATATAAAAAACCAAGCGGGATTTTAAATTTTATAACTTTGTTTTAAAAGAAACTTATAAATTTTGGAGGTAAAAATTACAGATTTTTATATTCAAGATATCTTTTCTTCATATCAATATAGAAAATTTTTAAATCAAAATCTGAGAAATGTTAGAAATCTTGCTGCCGGTGCTGTATAATCAGCGTTGAATCAGTGAAAAAGCAAAGGGAGGATAAATTGGCCTATGGATATTACGCCATTTACCGAGTACAGGAAGAAAGTTGTGGAAAACTGCTCAAAAGTTATTGTGGGCAAGGACAGCGTAATCGAGCTGGTAATGACATGCTTCATCTGCTCAGGACACGTGCTTTTGGAAGATGTGCCTGGAACGGGAAAGACCATGCTGCTGCGCGCGTTCTCAAAAACTATTGGCGGGGACTTCAAGCGCATACAGTTTACGCCGGACTTACTGCCTTCAGACCTGACGGGCATTAATTTTTACAACCAGAAAACTGGAGAGTTTGAATTCCGTCCGGGACCGCTGTTCTCAAATATTGTCCTGGCTGATGAGATAAATAGGGCGACCCCCCGTACCCAGTCAAGCCTGCTTGAGGCGATGGAAGAGCGGCAGATAACAGTTGACGGTGTTACAACGAGGCTTGAAGAGCCTTTTATGGTTATGGCTACCCAGAACCCTCTGGAGTCTTACGGAACATTCCCGCTGCCTGAGGCGCAAGTCGACAGGTTCTTTATGCGGTTGACCCTGGGATACATGACCCGTCAGCAGGAGATGGGAGTTATATCCCGAGTATCTACCCTTGATATACTCCAATCCCTTCAGCAGACAGTTACTGCTGAGGAGACGGAGTATGTGCGCAGAGAGTATGTGAATGTACAGGTGTCGCAGCCATGCCTGGAATATATAATGGATATCATTGAAGGCACCCGTAAGGAGAGCGATTTTATCTCCGGAGTGTCCACAAGAGGCGCCATTGCCCTTTACAAGGCGTCTCAGGTGACTGCCGCCATAAACGGCAGGGACTTTGTGATACCGGAGGACGTAAAATATGTGGCCCCATTTGTGCTGTGCCACAGGATAGCCACAGGCGGAGGCTCGGGATCGGCCAGCGCAAGCGAATTCCTGAAAAGGGTAATTGACAACGTCCGAGTGCCGCTGGAGGAGATATGACTGCCCTATTTCTTGTCTTTGCTGCCATAATCGTTTTCGTGCTTCAGCGTTCCTCCGGACGGCGGGAACTGGATCAGCTGGACGCACGCCACAGTATCCCGAACCCTCTGGTAGAGCCGGATGAACAATTTAAGATTGTGATATCCCTTGAGAACAGAGGCAACGCCTATATGCCCTTCTTGCGCTGGAGGGAGCATGTGCCGGGGGAGATGCAGGTCATCAGCGGCGGAAATGTGTCCGACGATAAGCGGGGCGGCAAATTTATAGACGGGACCACATGGCTCCGGCCCAGGCAGGGACTTATGAAAACAGTAGTGGGGTCAATGTCAAAAAGAGGCAGGTACATATTCAGGGAGCTCTCAGTGAGCTGTGGGGATTTCCTGGGTATGAGGGAGGACAGACTGGCCTTTACAGTGATTAGGGAGCTTGTAGTCCTGCCGAGAGAAATGCCGGACCAGCAGGTGGATCAGGTCCTGGGCGGCTTTTTAGGCGACCTGTCGGTGAACAGATTTATATTTGAGGATCCGATACTGACTGTGGGATTCAGAGAATACACAGGGCGCGAGCCTATGAAAGATATATCCTGGACACAGAGCGCCAGAGGACGCGGGCTGCTGGTGAGAAATTATGATCACACTGTAGAGCCGTCAGTATCTGTTGTGCTGAACGTGGACTGCGACTGTGAAGAAGAATTGAAAGAGAGATGCTTCAGCATAGCGAGAACAGTCTGCAGACGCCTGGAGGAGCAGGGGGTCAAGTACTCATTCCACACTGATGCCATGATATTGGGTGGTATCGGCTCCTGGAGAAATGTCCCTCAGGGACTGGGCGGACAGCACTTCAGATTTATACTCGAGGGCCTTGGGCGGGCTTCCTGCAGGCCGGTTATATCCTGGTCATCGCTTTTTGAGGATATGACAAATAGCCAGGATCTGGAGCCTGGAATAATACTGATTACGCCCAAGAGAGATCTGGCGTTGGAGCGCACGGCTTCAAGGGCTGCCGGAATGGGCGGCGGTATGCTGCTGACTCTTACGGCTCCCCCGATAGTCAAAAACGATGCCTCTGATGACAGTGACGAGGGCACTGCGGCCGAAGGGAGGAGTGCGTAGTATGCCGATGATAGTTCTTTTGAAGATTTTGTCGGATCTGGGGTTTTACTACACTTTCGTCGGCACGGCCGCTGCCGCCCTGGGCAGCAGCCCCATAGCTGTTCTTATCGCTATGGGAGTTCAAAGCGCGTGCTTTACGGCGGCGTTTGCGCTGCGGAACAGAGGCTGGATGAAATATCTGCCTGTGGGCGCTATGGCGCTGTGCTTCCTTATTCCAGGTACTAACATTGCCGGTATCGTTGCGATGGCTATTCCCATTGGCTATTCAGCTTGGCTTGTCCACGATGGCACGTATATACCTGACTGGAACAAACAGGTGAGCATATTCAGATTTTTCTGGAAGGTGCTGCTTGCCGGCACTGTCGTGGCACTGGCTTTTGGGTTTTACAGAGAGGCCGCGTCAGTAGGCGCGCCGGCATCTGCTATTACAATGATATGCCAGGTCCTGCTTATGAGAGCCCTGCGGCACGACACAAGCGTGTACTCCCAGAGAAAGTATCAGATGATGGATTTATCCATAGTTCTGCTGCTGGCTCTTGTGGCCGCATTCATGAGTACTAAGTTTTTCCTGGATACCTGCACTGTTGCCCTTGAGTACATATATCAGTACGGCATACGGCTTCTGATTATGGGCGCGCTTTATGTTGTACTGCAGGTAGTTAATTTCGTGGTATGGGTATTCTCCTTTATAGGACATGGATTCAAGGCGCCAACATTTAAGATGCACCTCAATTTGAGCCCTGCTACGGATTATGTCGGCACTGGCGAATCTACAGACGGCAGCTCCGCGGCATCACTGGTGCTGGGCGGCCTGGGCATTGTAGTGGCCGTTGTCCTGCTTTTTATTCTGTTCAGGTATTTTATACGAAACAGAGGAAACACCACTTCAAACACCGAGGTGGGTGAAACCAGGTTCGTAGTTGCTGAGAAGAAAAAGAAGGAGCGGGGGAGCGGGCCGGTCTACAGGGTGCGTTCCCAGTACAAGAAGTTCCTGAAGGCTTTGCGCGACAGGGGAATGAGCTGGGAAAAGAGCTTCACCAGCCTGCAGGTTGACCATCTTGCCAGGAATGTTTTCAACGAAGAGGACGCCGAAGAGCTCCGGCAGATATATATATCTGCCAGGTACAGCGGCCAGGCGTCAAAGGACCAGGTGGATAGAGCCAAGGAGCTGGCTGACAGGATGAGAAGATCGGGCCAGCAGAAAAAGAAAAAAGGCCGCAGATAAAGTGTGCGTACCTCACTTGGCGGCACGATTTCAGAGTAATGTGAACTTAAAAGGAAAAGGTGCAGGAGCTCAAAGCATCCTGCACCTTTTTGCGATAACGGATCATTGTGGTACAAAAACAGACGACTTTCGCCTCTCAGACAGTGCCGCGAAGATAATCCAGCACTTCCTGGGCATTAGTGTCCGGCTTTACTTTAGGCATGGCCTTTTCTACCTTGCCGTCTGCGCCGATGATGAAGGTTGAGCGCACTATGCCCATACTCACTTTACCGTACATCTTCTTTTCCTGCCATACGCCATAGGACTCTATGGCCTGCCGCTCCGGATCTGAGAGAAGTATGAAGGGCAGAGTCCATTTATCTGCAAACTTTCTGTGGGATGCGGAACTGTCGCGGCTTATGCCGATTACAGGTACTCCCAGCTTCTCAAACTCTCCGTAAGCGCCGGCGAAAGCGCAGGCTTGACGGGTGCATCCGGGAGTGTTGTCCTTGGGATAAAAATATACCACTATCCGCTTTCCAGCAAAATCGCTGAGAGACACCATGTTCCCATCCTGATCCGGCAGAGTAAACATTGGGGCTGTCATTCCGGCTTCAAGCATACGTAGACCTCCTTGATTTTTAAATCATTATACACCGCCGTTCCCATATGCGCAATGATATAAAACTATTTGCGGGTTACATGCACTTTACGGACACGGAGGGCGCATGGAGGGTATGGCAGCGCCTTTTTCCTGCAGAACAGCGGGGCGGATGGCGACCGCAAAGGCGGCTGCGGCCATACGCTGCACGGGACATGACGGAGAGCCTCATATACGGCTGCCGGTTTAAAGGCGAGGGTGTGATGGAGCGATAACAAAACAGTACTTAAACGACCTAAACGAAAAAGAGCCTGACAGGCTGTCTTTCCTGTCAGGCTCTTTTTTGTATAGGAATAGCTCAGGACTGTGCAGAGCCAATTCTTGAGGCTTTGAAAAATACGAATCCTCCTATGAGGAACATAATTGCCAGGGCACCCACGCCCAGATTTACACTGTTGCTGATCTGACTTACCAGCGAGACAGTGGTTGTACCCATAAATGACGCGCCTTTTCCGAATATGTCGTAGATGCCGAAGTACTCACCGGAACGCTCCGGCGGAATTATTCTGGCAAAATAAGCTCTTGACATGGACTGTATTGCTCCCTGGAATATACCCACACAGACGGCCAGAACCCAGAACTGGTACTGCTTCGACATGAACATCCCATATATTGCGATAAGGAAATATGCGCCTATACACATCAGCATCAGGTTTTCAGGCTTTCTGCGGGCTGTGAGCCTGCCGAAGATAAGTGCGGCGGGAAAAGCCACTATCTGGGTCACAAGCAGTGCCAGCAGAAGACCGGTGGTATCCAGCCCCAGAGCTGTACCGTAAGCTGTGGCCATGTCGATTATCGTATAGACGCCGTCTATGTAAAAGAAAAAGGCTATGAGAAACAGCAGTACGCGTTTGTTGCGCCATAGCTCCTTAAATACTCTTCCGAGCCGCCTGAAAGTGTCGGCTACAGGGGAACCGGACCGACCGGTATAGTATTTCTGCTGGTATGATTTCCACAGAGGAAGGGTAAGGATTAGCCACCACAGGCCAACCAACAGGAACGCCAGGAGCATGGCGGTATTTATGGTCATGCCCAGAGAGTCGTAGAAAAGGACCAACACCAGAGCCATTATAAATGGGACGCAGCTTCCAATATAGCCCCAGGCGTAGCCGTTTGCCGAGACCTTCTGCATGCGCTCGGGCTGGGTGATATCGGTGAGCATCGAGTCATAAAATACGAGGCTCAGGGAGTAGGCGGACTTTGCAAGGACGAATATGGCCAAAAACCACAGCCAGTGCCCTACCACACCCAGCACCATACATCCCAGAACGCCGATAAGCACTGATATAGCGAAAAGACGCCGCTTCCAGCCTGGGAAATCAGCCACAGTACCGAGAATGGGGCCGCATATCGCCACAATGACGGTGGATATGGAAGCGGCGTACCCCCAAAAGGCCAGATAGTCCACTTGGGACACGCCCTGGGCTTCCGCCAGGGAGTTGAAGTATATCGGCATTATTGTGGTTACAAGCAGTGTGAAGGCTGAATTGCCTACATCATAAAGCACCCATTTTTTCTCTAAAGACCCCAGCTTAGAGCTCATAGGCTCTCTCCTCCTCGTATGACAATACTGGTATATCCTCCCACCCAGGGTTGGGGCCGAAGGTAGCATCCATCTCCGGAGGCAGCGGCGCACCGGACTCCAGGGCATCCATATATTCTCTTATAAGCCGGAGGCACGGCTCCACAGAGGCATCCATTAATTTGTGAAGCCTGAGGCAGCTGTCACGGCAGCTGGGATTTGGCTCAAGGTTTACCATCATGCCGTGCATTTCATCATAGTTGCCCGTTGCGTGCAGCAGTGTATGCACGGCCGAACGCTTCAGGCCGCCGGGGGCAATAAGGACCCTGTTATAGAAGATCATCGAATTGAGCGCCTCAAATATATCGTCGGCTGTCAGTGTCGGGAAGAACGGGGCGATTGCCCTGGCGTTTGCCATAGACGGTATGATATGGCCGGTGAGTGTTTGGCGCAGCGGGTCAAGGCCCCGCTCTTCCATCAGGGACCTGTCAAATTCAGTTTCTATCTCGGTGTGTGGCACGCCGCTTACCTGGATTTTTTTCTCAATATATCCGTGACAGGCGCTGTCCAGGACGAAGTGGCAGATAAAGCCGATAAGATATGCCCGGCTTAATTCCCGCTTTGCCCTGCTGTCCAGTGACTGGAAAAGCCGGGCGGCAGGCTCAAAAAATTCCTTTGCCGGCCTTGAGTGCTGGCTGAATCCCACTGAATTGACACGGTTTTGCGTGAGCCCTTTGTAGTAAAAAAGGATATCGGGGCCGTGGAGCCCGATCATGTACATTTGGAGCCTCTGACCGCCTGGATGGATATCAGGCGGGAGCTTTTTTAATATTGTGTCTCCAAAGACCTTGTGTGCGAATGTTGATGGCATAGTATCTCCTTATTGAGTAGACTGTCTAAGGTAACAGACCAATTATATATTAATTGAGCGGTTTGGGAAGTTCCACCTTTTGCAATTAAAATCCGTGTTAAGTTATTTTAAAAGCCATGCCCCAGGCAAAGGAGTAAAGGATAGTTTTAACAGCGTCTATTTGTCATATTTTTCTATCATATCGTTTGTACGGGACCTGTCAGGCTCAAAACGGTTGCAGGGCTTTTCGTCGGCCTTCACACGGTAGCCGTTTCTGCTGCATTTAAAGTTTGTGCTGTATGCGAAAGTGTAGCTGTCGCCCAACTCACAGTACTTGCATGAACCGCAAAGGCCATAGTAATTTTTCCGCGCCATATTAATTCTCCTCCCAATGATTTTTATTTACTGTCTGACAGTGCGTTCAGGGGTTTTGCTGTAAGATACACGAAGCAATGGATACCTGGACTTTAATTCCTGGGCGGTCACATCCATAAAGGCTGATGTGTAAGAGTGTTCCTGATTGAACTTCTTCTGACTTGTGTGTATTACACGCATCTCCAGATACAGAGTGTCGCCAGATACGCTGCACAATGGGTCGATGTCTGAAGTCAGCTCAAAAATGATGTCGTTAAAATACCAGGCCGGTTCAGGTTTGTTCTCTCCGAACAATAAGCTGAGAAGCTGACGGTTCAGCTGGCGCTTGCGCTCTTCTATCCTATCCAGATCCCTTTGAATATCGGCTCCAGTTACGGTGGCCGGATTATTGTTCCAGCGCCATTTGCTGCTTTCAAGGGATTCCCTTATTTCTCTGTTTGCCCGAATACACAGATCTGCTGCGCTGCGGCTTTTAATCTCAAAAGTTATCAGGGCGTCTTCGCGGGTAAAATAGGCGTTGTTATAGCGTTTTTCAGAGGCTTCTTTAAAAGACAACTCTATGGAGATCCCGTCTGTTTTTGCGGCTGCAAGACTTTCCGTTGCCTGCAACATGGATTTAAACTCGTTGGATTCTCTCGCTTGGGATTTGAGATTTAAAAAATCCCTCTGAGAACCGCGTCTGTTGAAAAAGTAAATCATAAAGGCGGCAAAGGCCGTAAGGACAACTGCCGCTATGATTGTCGTGTAATAATAGCGGAATATCGTATATATAAGATATATAACCACCATGCCTATTACTATCCACATAAGACGGCCTCCTGCTCAGGCTCTGTTGCGCCCGATATGATGATTCTGGTTATAAAATATGGTGGTACGGTGGTTTCAGGTGGGCGGGAGATTGAAAAACGTCCCGTCGTTGCGTCCGGCAAGGTAGTTCATCCTGTTCATATAGGAGAGCTCCTTCTGAATCCGCTCAGACTGGTATGCGCTGATTTCTGAGGTCTGCTGCAGCCTGGAAATCTGATCTTGAAGCTGCTGAGAGGAGAGCTTCTGATGGGCGTTCATGTCCTCGATCTGCTTTGCCATACTTGTTGCGGCGCTGCAAAGACTTTCCGCCTTTCTGTTGGACTCCTGAATTGCCGAGTACAGTACATACTGGTTCTGCTGAATTGCGGAGAGTCTGCTGATTATTGTGTCCAGCTGGGTGATTATCCGGTCCATCCTTATTTCCATCTCCGGGATATTGTAAGCGCCCTCATGACCTTCCAGCTGAGTGCAGCGCCCAGCGCATATGTACTCATATATTGAGCAGACCATCACCAGGTTCCGATATTTCGGGAAAATGACGTCCTGGCTATATATCTTTTCCAGATTGGTTCTGCTCTGTATAAGTTGGCCCTTGAGTACGCATAAATTTTCTTCGAGAGCTGCTTTTTCCACAAGCTGATTTTCAACTCTGACCTTATCCGCCTGCATATCCTGGTCGTATCTGCGCTTATCCTCCACGTATTTGGCCATCGCCTCACTGTAATTCTTGCTATCTTTTGAGTGCTCTTCGATGCTTTTTACTGCCATCGCGAATATTGCCAAGAGGCTGGCTCCTCCCAGACAGGTGGCAAATAACCCGGGGATAAACCCTCCCAGACTTGTTCCAAAAAACCGCTTCAGTCCCCAGCTCAAAACGAGAGCGACTAATACGCCGAAAACAGCATAGACCAGCAGTAATGCGCCCAGACCGCCGGGCCGGCTCACCGGAGGGGCCGGTTTGGAGAAATAATGGGGAACCCCCAGCTGCTGCGACTGGCTTTCCAGTTGAGTTGATCTATTGCGTGTTCCTGCATGAATATGTTCTTTTCCATATCCACTACAATGCCCAGGTATTCTTTTAGCTGCTGTGTATTCATGTTATCAGCTCCATATTAATGAATTTTGACGTGGGGATTCAGTGAGAGGAAGCTGCCGGGCTGGGGAGAGTGTATCTCAGTTGATATCGGACGACATATCAAGGCTCCTATATTGTATGGCCTCTGCCAGGTGCTCTGGAAGTATGTCGCCGCCTCCTGCAAGGTCGGCTATAGTGCGGGCGACTCTGAGTATGCGGTCGTGGCTGCGGGCTGTCAGCCCCAAAGACTCAAAGGCGCCGCGCATAAGGGCCTCACATTGGGCGGACAGCGGCGAGGTGTCTCTGAGAACGCCGGAGGGGACGCTGGCGTTGCAGCCGCCTCCATAGCGGTTATTTTGAATTGCCCTGGCCATATCCACGCGCTTTTTTATCTCTGAGGAGGGCTCAGAGGGGGCGCGGTCGCGGAGTTCATCGTAATCTAAAGCGGGAACCTCAATGTGCATGTCGATCCTGTCCAGCAGTGGGCCGGACACTTTAGAGCGGTACGCCCGCACAGATGCCTCGGTGCAGGTACACCTGCCGGAGGGGTGCCCGTACCAGCCGCATTTGCATGGGTTCATGGCGCACACCAGCATAAACTGACTGGGGTATGTAACCGTGCCGGAGACTCTTGAAATGGTCACCTTCCCATCCTCCATAGGCTGCCTCAGGGATTCGATAACATCCCTGTGAAATTCGGGGAGCTCGTCTAAGAACAAAACACCGTTGTGGGCGAGGCTTATTTCGCCCGGCTGCAGCTGGGCTCCGCCGGCCATGGCAGAATAACTCATGGTGTGGTGCGGGGAGCGGAAAGGGCGCTGTGTGATTATGCCGCCGCCGAGAGTCTGGCCTGCCACAGAATAAATGGCTGTAGTCTCCAGCTGCTCCTGTCTGCTCATGTCGGGAAGGATGGTTGGAAGACGCTTTGACAACATGCTTTTTCCGGAGCCCGGCGGACCGATAAGCAGTATATTGTGGCCTCCCGCTGCGGCTACCTCCAAAGCCCGCTTTACGTTTTCCTGACCGCGGACTTCGGAGAAGTCAACCTGATACTGGTTACAGGGAGCCAGGCTGGGCTCGGACTCGGGGACAAGATCCAGCTGGCCGGACAGGTGCAGCAGAAGCTCCGACACGCTTTTTACGCCATATACCTCAACGCCGCCTGCAAAAGCGGCCTCCCGGGCGTTCTCCGCCGGCAGGAAAAGCCGCTTTATACCGGATTTGGAGGCGCTGATAGCCATTGACAGCACGCCGGGTACTGGCCGCAGCTCGCCTGTAAGGGAGAGCTCGCCAAGAAAGGCGGTGTCCTGAGGCAACGGGCGGATAGAACCTGAGGCGGCGAGTATACTGAGCAATATGGGCAGGTCATACAGAGAACCTGCTTTTTTTCTGTCGGCAGGCGCCAGGTTCACTGTGACATGGGAGGCGGGAAAAGTTTTCCCGCAGCTGCGTATTGCTGCCCTGACCCGTTCCCTGGACTCCCTGACCGCAGCGTCCGGAAGGCCCACCAGATCAAATTTTGGGAGCCCGCTTGAAATTGAACACTCCACGGATACGTCGAAACCGCGGATTCCGGATATTCCAAAGGAGTGGGCGCGCTGGACCATTTTGGGAACACCTCACTTAAATAGGATGAATATAAGATAAAGTTAATTAAATGGCAAATTATTATTTAATTATACAATTTAAGCGGATTTTTTTCAACAAATGGATGTGCATTTTATATCTTTGACAAGAGAATGGGGAAACTCTGCGGACCATATAATATTGCAATCACGCATTCTGCCTCCAATTCAAACAGAATTAGCCTTAATCTGCAATTTATGCCATTTAATCTTTTGCCAAACGAGAAATAGTAGCTAAGACGAAAAAATATTGGAAAATAAAACTTTTTCGTCCATATAAGCTGAGAAAAATATAAAAAATAAAATAAACTTGTGGTAAACGCTATTTACATGACAAATTAAATATGATAAAATTTCTTGATGGTGGGGCAGTGCGCCCTGCTGAGAGGTAGTTAGTTTAGGATAAATTTAAAATATAAGGAGAAAAGAACATGGCGAGAAAACTCAAGTCCATGGACGGCAATAATGCCGCCGCGTACGTGTCATACGCGTTCACCGAGGTGGCCGGGATATATCCCATAACACCGTCCAGCCCTATGGCCGACTATGTAGACCAGTGGTCAGCTGCCGGTCAGAAGAACATCTTCGGCACAACAGTGAAGGTTGTTGAGATGCAGTCGGAGGCAGGCGCCGCCGGTACTGTTCACGGCTCTCTTGCAGCCGGCGCCCTGACAACAACTTATACAGCTTCACAGGGACTTCTTTTGATGATCCCCAATATGTACAAGATCGCCGGTGAGCTTCTGCCGGCTGTCTTCCACGTGTCCGCCAGGACCGTAGCCACTCACGCCCTGAACATCTTTGGCGATCACTCCGACGTTATGGCATGCCGCCAGACCGGCTTTGCCATGCTGGCAGAGAGCAACGTCCAGGAGGTTATGGACTTGGGCGCCGTTGCCCATCTTGCGGCTATTAAAGGACGCGTTCCGTTTATCAACTTCTTTGACGGTTTCCGCACATCCCACGAGATTCAGAAGATAGCTGTCTGGGATTACGACGACCTTAAAGAGATGTGCGATATGGACGCTGTTGATGCGTTCCGTAAGCACGCCCTGAATCCTGAGAGACCCGCAATGCGCGGCTCCCACGAGAACGGCGACATCTTCTTCCAGCACCGTGAGGCCTGCAACCAGTACTATGAGGCTCTTCCTGCTGTAGTTGAGGAGTATATGGACAAGGTCAATGCTAAACTTGGCACTGACTACAAGCTCTTTAACTACTACGGAGCTCCCGATGCCGACAGGGTTATAATCGCCATGGGCTCCATCTGCGATGTCACTGAGGAAGTTATTGATTACCTTAACGCCAACGGACAGAAGGTTGGACTTATTAAGGTCCGTCTCTACAGGCCTTTTGCCACCGAGAAGTTCCTTGAGGCCATTCCTAAGACCTGCAAGAAGATAGCGGTGCTTGACCGCACAAAAGAGCCGGGCGCCATGGGTGAGCCTCTCTACATGGATGTTGTGGGAGCTCTTGCCAACGCCGGCATGGATGATATAAAGGTCATCGGCGGCCGCTACGGACTTGGCTCAAAAGATACGCCTCCGTCCTCTGTATTTGCAGTATACGAAGAGCTGACAAAGGATCAGCCGAAGCGTCAGTTTACCATTGGCATTGTGGACGACGTCACAAATATGTCCCTGCCTGAGCGCAGCCGTGAGGAGACCCCGAATACAGCTGCGGAAGGCACCATCGAGTGCAAGTTCTGGGGCCTTGGCGGCGACGGCACCGTGGGCGCCAACAAGAACTCCATTAAAATTATCGGCGACTACACCGATAAATACGTACAGGCTTACTTCCAGTATGACTCAAAGAAGACCGGCGGCGTGACTATCAGCCACCTGCGCTTCGGCGATAAGCCAATAAAGAGCCCATACTATATAAATAAGGCTGACTTTGTTGCCTGCCACAACCCCAGCTATGTTACCAAGGGCTTCAAGATGGTCAACGACGTCAAGCCCGGCGGCGTATTCATGATAAACTGCCAGTGGGATTTCGACGAGCTGAGCCATCACCTGAATGCTGAGGCAAAGAGGTATATTGCCCGCAACAACATCCAGCTCTATACCATTAACGCCATCGACCTTGCCATAGAGATCGGCATGGGCAAGCGTACCAACACCATCCTCCAGTCTGCTTTCTTCACACTGGCCAAGATTATGCCACAGGAAGAGGCTATCCAGCACATGAAGGATGCCGCCACACATTCCTACCTGAAGAAGGGCCAGGATGTTGTGGATATGAACCACAAGGCCATCGACCTGGGCGCCACCGCCTTCAAGAAGATCGACGTCCCCGCAGAGTGGGCTGACGCTGTTGATGCTCCTGCTGCCGAGACATATGAGGGTAAGCCTGAGCTTGTAAAGCAGGTCCGCGAGATCATGGAGCCTGTGGGCCGTATGGACGGCGACTCACTGCCTGTATCAGTGTTTATGCCACATGTTGACGGCCAGTTTGAGCAGGGCGCTTCCGCTTATGAGAAGCGCGGCGTGGCTGTCTCTGTGCCGACTTGGGATCCTTCAAAGTGCATCCAGTGCAACCAGTGCTCATTTGTCTGCCCCCATGCCACAATCCGTGCATTCGCACTGACTGAGGAAGAAGTTAAAAATGCTCCCGCTGCTCTTAAGACCGTCGACATCAAGGCCGGCAAGGGCAAGGGCGTATATAAGTATGCAATCGGCATAAGCCCGCTGGACTGCATGGGCTGCGGCGTTTGCGTGGGATCCTGCCTGGCCAAGGACAAGGCTATCAGCATGGTTCCGCTGGAGAGCCAGGAAGATCAGATCGCTGTTTGGGATTACCTGGTTAAGACTGAGCCTAAGCCCGACATGATGGACAACACCGTAAAGGGCAGCCAGTACCGTAAGCCGATGCTTGAGTTCTCCGGCTCATGCGCGGGCTGCGCCGAGACAAGCTATGCCCGTCTTGTGACACAGCTCTTCGGCGACAGGATGTATATCTCCAACGCAACAGGATGCTCCTCCATCTGGGGCGGCCCTGCTGCAACCTCACCCTACTGCACCGATAAGAACGGACACGGCCCAGCCTGGTCCAACTCCCTCTTTGAGGACAACGCCGAGCACGGTATGGGTATCTATCTGGGCCAGAAGGCTATCCGCGACCGTGTTGTGGAGAAGGTTCGCGAGCTTGCGAATGTTACCAAGGTAGACTCCAAGCGTGCAGCCTGCCAGGAGTACCTGGACACCGTCGATGACGGCGAGGCCAACAGCGTCGCTACCGCCAAGCTGGTAGAGGAGCTTTCCAAGTATCCTGACTGCCATTACTGCCAGGAGATCCTTGCTGAGAAGGAGTATCTCTCCAAGAAGTCCGTGTGGATTTTCGGCGGCGACGGATGGGCTTACGATATCGGCTTCGGCGGCGTTGACCATGTTCTCGCCTCCGGCAACGATGTAAACATATTCGTATTCGACACCGAGGTGTACTCCAACACCGGCGGGCAGGCTTCAAAGGCCTCCAACATAGGCCAGGTTGCCCAGTTTGCCGCAGCTGGTAAGGATATAAAGAAGAAGAGCCTGGCTGAGATAGCCATGAGCTACGGCTACATCTATGTGGCCCAGGTAGCTATGGGCGCCAACCCCAACCAGACCCTGAAGGCCATCCAGGAGGCCGAGGCATACAAGGGACCGTCCCTTATCATCGGCTACGCACCCTGCGAGATGCACTCCATCAAGGGCGGAATGGTCAACTGCCAGCATGAGATGAAGAAGGCCGTTGACTGCGGTTACTGGAACCTGTTCCGCTTTAACCCAGACGCCGAGCCCGGTAAGAAGTTCACTCTGGACTCCAAGGAGCCGGCCGGCGGATATCAGGACTTCCTGATGAACGAAGCACGCTACAGCCGTCTGACCCGTGAGTTCCCAGAGAGGGCTGAAGTCCTATTTAAGAAGAACGAGCAGGCCGCTATGGACCGCTACGCTCACCTGGTAAGACTCAAGAACCTCTACGCCGAGGAGTAATTCCGAAAAGGAATAATTTCAAAAGCAGAGGATATAAAGCATTAAAAAACCCCGAACGGGCAACCGTTCGGGGTTTTTTCTACATTGATATCCTGTTGCGTTCAAAGCACGATTGCTTTAAATTGTGATATTGCACTAAAATATACTTGATAGTAAGCACAAATATGATAATATTGTATATATACAGTAGTGGGTAATATACAGCGAATTCAGAGGAGCAGGAAGCAAAACATGAAGAAAGATGCAATAGTTGCGATTAGGGTGGCCCTTCTTCTTACAATAGCGTCCCCCTTCCTGGGCAGAGTAAGGTACGCCTTTGAATCGCCTGTACCCCCAGTTTGGCTTCAGCTTATTTTTCAGTTTATAATGTATTTTGTTATATATTTTCCTCTTTTCTGCATAGTGAGGATTATTAAAACGAAACTCAAAAACAGGAAAAATAAGAAGTGACAATATAGTGAAAGACTTAAGAGAATTTTAAAAGGGCATGGCGCGGAGAAAAAGTCCGCGGCATGCCCTTTTTGCATATCATATATTTTACCTCAGCTTAAATGTTCTGGGGGCAAGTTTATAAGCCAGCACCAAGGCGGCGACAATGTAGATAACGCAGAAGGCCGTGAGAGCCGGTGCGAAAATGGCTGTGGGGATGTCCTGCATCATCACAGCGTAGCAGACAACGTAAGTGGCCCAGTTTACAATGCCGAAAGTGGCGCTCTTCTTTTCGGCCTCGATGTTGTAGGGCTGCAGCAGGTAATATAAAACCATGTGGTGAACTGAGAAGAATACTGATGCCGCCAATATGGCAAGGCCAACTAATGGATAATCCCACCAGCGGGAAGTTCCGCCCGTCACATATAGCAGCGCTGGAAGTCCCAGTGCCAGGGGAAGGGCCGGCAGAAGGTTTATGGCCGCCACGTACTTCAGACGCTCTTTAAAAAGTGACAGTATAGCCCAGGGCTGCCGGTAGAAGCGGTAGGTCAGCATACTGTGGTCGCAGTTTATAAACATGGCCTGGGTTATGACGCTGCCGCGGTTTGTGAAATACATTACAAACAGGAATATCGGCAGATTTTCCAGCACCAGTTCACTTAAATCGGGTCGTATATCAGGGAAGGCAAAACAGGCGCCTATGCCCATAAGTACAATGCACAGGAGGATAAGCGCCGTACGTTTTGCCGAGCGGGTCAGGAGCTTTGAGTGCCGGCGCATAAATATCTCGTTGAAATATTTATAGCCTGAGGCTGAACTGGTGACGGTTATGTCGGTGTCCAGCTTTTTCTGGTACATATCCACAGTAGCGGCCTGGGATACGCTTTTTGCACCGGCAAAGACCGGGGAAGTAGGATCAAGGAGCTTTTTATATATGCGCCTGTAGTCCTGAAAACGCCATATCTTGACAGTGCAAAACACTGCCAGCGCGGCTGCAGGAATACACAGCACGGGAAAAAGCCAGATTGGCATAGCGTACCCGAAGTAAAGGGGGACATAAGCTGCGGCAAGACACAGAAGCACTCCGCACCACACGATTTTTGTGGGCATATTCTCATTGTAGACGTTCTTTACCGAGTCCTGATTGTGGATGATAACAGCCATGAATATCAGCTTTACTGAGCAGACAAAAAGAGGCATTAAAACGCATATCCACAGGGGGGTTTTTGTGAGATATCCGATTATAATGGTGAAGGGCATAAAGCCCACAAACATCTTCGCGATAAAATAGACGTAGTTTATAAGGGAGTACTGGCGGGCGTCCATCCGCATAAGGAAAATGGCGTAATATTTGTCCTTTGTAGGGTTAAACGCCTGGGTGTTCATAAACCCGCCTACGATGGTGAGAAAGGTAAAGCAGTGGACAAAGCCCACATTCTGGGGCACTGAAAAAGTGCCAAGGAGGGGGAATACCATTGAGAATAAGTACAGCCCCTTGCCCAGAAACACAGAGAAAAACTCCACAATCCAGGCTATCACCAGGGCAAAGCCCTTCAGGCCGCGACTCGCGTATAGAGAAGCGGGCAAAAGCTTATTTATAAGGGGCAGGGATTTAAGGGCGAAGATTATGGAATTAACCTTGTAGGTAATTCTCAGGGCGAAAGAAATACGCAGAGTCTTATTCATCGTCCTCACCTCTCAGGGCGGAGATTATTCTCTCTTTAAACTCGCTGTTGTCAAGATGCTCCTTTTCAATCTTCTTCAATACCCCGCCTGAGAGTATAACAATATCATCGCACAGGTCAACTGCCAGCTCCAGGATATGTGTGGAGAAAATTATAATATGGTCCATTTTCATGTCCTTCAGCAGCTTCTTCATTTCGTCGGCGACTACCACATCGAATGACGTCAGAGGCTCGTCAAGGAGCAAAATTGGCGGATTGGCGATGAAGTTAACCAGCATTTGCATTTTGTTTTTCATGCCGTGGGAATAGTCCTTCAGGAGCTTGTCCCGATCCTCCGGCAATATGGACATCAATTCAAAATATTCATCAATCGTCTTGATATTTTCTATCTTCTGACCGTTTACGTCCAGGAAGAATTTTAAAAACTCCCTGCCTGTAAGAAACTCCGGAACCACCGGCGTTGACAAAACATACCCAATATCGCCAGGATTGAGAGGACGCTCAGCGCCGTTTTCCTCAACAGAAAATGAGCCGGAATCCGGCTTTAAATCGTCGTTGACGCAGTTGAAAAAAGTGGTTTTGCCTGCGCCGTTCCGTCCGAGAAGTCCGTAAATACGGCCCTGGCTGAATTTAAATGAGGCCCCCTTGAGAACCTCTTTTTTGTCAAAGTTTTTTACAAGATCCCGTACTATAAGTTCCATAAGTATCTCCGTATTTTAAGCGGCATCGCCGCCGTATCGCCCACATTATAACAGGCAGTATGTTGCGGCGCAACATAAATTCCTGTCAGGCGTCCAGCAGATTATACCATATTGTGAATATATGCACAATATATAATTATCCCTTGCCGCCATATAATTTTAATATAGTATGCGTTTTACAAGGTGGTGATTGGGATCATCGACTACACGCCTCTTTGGGAGACAATGGCGGCAAAGGGCGTCTCCCAGTATAAACTTCTACAGCAGGGGATAGACAACAGGACATTGGACGCTTTGAAAAAGAACAGAAATATCACTTTGCTGACATTGGAAAAACTATGTGTTATTCTCAACTGCACTCCCAACGATATTGTAAGATTTAAGTAAGCCTCCGGAGGTTTCCGGAGGCTTACTTTCGTATTATTTAACAATTTTAATATAACATTGTCATTCTTTTTGCATTAAGCGGGTCGATAATTTTACAGCGGAGAGGGAGAATGTATCCGTAATCCAATGTACCCTGATAAGGAGGAGAATTTAAGGCATGGGATCGTTCAAAAAAAGAGGTGTGCGAGCTACGGCCCTGGGCCTGGCAGCCGCAGGATTGGCAGGCCTGCTGGCGATTGGTGCACCATCTGCCATGGCAGACGAATACTCGGATCAAGAGCCGAGTATTAATGAGCAGTTCAATACTAAGGGACTGTGGATAACGGAGATGTATGTTGACGATGTGAACGAATATAATGATGATTTTGTCAAATACATGTTCTCTGGCGAGCAGATGGAGTTTGTGGAGATAACGAATACCTCTGAAGAACCCATCTCCCTAAGTGAATACGAGCTCTATTATGAGGAGTCTAGCGGGGAGCCCAAGAAATTGGAAATAAGCACCGATGAGGATGAGATGATAGTCCCAGCCGGAGGAAGTGCCATAATATGGAATCAGCGCATCGACCTCGGAGGTACTGAAGGAGAAGACTATGCCTCTGAGGAGCAGTTCAGGTATTTCCATCTTCTGGATGAGGATGCGGCGATATACACGGTAAATCAGGCGGGAGGATTTGCTGATGACGACTGCGGATTTATACTCAAGTATAATGACGGGAGTATAAGGTGTCAGTGCCATTTTAATAAATCGGAGATAAAAGACTTTCAGGGACAGAGTGACTGTAATGGGCTTTCTGTGCATTTTAAGGTGCCAGATCAGGGAACTTTGCTTCAGTGGTATGAGAGCAAGGCACCAACTGCCGGTTACGCCTACGATGAACAACTGAGCGGGCAGCGCACTACGCCAGTGTCTGGCCAGCCGGAGGGCGTGTACATAACCGAGGTGTATGCTAACGCAGCAGAGTGGCCCGACCAGAGCGGGTACGAGATGTTCAGCTTCTTTGAGATAGTCAACACCAGTGATGAGGAAGTGGATCTAAACGAGGACTACGACTTTGTATATGTGTCCAGATATGGTGCAGGTAGGAAGAAGTTGACCATTCGCCACTATGAGGAGAATAATGGCGTAGGTTCAGGGCAGCAGAACTCCTCATCAGAAGACTGTACACTGGGGCCTGGGGAAATCGCGGTCATTTGGCCTTATCCCATCAGTTATAACGGGGAGCGCAATGCGGAGCAGGGAAAGGACGATACGTTCCCGACAGTAGAAGACCTGCGCGCTGATGCTGTATTTAAGGATATGCCAGAAGATACGAAGGTATATATCGTGGCGGATCTTGCAAACCTTGAGGACAGGAAATCCGGACTGGAGATATACACCGAACCTGCACCAGGAGAGAGCAGAGGGGAACTGGTGTGCAGCTATTTCTGGAACGGCGGCAAGAGCACTGTTATAGACCTGAAAGAGGATAAGTCCGTTGACCTGCAGATAAACTGGGAAGGACCGGTGATGTCCACATATAAACAGAAGGTTACGCCAAACCCCGGCGTTGTGGATGAAGAGCAGATAACATTCCCAGATGCTGATGGGGAACCGCCAGTAGTAACGCTGTCCACGGATCAGTATGATGAAAAGTGGGTTGCTGCCCTAACGGAGGGCATAGATCAGGGAGAACCGCTTAATGTGCCCTATTGGTTTACTTCTGATGAGGGCAGCAAAGTGACTAGCATAGAGCTCCACTGGAAGACTGATAAGATGGAGAATTGGCAGGTAGATACCACCACGAATATCCGCATATATAATAAGTACTATGCACTTATCCCCAGCGGCGGTCTTCTGGACGCCAGTTATGTGGATTACTATGTAAAGTTCAATAATGCCTACGGCAGCACAACTACGGAGCAGCAACGCGTGGAGATACATAACCCTGACGAAACGGCCCAGGGCATACGTGTGAGCATAAATAACACGAAGGTCTCAGAGGACACCTATTCCGGTGTTGTGCAGGTTTCAGCCAGGGATTTTGGCGGGGGTGATGTCAGTTTCGCCATAGACGGGCAGCCTGTTTCGGAGACGAAAAAGACGCTGGAGCGCGGAGCCTGGCTGGCATTCGACTGCACAGGCCTCAGCACCAATTTTAAAAACGGCCTTACCCAGGGAGAGCAGTATGAGGGTGGACAGGTCATAACCACCTTTGCCCAAAGCCGTATTATCCCAGAAAACGGACGACTGGCTTTCCTGGTAGGCGGACAGTACTTCACTTATAATGATGATGGTACATTGACCCTGAACATAACTATTCGCCCAGGTACTTTTGGTACCCCCTGGGAGGGCAATACTGACCAGAATAATGATAACTTCACCGTACAGAATGTAACGCTGCACCTGGCAGACGGCACCGAGCTGTCGCCGGTCAGCTGCACTGGGGTGCAGGTACAGAATCAGGCGAGCGATACTGTCGATAATCTTTCTTACACTGATGTTACCCAGATGGGGGATGACACAGGGAAATATATTCGTATGGATCTAGTTTTCACCGTCCCAGCTGGTAAGGTAAACGCCGCGGGCTTCCAGCTGGATACCACGACGCTTGAGGATGGCAGCCACAGCCTGACGGTATCAAGCAGTGATGGGACGACGGAGACGGTGAACTTTACCGTTGGTAACACGATAACTGCTAATGAAGAGACGGAGCGGGACTACGACCTGAATATGACACTCAGCGAGGCTGGCGTTACGGCAAACGTGACAGTGACCCCAGTAGACGGGGCACAGGAGATGACGGTCTACCCGGCACAGGAGATAGCCTCTGAGAGCATAACAGTTTTGGAAGGCACTGGAGACAGCACCTATGGCGCACAGGAAAAGAATAATGAGGAAGCTACGACGTCCGATAATGGCCAGTACCCCTATCAGATATTGGAGATACCCGTTTCCGGTGACGAAAGGGCCCTGCGGGTAGAGGTGATGGCCAGCGCCAATTACACCGATACCGATGACAGGGATATGTCAAAGGATATACAGATGTATGTTCTCAGCACCGGTGGAGAGTGGGAGATACTCGACACCGATACAGACGAAGATAGAATTACGGCTATATGCCCTGTGGAGGGATATGCCACCGAGGGTATAGTTAGGGTGCTCATCCAGGCAAGGACAGAGGCGTACACGCCATACACTGAGGAGGATGCGTTTGTAACTGAGACTGGCGATAATGCCGCTTGGGATGGAACAGATAAGGGCGACGCATCTCTTGCCGATAGCATAGGTGCGCCGGAGAGCTATGACTTTGCCATGGCCTGGATATCCGATACCCAATACTACTCTGAGGAGTACCAGAACCACTACACCAACATGGTGAATTGGATAGTTGAAAACAAGGATGCGCTGGACATACAGTATGTGCTCCATACAGGCGATATAGTGGATGAGCCGGATGAAGAGTATGAGTGGGCCTTCGCCAGCCAGCAACAGGCGATTCTTGAAAATGCAGGGATACCCACTGGCGTATTAGCCGGTAACCATGACGTAGCCTTCGGCAACATGGATTATGACCTATATTGGAAGTACTTCGGAGCAGACCGGTATGAGGACAACCCATGGTACGGTGCCTCCTATATGAACAATCTGGGCCACTATGACATCGTCGAAAAAGACGGTGTGGAACTTCTGATGATCTATATCAGTTGGGATGTTTATGAGGATGAGGTTAAGTGGATAAACAGTGTCCTCGAAATGTACCCAGACATACCGGCAATTATCGCTACCCACTGCGGGGTAAACGGTGACGGAGCCCAGAGCTATACTAGCCAGTACCTGCTAGATAACGTTTGTGCTGAGAATGAGAATGTAATAGCCATATTTGGCGGACATTTTCACGGTTCCTCCCTAAATAAGGTGAAATATGAAAATGATGATGGTGGCACCAGGTCAGTCTATGAGATATGCACGGATTACCAGTCAGGCTCACAGGGAGGTAGCGGCTATATCAAAATGGTATATTTTGACCTGACAAACGGAAAGATATACTTGAATACCTACTCACCGTCCAAGGACGATGTGAACTATTACGATGTGAACTTTTACGATGGTACTCAATCTGTGCCTATGGGAAGCCTGGACAGGGTTATCCTCCCTATAGACTTTGATAGGACTGCTAAGAGTCTCACTGTCTCCGATACATCCGTAACGGCGATCGGCGGGGAAGAACTGGGCAGCACCGAAATCAGCGGAGGCAGTTCTGAAGTTACGCTGAACTACATGTCCGGAGGAGACACTGTTGCGGCGCTGCTGACCGATGGCGACGGCAACATAGTTGGAGCCACAAAGGCAGCTACATTTGTCGGCGGCACATACGAAGAGCCTGTCATAACCCCTCCGACACCCCCAGTTGAGGATCCCGACCAGGGTGGAGATGAGAATGAGGACAACGAGCCTGCGGCGCTTCCCTTCCCCGATGTGGAGGAGAACGACTGGTTCTATGAGAGCGTCAAGTAT
>CALXCS010000109.1 GCA_944386875.1 uncultured Oscillospiraceae bacterium
TTCCTGCAATATCAGTCTGGCCTGGAAGCATACAACACCGGAATGGACGAATATAACGAAAGCGCCGCTTATCTTGCCGGCGTGGGCGCTCAGCTCTCCAATGCCTACAACGCCATAGCGGCGCAGCAGCAGAACTTTAACACTCTGATGGGCAGCCTTGTAACCTATCTTGTGGATCCGTCCACCGGCCAGCCTATGTACCCTGACAGTGCATCGCTTTTAAGTCAGCTTCGTTCAGGCGATCCAATAGCTTCAGTCGCTGTGGACGCGGCCCTTTCAGCCATGTCCGCTATGTCCGCGGATATTCCGGCGGACAGCGCCGCGCTTATCGCAGCCGCCGACGCCCTTGACTCAGGCTGGGCTCAATATAACTCTGGGGCAGCTCAGTATAACGCCGGCATGTCTCAGCTGTCTGCTGGGAAGCAGGAATTGGACGACGCCTGGGAGCAGTTGGAAGATACGCGTCTGCTTCTTGAGGAGGCCGACGCCACATTGGCTCAGTCCCGCCAGCAGCTTGACGACGGCTGGGCAGAATACAATGCCGGTGTCCAGGAGGTCGAGGACGGTTGGGCGCAGTTGAATTCCACCATTGCCGACACCAGGAACCGTCTGAATAACGCACAGGCGGAGCTGGATGACGCAAGAGCCGAGTACAGCGACGGGCTTGCTGAATATGAGGACAGCAAAGCCCAAGCGGAGCAGGAATTTGCCGACGCACAGGCGGAGCTTGACGACGCAAAAGCTGAGCTTGACGACGCCAGGGCGGAAATAGACGATATCAAATATCCATCTGTGTACGTTCTTGGCCGCTGGAGCAATGTGGGATACAGCTGCTTTGAGAACGATACGACGATTGTTGCCAGCATATCCTCTGTTTTCCCACTGTTTTTCTTCCTTGTAGCAGCTCTTATTTGCGTCACCTCAATAACCCGCATGGTGGACGAACAGCGCTCACAGCTGGGAGTCCTGATGGCTCTGGGATACAGCAGGTTTGCCATAATGAGCAAGTTCCTTGTGTATTCAGGCGCCGCCACAGTCCTTGGATGCGTACTGGGAATTCTGATTGGCTCCTGGGTCATACCGGCAGTAGTCTGGCAGGCCTACTCCATTATGTACGACTTTTCCTCAGAGATAGTCTTTTACTTTAGCGTGCCCACTTCGCTTATTGTATTCTGCGCATATCTGGGCGCAATGCTCCTTGTAACATGGCTTGCCTGCCGGCGCGAACTTTCGGATACTCCCGCAAATATTATCAGGCCCCGCGCCCCTAAAATAGGCAAACGGGTCCTTCTGGAAAAAATACCTTTCATCTGGAATCACCTTAGCTTTATGTGGAAAGTCTCCATGAGGAACCTGTTCCGCTATAAGCTCCGCGTATTCATGATGATCCTGGGCATCGGCGGGTGTACGGCGCTGATGATAACAGGGTTTGGTATCAGAGACTCAATACAGCATGTAGTGGACGACCAGTACAGCGAGGTCACATTATACGACATAGCGGTCACCTTTGATGAGCCTGTCGGCAATGCGGCAAGAGAGAGCTTTTCCTCTGATGTCTCGGAAATATCCGATAGCATCATGTACGCCTATCAAAGCTCCACCACTGTGTCTTCAGGGAAGTCCGAGGAGTCCGGATATCTCACCGTGGTTGATTCGGACAGCGCTATTGAGGATTTCATCGATTTCCACTCAGAGGGCGAGAAGCTGGAGCTTCCTCCGGAGGGCGGGGCTCTTATAAACATAGGCCTGGCGCAGGACCTGGAACTTGAAACAGGCGACAGCTTCTCAATCCGCAGCGACGACACTGGCGTTATGACATTCACCGTCAGCGGTATTTTCGATAACTACATATATAATTATGTGTACATTACCACCGAGACGTACACCTCGATATCAGGTTCCGCGCCTGAGATGAACACGGCATTTCTTACCGTACCTGAAGACGCTGACCAGGGGTCTGCCGCAGCCATGCTCTTGGGCATGGACAATGTCATAAACGTATCCGAGAGCAATGTGATGCGCGACAGGATCGGGTCCATGATGGACAGTCTCATATACATCGTTATCCTCACCATAGTCTGCGCTGCGGCGCTGGCGCTTATAGTCATATACAATCTCACAAATATCAACATTACGGAACGCATCCGGGAGATAGCCACAGTAAAAGTTCTGGGCTTCTATCAGTGGGAGTCTGCAATATACGTACTCAGGGAGAACATCGTTCTCACTATATTTGGAGCGCTTTTGGGAATCCCGATGGGCTTTGGCCTTAACAGCTTCATTATAAATGCAATTAAAGTTGATCTGATACGCTTTACCCCTCAAATTGCCTTCAGGAGCTTTGCCATATCCCTTCTGCTCACATTCGTATTCTCAGCGCTTGTGGACTTCCTCATGTACTTCCGCCTCAACAGGATAAACACAGCTGAGGCGTTGAAAGCGGCCGAATAATATCCCGATTATCTTTTATCAGACATTAATGGAATGGGCCGCAGGCTTAATCTGCGGCCCATTCCATTATAAAGCGCCTATTCGTCATCCTGGAGGGCGTCGTATCCTCTCTCCCCAGTGCGTATCTTCACAACGTCTTCCACGTCATAAATAAATATCTTTCCGTCTCCCACATGACCTGTATACAGGACTTTCTGAACTGTATCAACAAGAGTTTTTGTGGGTATCTTACAGATAACAACGTCAATCTTCACCTTTGGAAGCAGCCTTGTCTCCACGGGTGCGCCGCGGAAATAAGTCTGATGGCCTTTCTGCATACCGTGTCCAAACACATTGGTAATTGTTATACCCGTCACCCCAAGCTGCTCAAGGGCATCCTGCAGCTGGGAAAATCTTGACTGGTTTGTAATGATAGTCACTTTTGTCATCTTGACGCCAGGCGTCTCCCTGTGTACAACAGGTACTGCCTCAGACTCAGGTACTCTGGCTTCAGCGGGCACCGGCGTTGCTGCCGCAGCCGGTATAATATCGCCCTCTGGGAGTTCTCCGCTGGACGCAGCCGGTGCAAAATCCGGATATGCCACATTGCCGTGTTCACCTATGTCAAGGCCCGCTATCTCTTCCTCCCGTGATACCCTTATGCCCATAGTCTTCTTCAGTACAAGCCATACCAGCGCCGATGACACAAATGTAAAGGCACCTACAGCTATTATACCCACAAGCTGGATTCCAAGAGGCTCAAATCCGCCTCCGTAAAACAGTCCGTTTGTATGGGACAGTGATGTCACGCCTTCCTTGGAGAAAAGGCCGACGCATACCGTCCCGAAAATCCCACAGCACAGGTGGACAGATGTGGCGCCCACCGGATCGTCCACTTTTATCTTATCAAAAAGCATAACTGCGGCGACTACCAGAACACCTGCAATCGCGCCAATAAGCAGTGAAACTTCAATAGTTACGTATGCGCAGCTGCCTGTCACCGCCACAAGTCCCGCAAGGCACCCGTTGATTGTCATACCAAGGTCAGGTTTGCCTATCATGACCCACGAGGCTATTGTGGAAGTCAGGACTGCGGCAATTGCTGACGTATTTGTTGTAACCAGGATATGCATAACATCAGATGGATTCTGGAAGCTCATTGTAGAGCCTGGGTTAAATCCAAACCATCCAAGCCACAGGACAAAAAGCCCTATAACCGCCAGCGACATATTGTGGCCAGGTATAGCCCTGGGCTTTCCGTCCTTCCCATACTTTCCAATACGCGGCCCCAGTATAATTGCCCCCGCCAGGGCTGCCCATCCTCCTACGGAATGTACGGCTGTGTCCCCTGCAAAATCCAGGAATCCCATATCTGCCAGCCATCCGCCGCCCCAGATCCAGTGCCCAACAATCGGGTAGATAACCAGAGTAAGTACAAACGAAAAGACAATAAAGGACACATATTTAATTCTCTCGGCTACTGCGCCGGAAACTATAGTTGCAGCCGTTCCACAAAACACCAGCTGAAAGAAAAATTTTCCCCAGAAGGGTACATTCGAGGTTAGCGTCTCATCATATGCGGAGAGATCCGCGCCTCCAAGTATGAGCAGATTTTCCGTCCCTATAAAGGGGTTATCCCCGCCAAACATCAGTCCCCATCCCAAAAGCATAAAGCCCAGAGATGATACGGCGAACACAATAAAGTTTTTCGACAAGATATTAACCGTATTCTTTGCCCTTGCAAATCCGGCCTCTACCGCAGCAAAGCCCAGGTTCATAAAGAACACCAGTATTGCCGCCAGAAGCACCCATAAGGTATCAATTATCATTGCGTTGTCCATTTCATCGCCTCCAAAAACAAAATAGGACGATGACGTCCTTCCGTAAAAGAACGTCATCGTCCTCGATACCCGAACATTATCATAGCTTGTCCCATATTGTCAACACAAAAATAAACAGCAGTAAAAATTTGTGTCTTTATACTAACCTATGTGGAGCTTGTCACAAAAAATTCATCATTTTTTAATATTTAATTTTGCCGAAATCCGGCACACAAAAGCTTCAAATCCAGTCTTTTATATTGCCGAAAAGCCTTAGCCGCTTTTTTGCCGTGTCGTTTTTGCAATGTAAGAGCGGAACAAACGCCAAATATTGCGTAAATCTCATCATTTTTGTTACTTTTCCGGCCGTTTAGTAAAATAGCACTGCAGTGAGTCTATCTATTGCTGCGTGAATATTATATTATTTTTTACATTAAACTAGATTTGTTAACATTTTTCTGCAATAATATATGCAGTTCTTACTGGAGGTTAAAAATGTCGGAACTCAGAGACAATTGGAATGTTTATTTCCAAAGTGATTTTCACGGCCGGTGCGGGCGAGCCGGAAGCCGAGGAAAACGTGGAATTGAAATCAGGCTTGACAGAGAATTTACATGGTGCGAACACCGCTGGATTATACCCGCCGTATATCTGTGTGGCCAGGGTGTGGTGATAGATCTTTGCATCGAAACCAGCCAATCGGCAATCCAAGCTTTTATGTCAAAGTGGTCCGATGTTATTGCCGACAGCAACTGCGCTCTACCTGCCGAAGAATTGGAACACATAGAAGCTGAGAATCCATTAGGCATCCAGTTCCGTCCCAACGTCATGGTAAACGGCCGGCAATTAAATGATTACCACGGCCATTCTGTTATTTACAACCCTTGTGCAGACGGTTCTAACAGCGCAAGTGATGAGAGCATATACGCCGCCAACCACTATGGTTTGAACTCTGACTCCGCCTGGACAATCTGGCGGTATTCCTTCCCCTGGGCCACAACGCGGAAGCCAAATGTAAAAAGTCTGTCTCTGTCACTTTCGCAAGAACCCGTTTCAGTTCCCGGCCCTGTTTTTACAGCTGCGCCAGGAAAAGAAATACAATTTATACACCCTTCTGCGAAAACAGGTCATACATTAAAGGTTCTGAACCTGGAGCAGCGAGAGATGGACAAAGATACGTTCTCCATACCATATTTTGAAGTCCCCCGAAGCTATGTATCTATGACGTACACAATATCTCCCGATCTTCCGGAGGATGTAGTCTCTGTCACCGACCGTTTTAAGGGTGACAGCAGGCGTCCCTCCGTTTCCGGTCAGCCCTCATATCTCCCGCCCTCTGCCGGCCCCGCATCGTCAGTAGGTATTATAGGCGGATGCGACGGGCCTGTGGCAATAATTTTCAACGAAGATCACCCAGAAAATACGCACATCGCGTTCTCCTCATTGCGGTTTGAATCCTCAAAAAATATTGAGTGGCTAATATCTTTCCGTGAGAAAGAGTACGGCGATATATCCATGGTCCTTATATAAGCAGTTCAAACAGGCGGTTTTACCGCTCTTTATACACGCGTAAGCCTGCGGAAAAATTCCGCAGGCTTATTATTTGTCAATATACGTTTTCAGAAACTGCGCTTATCCATCAGCTTCTGTTTTTCCATCCATTGCCCTCTTGGCCATTATTGCCGCCTGGTACCTCAGAGCCAGCCCCATAGGGTCCGACCCGTCAGTTATACCGGCTTCTTTCGCATCCCGCAATTCTTTTACCGCCCACTCCGGCACCGGCAGTCCAGCCAGATACTCGTTCAGCGCATCGTAAATCTCCTTACCTGTCATGGTTCCCTCCTGATACTTGGGCCTGTAGGCTCCTACAACTTTTACCCTGGAAGTGTCGCGCTTTTTTCTTGCGACGCATCCGCCGTTATATTGGCTGCCGCTGTTTGACGGAGATGTATTTCCCTCAATTGCTGTAATTATATTCCCGCTTACGCTCTCCACTATTCCGGCATGGTTGGGCGTCGCCTCAGTACCTGAGAAGTCATACAGCACTATGTCCCCTGCCCTGTAGTCCGACGAAACCCACTGGCTGTTGTCAACCGCATATACCCTCAGCTTCCTGCAGGACGCCGTCTTACCGCCTCCGTAGAACAGTCGGGAAGCACCGGCAACATTGAAACACCACCATATGAAAATCACACACCACGGCACCCCGTTCCAGCCGTATGCCGCTCCGTATTTTGTCATATTGCTGTCAGCCGGACTCTCAGTATACCCTATTTGGCTTGCAGCTATCTCCAGCAAATTCTCCGCTGTCATTCATTCACCACCGGGCACTTGTATTAACCGCCGTACTCCCAATACATTGGTCATACCATTATATGCAAAACTGTTCTGAACTATCCCTGCTATCCATATTTTGTTCGGAAAATTCTCATCTAAATTGGCAGCTATCAGCCATATCTTCAGTTGATTGACAGTCATCTCTTTTTCCCGAAAAACCTGCTAACTATAGCGCTAACTATAGAGATGTTCTGCTGTTGATTACTATTCATTTTTTAGCCTGAAAAGTTCGAATTTTTGAAAATTATAAATCATAGAAAAAACCCCGAAACCCTTGAATTATCAAGGATTTCGGGGTTTTTGGCGCGGAAGGAGGGATTTGAACCCTCGCACGCTGTTTAGACGCCTACTCCCTTAGCAGGGGAGCCCCTTCGGCCACTTGGGTACTTCCGCAAGCCGAACAAAATATAAAATACTCTAATGGGCCTCACTCTCTCCCCCACAAAGCCCGAATAGCTTCGGCCCTTGTGGCGGAGAGAGTGGGATTCGAACCCACGGACGGTTGCCCGCCGACGGTTTTCAAGACCGCTCCGTTATGACCACTTCGGTATCTCTCCATTAAAGATGCTTAAATATATTAGCACACACCTGCGGCTTTGTCAATCGGTTTTATAGAGCTTTTATGGCTTATATGGCGCAATATCACATTTTCTTCTATACAGTCTAGTAAATGCCTCAATCTGCCTGAAAACAATTGTATTATTTTTTAATTACTGCCTTTTGCTTTTCTTGACTAATGCGCTAATGCGGTAGTATAATAATGTCTGAAGCATTATATCAACCGGCAAGCAATTTTTAAATGGGGAATAACTATGGAATATAACGTCAAACTCCAGGGCTTGGGCGAAAAAGCTATGTTTGACCTTAGGGCTCTCTATGAATCCTATGGCTACAGGCAGTTCCAAATGAGCAAATTTGAGGAGTATGATTTCTACGCTCAAAACCGCAGCTTTATAACCGGCAGCAGTATACTCACTTTTACAGACACAAACGGGCGTCTCATGGCTCTAAAACCCGATATTACTCTCTCCATAATCAAAGGTTCAAAAATCGGTAAACATATTGATAAGGTATATTATAATGAGAGTGTATACAGGGCCGAAGATGCACTCTCAGGCTTTAGGGAAATACGCCAAACCGGTCTTGAATGTATCGGAAACCTGGACTTATACACAATTTGTGAAGTTGTGTCTTTAGCCGCCATGAGCCTGGCTGCCATAAGCGGCGACTACATCCTCGACATATCCCACATGGGGCTTTTATCCGGCTTTTTCTCAGACGAAAAAATCCCATATAAACTTCATGAGCAGCTGCTTATACTGGCGGGATCAAAAAACACACACGATCTCAGCTCATTGTGCCGCAGCGCCGGTATCTCCCAAAGAGTTATAGACACTCTTGTATCGCTTGTCCGTCTGCGGGGCACTCTCAGCGAAGCGCTCAAAGAGCTTCACGCTCTGCCTCTGGGTGAGCAGGCAAGAGCGGCGGTCTGTGAACTGGAAGATGTTGCCCAGGTCCTGCAGAATTTGGAATTCATCAGGAATATATACATTGATCTTTCGCTTCAGAGTAATCCCGGCTATTATAACGGCCTTGTATTCAAAGGCTATATAGCCGGAGTCTCATCGGCTATACTCTCCGGCGGCAGATATGACGGCCTGCTCCGCAAAATGGGCAAAGGCTCTGGGGCAATGGGGTTTGCAGTCTATCTCAATCTTCTGGAAAACCTTTACTCTAGTGAGAGCCAATATGACGTTGACGTACTCATTCTGCAAAATGGGCACAACGATGCCGCAGAGCTTCTTCAGCTTGTGAAAAGCATTATTGGCAGCGGTGAGACGTGCCGTGTAGATGTTGAAATACCAGAGGGGCTCAAATACCGCAGGCTGCTGCGTACTGACGGAGGGAAATAAACTATGGATCAGACTGTTGGAATTGCCCTCCCAAAAGGGCGGCTTGGTGATAAAGTCTACGGCCTGTTGGACATGGCGGGCTACGGTTGTCCGCAGGTTTTGGACCCAGGCAGGCGGTTAATATTTGAAAGCAAGGAAAACGGCGTTCGTTTTTTCTTTGTAAAGCCTTCGGATGTAGCCATATATGTCCAGCGCGGAGCGGCCGATATAGGTGTTGCAGGGAAGGACATTCTTCTTGAATATTCCCCCGATGTTTATGAGCTGCTGGATCTCAACATAGGCCGGTGCCGCATGTGCGTGTGCGGTACCGACGGCTCCAATGAGATTTCTGGGCGTCCTCTCAGGGTCGCCACAAAATTCACCAATATAGCTAAAGAATATTATTCCGGTCTCAGCCGCGACATTGACATAATTCATTTAAACGGCTCCATTGAATTGGCTCCGCTTTTGGGACTTGCGGATGTTATTGTGGATATTGTAGAGACCGGCGCCACTCTTCGTGAAAACGGACTCCTGGAACTGGAGAAAATAACGGACATAAGCGCCAGGCTTATTTCTAACAAAGTCAGTTATAAGTTTAAATATGCGGCAATCTCACGCATAGCTGAAAAACTTGCTGAACTTGTATAAACGGCTTTTCATTCGGAGGTACAGACAATGATAAAAATAATGAATTTAGGCCAGGTGCCTGATGACCAGATATTTGCCAGAAACTTTTACGAGGCAGACGTCTCCGGTACGGTGTCTGAGATTATTAAGCAGGTACGCACCAGCGGGGACCAGGCTCTGCGTGAGTACTGTGACAAATTTGACGGCGGCGCACCGGAAAACCTCGAGGTAACTCAGGAGGAGTTCGACCAGGCAATAAACTCATTGGAGCCAGAATTTGTGTCCATTTTGCGCAATGCCGCAGCAAATATCGAGGCTTTCCACAGAAAACAGATGCGTTTTGGGTTTGTAATGAACCGCGGGGACGGCGCCGTCCTGGGTCAGCGGGTCATGCCCCTTGAAAAAGTCGGTCTATATGTTCCAGGCGGCACTGCAAGCTATCCGTCTTCCGTCCTTATGAACTGCATACCGGCAAAAATAGCCGGGTGCCAGGAGATTGTCATTGTAACCCCTGCTCACGCCGGCAAAGTGGCGCCTCAGATACTCGCCGCCGCAAAAATCGGCGGAGCCCACAGGGTCTTTAAAGTTGGCGGTGCTCAAGCTGTAGCCGCCCTAGCCTATGGAACTGAGACTATCCCTGCAGTAGACAAAATTGTCGGTCCAGGCAACTCCTTTGTGGCCGAGGCAAAGCGGCAGGTATTTGGTGCAGTTGCCATCGATATGATAGCAGGCCCCAGTGAGATCCTGGTACTGGCGGACAGCTCCGCTGACCCTGAGTTCGTGGCTGCCGATATGTTGTCCCAGGCAGAGCATGACAAGAATGCCAGCGCCGTTCTTGTTACGGACTGTCCGGAGCTTGCTGAGGCGACTGCCAGAGAGATTGAAAAGCAGCTTCCCCTTCTGCCTCGGTGCGAAATAGCCGCTGCGTCTATAGAAAGCAACGGCAAAATAATTGTAACTGACGATATGTACAAAGCCGTTGAAGCGGCAAACCGCATAGCTCCCGAACATCTTGAGGTATACACCGTCGATCCCTTTAAATATCTGCACCTTATTAAAAATGCCGGATCTGTGTTCCTGGGTAGGAACTGTCCCGAGGCTGTGGGCGACTACTTTGCAGGCTGCAATCACACGCTTCCCACCGGAGGGACCGCCAGGTTCTCGTCCCCCCTCTCTGTAGATGATTTTATTAAAAAGTCTCAGTATATATATTATACAGACAGGGCTTTAAGAGAAGACGGTTACAGCGTAGCCCTCTTTGCTGAGAAAGAGGGGCTTACAGGACATGCCAGAAGCGTAACGCGCCGTCTGGAAAAGGGAGAATAGCATGAGCAGATTTCTGAGTGGGAGATACGCCGGTTTTGAAGCCTATACGCCTGGGGAGCAGCCTCAGGATAGAAAGTACATAAAGCTCAACACAAACGAATCGCCTTTTCCCCCTGCTGAAAAGGTCACTTTGGCAGCAGCTGAAGAATCAAAAAACCTGAACCTCTATTCAGACCCTGAATGTACGCTTTTGAGAAAAGCCGCTGCAGGAGTTTTCGGAGTGGAGCCTGAATATATATTGCCTGTAAACGGTTCAGATGAGATATTGAATATGGCGTTCATGGCTTTTTGCGGAAAAGACGCGCCCATAGCCTATCCGGAAATCAGCTATGGGTTCTACTCTGTTCTTGCCGGCCTTCACGGAATACCCGCAATTGAGCTCCCCCTTCGGAGCGACTTTACCATTGATCACAGGGACTATGTGGGACTGCATCAGAACATTGTCATCGCAAATCCCAACGCCCCCACCGGTCTGTGTCTCACCCTTGAGCAGGTGCAGGAAATTGTGGAGTCCAACCCTGACAATGTGGTCATCATAGACGAGGCGTATGTTGATTTCGGCGGCAAAAGCGCTGTCAGGCTTGTATCGCGCTATCACAATCTGCTGGTAACCAGAACTTTCTCCAAATCCCACTCCCTGGCAGGAGCAAGGCTTGGTTTTGGAATAGCAGATCCTGAGCTCATAGCGGATATCAACATAATTAAATACTCTACAAACCCGTACAACGTAAACAGGATGACCTCTGCTGCCGGTGTAGCGGCTCTGGACGAAAATGATTACTACTTGACAAACTGTGGTATAATAGCTCGTAATCGTGAGTACACCGCCCAGCGTCTTCGTGAGAAGGGCTTTTATGTCACAGATTCAAAGGCAAATTTCCTATTTGTCAAAAACGATGTCATCTCAGGCGGCGCACTCTACAGTGCTCTCAGGGACCGTGGCATCCTTGTCCGTCATTTCAGCAACAAACTGATGGATGATTTTGTCAGAATAAGTATCGGCACCAGAGAGCAGATGGACGCTCTATTAGAAGCAGTGTCCAATATTCTCAACTCATAAGGAGTCGTTAAATATGCGTAAAAGTGAGATTTCCCGCAAAACAGCCGAAACTGATATCGCACTTAATTTAAATATCGATGGTTCAGGAAATAATGACATAGACACCGGCTGTGGTTTTCTTGACCACATGCTCACCCTGTTTTCCGTACACGGCAGGTTTGATCTCTCTGTCAAGTGTCAAGGCGACACTTATGTGGATTACCACCACACAGTGGAGGATATCGGCATATGCTTGGGAGATGCTTTCTTAGAAGCTCTGGGCAATAAATCCGGCGTAAACCGCTACGGCAGCGCCCTTGTGCCAATGGACGAGGCTCTTGTGTTGTCGGCTGTAGCTCTGTCAGGACGTGGGCATCTAAATTATGGGCTCCATATCCCCACCGAGAAAATCGGAGATTTCGATTCAGAGCTGGTTGAGGAATTTTTCACGGCTCTATCACGTCAGGGGCGCATTACCATACATTTAAAGCAGATGGATGGGCTAAACTCCCACCATATCGCAGAGGCCGCATTCAAATCATGCGCCAGGGCACTTAGAGACGCGGTACGCATTGATTCCTCCCTTGGCGGTTCAGTTCCATCCTCAAAAGGTGTATTATGACTGCAATAATTGATTACGGCGTAGGGAACCTTTTCTCCCTTAAAAGCTCTCTGAGTTACATAGGTGAAGAGGCCATCGTTACCAGCAATGAGAAAGAAATACGCAGCGCCGGGCGGCTTATACTGCCCGGCGTCGGCGCTTTTGCCGATGCCGCCTCAAAGCTGCAGGAGAGCGGAATGTTTGAGCTCATTCAAAAAGAGGCCCGCAGCGGAAAGCCGCTCATGGGGATCTGCCTTGGCATGCAGATGCTCTTTGACAAGAGCTTCGAATATGGGGAACACGCAGGTCTTGGCCTTGTACACGGTGAGGTGCGCCCAATTTCCCAGGCGATACCTGCAGGGCTTAAAATCCCGCAGATCGGCTGGAACGCCCTTCGCTTCCGGAATGGCGTCAGCCCCATTTTCAAGTACATATCTGAGGACGATTTCGTGTATTTCGTACATTCATATTACGGAACCCTGTGCGATGAGCACACCATTGCCGATACCGAGTACGGCGCATATCTTACTGCGGCAGTGCAGGACGGCAACGTCTACGGGTGTCAGTTCCATCCGGAAAAGAGCGGCCCTGTGGGGCTTTCAATCCTTCGCGCTTTCTGCGAGCTGAACTGAGGTTTGTGTTATGAATATATTTCCGGCAATTGACCTATACCAGGGAAAAGCAGTCCGTCTTTTTAAAGGCGACTACAACAACATGACAGTCTATAGTTCCGACCCCCCTGCCAAAGCCCAGGAGTTTGCATCCCAGGGAGCAGAGTACATACATCTTGTGGACCTGGAGGGCGCCAAGGACGGAAGTCTGGTTAACTTTGACACTGTGGCATCTATAATACGGCGCAGCGGTCTCAATGCGCAAATCGGCGGCGGGATCCGATCTGAGGATGCCATAAGCCGCTATTTGGATATTGGCGTTATGCGCGTTATACTCGGGACTGTTGCCCTTGAAAACCCCGATTTTCTCGCGGACATGGTCTCAAAATACGGTGAGAAAATAGCGGTAGGCGTGGACATACGAGACGGGCTTGTGGCGGTAAAAGGTTGGCTGGAAACCAGTTCCACAGATTGCTTTGAATTTATCGAAAGGCTGTCTGAAACAGGGGTCCGAACCATAATATGCACCGATATATCTAAAGACGGCGCCATGTCCGGCACAAATCTGCCTCTATATCAGAAATTGCAGAGCAGTTTCAGCATGGATATTGTCGCTTCTGGAGGCGTGTCTTCAATAAGCGATGTCAAATCGCTTAGAGATATTGGCCTGTACGGCGCAATACTTGGGCGTGGGATATATACCGGCGATATCATTCTCAGTAAAGCTATAGAGGTGGCCCGATGATTACAAAACGTATAATTCCCTGTCTGGACGTCCGGAATGGTCGTGTCGTAAAAGGCGTTAATTTTGAGGGCCTTAACGATGTTAATTCACCAGTTGAGCTTGCCCGTTATTACTCTGAAAGCGGCGCTGACGAACTTGTGTTTTACGATATAACTGCCTCTGCCGAAGGCCGTGCCCTATTTACAGATATTCTTCGTGAGGTTGCCTCCAATATTTTCATACCTCTGACAGTAGGAGGCGGCATAAATACTGTGGAAGACTTTGACAGGGTTCTTAAGTGCGGCGCGGACAAAGTCAGCGTCAACTCCGGCGCTATCAGGAATCCGTCCCTTATCGGTGAGGCTGCAAAAAGGTATGGGAACCAGTGCGTAGTCATATCCGCCGATGTTAAGCGCGTGGACGGCGTATTCACAGTCTTTGCTAAAGGCGGAAGGGAAAACACAGGTATGGAGGCCATAGAGTGGATCCGCAGGTGCGTCGGTGACGGAGCCGGAGAGGTAGTTTTAAACTCTATAGACACCGACGGTGTTAAAGGCGGTTTTGATCTTGAGATGCTCAGGGCGGTCTGCGAGGCCGTCAGGGTTCCTGTGATCGCCTCCGGAGGCGCTGGGAAGGCGCAGGATTTTGTCACGCTTTTCAAGGGCCTCCCCGAAGTTGACGCGGGACTTGCCGCGTCCATCTTCCACTTCGGTGAAGTAAAGATATCCGATCTGAAAACCCTGCTGCTCAGCAGCGGTATAAATGTACGTCTGTGAGGTATTGTCATGCTTGATTTTAAATTTGACACCCAGCTTCTTATAGCAGGTACCGGCCTTAATGAGGATGATATCCGCGACTATATTGCAGAAAATTTCTCCGGAGATTGTCTGTTGGTATTCGGGGATGAAGACCTTATTAAACTTCATTTTCATACAAATGAGCCGTGGAAGATTCTGGAGTACTGCGCCGCTCTGGGTGACATACACGATATCGTCATTGAGAATATGGAGCGTCAGGCTGCCGGTCTTCAGGGCTAAACGCATAACCTATGCGTATCTCCGTGTTTGAAAGGAGCAGTAATTGTAAATGCTGAAGATTGACGAACTTAAATTTGACGACAGAGGTCTTATCCCTGCAATTGTGGTTGACGCCGACAGCAAGAAGGTGCTCACATTGGCGTATATGAACAGGGATAGTCTTCAAATATCTATGGAAAAGGGCCTCACATGTTTTTGGAGCAGGTCCCGTCAGGAGCTCTGGCTTAAAGGCGAGACCAGCGGCAATTACCAGCATATTGTCTCCATCACAGCCGACTGCGACAAAGACGCCCTTGTTGTCCTTGTACGAAAAGACGGCCCCGCTTGTCATCTGGGTACAGACTCCTGTTTCAGTTTCCCCCTCTACAGCGGCCCGGAAGCTGAGCCATTCACTTATGAGGGGCTTATGGAGCTTCTCCAGGGGCGCAAGGACTCGCCAAAAGAGGGCTCCTACACAACATATCTCTTTGAAAAGGGAATAGATAAAATTCTCAAGAAAGTTGGAGAAGAGAGTACTGAGGTTATAATTGCAGGCAAAGCAGGAGATAGACGTGAAACCATATATGAAATAGCCGACCTGGCTTATCATGTAATGGTGCTGATGTGCGAAATGGGCATCAGCCTCGATGAAGTCAAAGATGAGCTGGCCTCACGCCATGTTATCGACCACAAGGTAAAGCAGGAGAAGATGACATAATAAGGCCGGACAAATACTCCGTCGTTTAAGGGCCCGATATCCAAGAGATAAACTCTGGATATCGGGCCCTTCTGTGTTTCCTTCTTTACATCTCTTCGTGGAATGTCCTCTTAATTACCTCCAGCTGTTGTTCACGGCTCAGTCTGTTGAAATTCACAGCGTATCCCGACACTCGGATAGTCAGCGTGGGATACATTTCAGGGTGTTCCATGGCGTCCATAAGCACTTGCCTGTCCATCACATTGACATTAAGGTGATGCGCACCTTTTGTAAAATAACCGTCCAGCACGGAGACAAGGTTTTCAATCCGCTCACTGTCATCCCTGCCCAGGGCTCGAGGTACTATCGAAAAAGTATTCGATACGCCGTCCTGGCACACATCTCTGTACGGTATTTTTGCCACGGAATTAAGGGAGGCCAGCGCCCCGTTGGCATCCCTGCCGTGCATGGGGTTGGCGCCAGGCGCGAAAGGCTCTCCTGCTTTTCTGCCGTCAGGCGTTGCGCCGGTTTTCTTCCCGTACATAACATTGCTGGTAATGGTAAGCGCAGACAGCGTGTGTCTTGCATTCCTGTACATAGGATGCTTTTTAAGTTCTGCCGAGAAAAATGAGACAATTTCAACTGCAATGTCGTCTGCCCTGTCGTCATCGTTGCCGTATTTGGGGAACTCTCCCTGTATTTCAAAATCCACGGCAATTCCATTTTCGTCCCTTATTGGTCTCACCTGGGCAAACTTAATTGCGGAGAGAGAATCAGCAGCGATTGACAGCCCCGCCACTCCAAAAGCTGCCAGGCGTTCAACAAGCGTATCATGGAGCGCCATCTGGCTGCTCTCATAGGCGTATTTGTCGTGCATGTAGTGGATGATATTGATTGTGTCCACATAGAGTTCCGCCACATATGCCAACACTTTTTTATAATTGCCCAGCACCTTGGGGTAATCTAACACTTCATCTGTGTCAGGCTCTATGTCTGGTACCACCTTGATGCCTTTCTTCTCGTCTATCCCTCCGTTTATGGCGTAGAGCAGGCTCTTTGCCAGATTTGCCCTGGCCCCGAAAAACTGCATCTGCTTACCGACTGCCATCGCCGACACGCAGCATGCTATGCAGTAGTCATCTCCGTACATGGGCCGCATAAGCTCATCGCTCTCATACTGTATGGAGTCTGTTTTAATGCTCATCATAGAGCAGTAACGCTTAAATCCCTCAGGCAAATTCTTGCTCCACAGCACTGTCAGATTAGGTTCAGGGGCAGTTCCCAGGTTTGTCAGGGTATGCAGGAACCTGAAAGAATTTTTCGTGACAAGCGGACGCCCGTCCACGCCGATTCCGCCTATGGACTCGGTTACCCAGGTGGGATCTCCCCCAAAGAGCTCATTATAATCCGGCATCCTAAGGTGCCGTATAAGCCGAAGCTTTATCACAAACTGGTCAATAAGCTCCTGAGCGCCAATTTCGTCCAGCTCTCCATTTTCCAGATCTCGCTGTATGTAGATGTCCAGGAAGGTGGAGGTGCGTCCCAGCGAAGTCGCAGCGCCGTTGTTCTCCTTTGCTCCGGCGAGATAGGCCATATACAGCGCCTGTACGGCCTCTCTGGCATTCTCCGCAGGCCTAGATATATCGCAGCCGTATTTTGACGCCATGCTGCGCATCTCCTCCAGGGCCCGGATCTGCATTCTGACCTCCTCCCGAAGCCTTATCCTCTCGTCAGTCATGGGACCATCCAGTTGATCCAGATCCCGCTCTTTCTCCTCTATCAGGAAGTCAGTCCCGTAAAGCGGCACACGTCTATAGTCCCCGACTATTCTGCCGCGGCCGTATGCGTCCGGCAGGCCAGTCAGCAATCCGGCTGTCCTTGCAAGGCGTGTCCGTTTGGGATATGCATCAAATACCCCGTCATTATGCGTCTTCCTGTAGAGGCGGAAGTGTTTTTCAACATCAGGATTCAGCTCATATCCAAACTGCTCAAGGGCTGACTTTGCCATTCTCATCCCGCCGTACAGGTTTACAATGCGCTTAAGAGGTGCGTCTGTCTGGAGGCCTACTATTACCTCATTATCGCGGTCAATATATCCAGGCTCAAAATTGTCGATACCGGACACCACGTCTGTCTCAATATCTATAATGCCGCGCTTTATTTCCTCCAGGATAAGCGCGTTGGCTTTTTCCCACACCCGCTGGGTCTTAAGTGAGATTGGTGCAAGGAAATCCGCGTCACCGTAATACGGCGTATAATTCTTCTGGATAAAATTCCGCACATTTACCAGGTGTCTCCACTCGCCTGTTCTGAATCCTCTCCACGCAGTGCAGTTTACATCAATACCCATTAAAACCTGCTCCTTTCTTTTATTGCTCAAGACCGCTGTTGAGCCTTTTATTCCAGCTTTCCAGTTTGTTTTCCTCCATGGCGGGGACACCATCTAGGCGGTATTCAATGCCCATCTCCTTATACTTGTGTACTCCCAGCGTATGGTATGCAAGCAGTTCCACGCGCCTGACTCCCCGTATAGAGCTTATGTACTTTTCAAGTCCTTCCAAGTGCCCTTGTGCATCAGTATACCCCGGCACCACCACATGGCGTATCCACATCGGCACCTGATATTTTTGCACATCTTCCAGGAACATGTTAAACATGTCCATTTCTCTGCCCGTTATCTGCCGGTATCCCTCCGGCGTATAGTGTTTAATATCCAGCAGTACCAGGTCCGTATTTTGAAGTATGCTGTCATAGCTGCCTCTGCCTGCACCGGCTGTGTCAAGGCACGTCCCAATTCCCCTGGCTTTGCACAGTTCCAAAGCCTCCGCAAGAAAATCCGGCTGCATAAGGGGTTCGCCGCCTGAAAAAGTAACGCCGCCTTTGACGCCGAAATAAGGTTTAAACCGCTCTATGCGCTCCACAAGTTCATCGGGATATATCTCCTGGGCTTTCCCGCTCTCCATACTCCAGGTATCTGGGTTATGACAGTAAATACATCTCAGCTGACAGCCCTGCATAAACACAACGGTGCGTATCCCCGGTCCGTCAACAAGCCCCATGGACTCAATCGAATGTATTAGTCCCTTCGTCATCACAGCACCTCCGCCTGGCAAAGCAAAAAGCCGACAGCCTGGGCCAGTATCGCCCAGACGGTCGGCTTAAAACATCATCATACTCCATGTGGTGCACTCCACATAATCCGTCAGTCATATGATAGTATCATCATGCCATGGAGCAGCGGATTTGTCAAGTATAATTACTGGAAATCTGTTTATACTGTGACTTCTCCAGCAAGAACCCGTTTATAATCCTCATAATTCTTTGCCAAAAGGCTTGGGGTGTCCAGCTGGTACGGGCATTTGCTGGAGCACTGGTTGCAGTGCAGGCAGTTTTCTATCTTTTTCATCTCCGCCTGCATCTCAGGTGTAAGCCAGTTCTTTGACGGAGCCCTGCGGAGCATCAGTGACATCCTGGCGCACTGGTTTATCATTATCCCCACAGGACATGGCATGCAGTAGCCGCAGCCACGGCAAAAGTCCCCTGCAAGTTCCTTCTTCTCGTTTTCAATAAATTCGCGCATTTCGTCGTCAAGCTGGGGAGTATCGTCCATAAAGGCAAGCCATTCCTCAAGCTCGCTCATCTTCTGTATGCCCCAAATCGGCAGCACATTGTCAAACTGGCTCATAAAGGCCATTGCCGGCTTCGACTTATTTATAAGTCCCCCTGCCAGGCCCTTCATTGCTATAAAGCCCATGTTGTTGGCCTTTGCCCTGTTGACCAGCTCTATCTCCTTATCTGAAGATAGATAGCTGAAGGGGAACTGAATAGTCTCATAAAGGCCGGAATCTACCGCCTCCAGCGCCACCTGGATGAGATGCGCCGTTATCCCGATATGGCGTATTTTCCCCTGCTCTTTGGCCTCCAGCATGCACTCGTACATGCCGGTTCCGTCTCCGGGCCTGTACACCTGCCCTGCGCAGTGGAACTGATAGATGTCTATGTAATCGGTCTTTAGAAGCTCCAGGGATGTATTCAGGTGCTTCCAGAACTCTTCTGGCGTCTTGGCCATTGTCTTTGTGGCGATGTAGAAGCTGTCCCTGGGATAATCGCCAAAAGCCATTCCCAGTTTCTCCTCACTGTCACTGTAGCCTCTGGCCGTATCGTAGAAGTAGATCCCGCCATCATAGGCCCTGCGCAGTATTTTTACCGCCGTCTCCTTATCTACGCGCTGTATCGGCAGCGCTCCGAAGGCGTTCTGAGCCACCGTGATGCCGGTGCTTCCCAATGTTATCTTTTTCATACTCAAACCCCCAAATCATTTTTTACTGTTTTTCCTGGTCCTTCTTCCTATCAATAGCCACTGGCGGCAGATCGATACCGCTGTGGGGCCTTCCGTCGCTGGGCGGCGGTGGCGGGCCATACATCTCATGCTCCAACCTCTCCAGCCGCTTTACATCCACATATCTGTTTATATATCCTCCAACAAGGAGGAAAAACAGGCAGTAATACATCCAAAGCATCGCAACGATAACAGTACCCAACACTCCATATATGCCATACCGGTCAGACACGGCGACGTAAACTGAAAAAACAGAGGAAAAAACTAGCCAGGAGAGGGTGGTAAACAGCGCCCCGTACCACTGGCGTCCCAGTTTGCGCCGTCCTGTGGGCATCCACTTATAGAAGCAGATGAACACCATGAACAGCACAAGCAGCATCACAAGATACCTGCCAATCTGCAATATTGTAAACAGCAGGTTCACAGCCCATGTCTCTTTAAGGGTTGACTGGATATATGTCAGGATCTTCTGCCCGTATACTATTGCACAGAGCGTCACAAGTATGGACGCAAGCATGACAACCATAAAGAAACATGCCCTCAGCCTGAACAGTATAGCGTTTTCTCTCCGCTTTAAATCATATGCCGCGTCCATTCCCCGCATTATCGCCAATATTGACAGTGATGCCGACCACACCGACAAAATTGCGGAAATGGACAACGTGGTAGTTGAGCTATCGTATATGTGTCCCACCAGTTCCTCCAGCAGTGTATACACTGTCGGCGGCACGGCGCCGTCGAGAATACTCAGTATCACATCCTGAGTAAGCGGAGTATACGGCAGTATGGACGCCAGCAGCGCCACAATGGGAACAATCGAAAGGAACAGATAAAACGTACCAGCAGCGGCGTATGTCCAGATTTTCCTGGCGCCTATTCCATCAAAGAACTCCACAACGCCCCAGAAAAGCTTCTTAAATCTGGACACATCATCACCTCCTGGAAACTAAAGCGTTATCCGCAGAAATCAACAATCGCCTGGGCAAACATCTGGCCGGCTAAAATCAGATGGGCCAGCGGCATACATTCGTCGGGCTGATGTCCCCTGTAATTAGTGCCCTTGAACCCGCTGCCGAAGGCAACGCCTCCGGGTATGTTGTGTACGTATGTGAGGCCGCCCATGGATTTTGGCTCGTCCTTCTCACCTGTGTACTCCTCATATATCCTCATAAGCCCCTTGACAAAATCGGAATCCGAAGGCACATTGTGTCCGCCGATATTTCCGGTAACTGTCACCTGCGCAGCCTGCCCCAGGAAACTTCTGAGCTTTTCAGCAACAACTGAACCGTCGCCGCTGATCGGCACACGGCAGTCCACCAATGCCCGAAGCCCGTCTTCTGGCGTGTAGGATATGACGCCCAGATTCACTGTGAGGCCGCCGGACTCCTTGTCCTCGCAGTAGGCATCTATAGCCGTGCCCTTCCAGTCCCCGAAGGGTATTGCGCCGGCGATAGCCTTTATGGCCGCAGCGTCGGGCCCGTCGCCTATCTCAAGTTTAGAGAGCAGCTCAAGCATGGCGGAAGCAGCGTTTATGCCGCCCTCCGGCCTTGCGGCGTGGCTGGCCTTACCTGTACACGTCACTGTAACGGTATCCCCGTCCTCGGCGACTTCAAACTCTCCGCCCAGGCCAACAATTGCAGCACGGACTGTCTCCGCGTCTATTCCACGGAGTTTTGCGGTGCACTCCGCCGGGACAGCGTTTGCCACACTCCCGCCCTGTATGCTGAGTACGGGGCCATTGCCTCCGGAGGCGCTTATTGTCATCTCAAGATGGCCCTTCTCAGTGTTCGCCACTGGGAAGCTGGCATCCGGAGTAAACACTTTGGGCGGAAGAGGATAATTCTCCATATACCAGCGCACATCGGAAAAGCCGCGCTCCTCATCACTGCCTAAGATTATCTGCACACCGCGCTTGAGCGGTATGCCCAGCTCTTTAATAGCCCGCAGAGCGTAGAGGGCAGTCACTGCCGGCCCTTTATTATCCGAAACGCCGCGGCCGTACAGTATCCCGTCCTCATAGAGCATCTCAAAGGGCTGAGTCTTCTCCCAGTTTCCGGCAGGCGGTACCACGTCCAGATGCGCCAGTATTCCAAGCTCCGCCTCTCCTGGGCCATACTGTATCAGGCAAACCCTGTCCCCGCGTATCTCAGCGTTAAGCCCGTACTTTTCCGCCAGCATAGCGGCTGTAGTAAGCGCCTCTTTTGGGCCCTTTCCGTATGGGGCGCCCTCCTGAGGCTCCCCCGCCACACTGTTAACAGCAACAAGCTGGGCTAAATCGTCAGTGAGCTGCTCCGCGTGTTTATTGAAAAACTCGGCAAATCTATTGTCCATAATAAAAATATCCCCCTATTTTAATGTCCTGTTATCCGTTATTTTACCACTATTTTGTCTTTAGGTAAATATTATAAGCCACACACAAGACACAGTTTTTTTAGAAAACCTTTCCGTGAAAAAGTTTTATTTTAACAGGCAAGCGCTTTTTCTGCCGGATTTGGAATATTCGCCGTCGCCGGCACAAATTTTTATATTTTTATTAAGGAGGAAACACTACATGAAGACTCTGAAGAAGACCCTGTGTGTGGTCTTGGCAGTAGTCATGGCAGTCGGCACACTGGCGATAACCGCCTCCGCAACCGACTTCG
>CALXCS010000110.1 GCA_944386875.1 uncultured Oscillospiraceae bacterium
ATAGCCACGTTGCCAAACATGGCTCCCAGGCCGCTGCCTATGCCGATAAGCGAGTGGGCTCTGCCGGACTGCTTTGGAAACGTATCCATACCCATCGACAGTATTGTCGGCCAGCAGGGACCGGCAAATACTCCGAAAATAGCGCACCAGAGCAACGAGACTACTGGGATGCGGAACACGGCCATCAGCAGCATGGCCACACCAGCTAAAGTAAAGCATATGCACACCACTTTGTCCTTATTGCGGCGGAGGCGGCTGGCAATGAAACGCGTAGGCAGCATAAGCCCCCAGGCCACCGATATGGCAAGTCCGGCGCTTTTGGAGTCGCCCATTGTTTCAAAGTACAGGCGGGCATAGTTCATGAGTCCGGTCTCCATGCTCATGTAGAAGCCAATGGAGAGGAAGAAGAGCCAGAATGCGGCAGTTTTGTATATCTTCTCAGTGTTCACCTGACGCTGCGCCTTCTCACCATGGGCCGCCTTTGGGATGAGGCGCATTGAGGTCTCCGGCCGCACAAGGGCCGAGAGGACGATCATTGTCAGCATGGCGGCAGTAATTATCCTGTAATGCCACCGCCAGTTCAGCTGCATACTGCCTATGAGCACCGACATTATCATTGGGGCCGTCATAGCTCCGGCTCCATAGAAGAGCTGCAGCATGTTTGTGTACTTACTGCTGTGCTGCGGGTCCGTGCTTATAAGCGCCGGATATAACGAGGACGACATGACGTTGCCGCCAAGGCCGGCTATAACCAGCGCGGCAATAGTCATTGAGGGGCCGTTGGAGAATCCATTGCAGATACTTCCCACAATATATATACCGCCGCCGATAAAAATGAGCTTCCGCTTATCTACCCTGTCTATAAAGCGGCTGAATATAAAGCTCATGCACAGGCCGACAATAGACTGCACTGACCCCAGAATCGCCATTCCCGCGTTGGTCAGGGCAAATTCGTCCCTCATACTGATGATGATATATTGATATCCGCCTGTCTGTAAGCCTGTCACAAGGCTTATAAGATACCCCAGCATGACGAATATCCTGTTGCTCTTTTTTAACATTTTATTTTTTTCTTTCCCCTTTTTGAAAATTCCTCTATTTCAATGGAAAGACGGGCCTCTTCCCAGTAACTCATTTATGGCAAACCCAGGTGCGGCAGCGCAAAATCTGCGCAGTCTTGGTAAAATTGGCCTGGCGTCACAAATCCACAGGATGAATCCGCCGGCTGTTCCGCCTGTTTTTGCGTTTAAAGAAATAGTGTGAAATGGGATATCTTTCCGAATTCCCCCTCGGTTAATCCCAGTTCAGCTCAGGGAAAACACCTCCCCTTATTATGTGCAAGGGGAGGTATAATGTTGCTCTATCCGCTCTGCCGGAAGCGGGTTTTAATACATCCAGTCGTGTTGAGGTTTATTGTTCTTGCCATTTGCGGCGTTCTGCTTCACGGTCTGGCCCATTGTCGCAGGTGGGCTGACCTTGTTCACAACGTCAATAAGGTCCCTATCGTAGTTTGTGCGGAGGACGCTCTCACGGTCGAAGACCATGGTGTTCTTCTCCTGGCCGAACTCCTTCCACTTGGGAAGCCCCGCGTGGTTGGGGTTGCCGGAGTAGGCGAAGGCCACCCAGGCGCCCGCCATCTGATCCTCGAGACGCTCTGTAACTCCCTCGATGTTGCAGTTGCCAACACGCTCTGCGTTGTGGAACACAAAGGGGATGTCGCCGCAGTGCCAGGCTGGTACGCCGCCCATAACGTCATAGCAGAGAGCTACTACATAGGTATATGTGGGCGCGGAAGATGCCTCCTCCTTAATCTCGCAGAACTTGAGAGCCCCGCCGCGCCTGTCAGCGTCCATCCTGTTAAGGACGAGGATGTCCTTTCCGGGGTATGCGGCCTTGAACTTGGCTATAGCGTTGTCGGCCTCGGCTCCAAACTTCTCACGGACGAGAGCCTCCTTCTCACTGTCGGAGAAGGTGTACTCCTCCAAATCCCTGAGGGCGCCGAACTCGGCGATGACTGTTCCGGCCATGGTGGGGACGGTCTTTGCATAATCTGAGAATCCAACAGTAAACGGATCGCCCAGGAACCAGTCATTGGCAACGGGGCCCCATCTTCTGTGGTCGCCCTGGCTGGCTTTTTCATACGCCCTAACGAAAACATCATAGGGCACGTTCTCCAGCTCTTCCACCTGATCCACCGTAAGGCCCAGGACCTCCAGCATCTTCTCAACTATCTCCCTGTGGTCGGTGCTGACGGAAGTGAGCGGAGAAAGGCCGCCGCTCATCATAATGGCCTTGTGGAAAAGGCCCGCCGCAGCCGGTATGTTCATAAGGCACTTTACCTTGCTGCCGCCGCCTGACTGGCCGAAGATAAGCACATTGTCAGGATCGCCGCCGAAAGAGGCTATATTGTCGTGCACCCACTGAAGCGAGGCCACTATATCGGCCATACCGGCGTTTACAGAGTTTGCATATTTCTCGCCAAAGGAGGACATGTCCAAAAAGCCCAGGATGTTCAGCCTGTGGTTTACCGTGACAACTACCACGTCGCCGTACTCCGCCAGCTTGTCGCCCTCATAGGCAACCTGCTCGATGGAGGACCCATTGGAGAATCCGCCGCCGTGGAACCACACCATGACCGGGCGCTTACGGCCGTCATTGATGCCTGGCGTCCACACGTTCAGAAACTGGCAGTGCTCATTGGCCGGCCAGAAGCGGTGTGGGATGAATATCTCGCTGGAGGGCGCCGGCTCATCGGGGACTGGGCAGATATAGCCGTAGTTTGTGGCGCTCTTTATTCCCTCCCAGGGCTCCACGGGCTGCGGAGCCTGGAACCTGTCGGCGTAGGCCTACTCTATGCCCTGGAACGCATAAATGCCGTCAAGGCAGAAGCCCCTGAGTTTTCCGGCCTTTGTCTCCACAACTGGGGCGTCGATTGCGCTTATAAATTCTCTTGCCATCGTCACATCTCCTTTACTTTCTTTTAAATATGTTTATAACTCCGATCATTGGCTGTTTAAACTTTTAATCCGCCTATAAAATCTCTAAACATACTTTTTTGACAGCCTAAATATCTCCCCTTTTCTCAAGGGGAGATATTTTACTGCCTTCCGCCTTCGCGGCAGCAAAGGCTTAATACATCCAGTCGTGTTTGGGCTTATTGTTCTTGTCCTTTGTGGCGTTCTGCTTCAGGATCTGATCGATTGTCATAGGCGGGCAAACCCTCTCTACAGTGTCGATAAGGTCCCTATCGTAGTTTGTGCGGAGGACACTCTCACGGTCGAAGACCATGGTGTTCTTCTCCTGGCCGAACTCCTTCCACTTGGGAAGCCCGGCGTGGTTGGGGTTGCCGGAGTAGGCGAAGGCCACCCAGGCGCCCGCCATCTGGTCCTCAAGGGTCTCTGTAACGCCCTCGATGTTGCAGTTGCCAACCCGCTCTGCGTTGTGGAACACAAAGGGGATGTCGCCGCAGTGCCAGGCGGGTACGCCGCCCATAACGTCATAGCAGAGAGCCACCATGTAGTTATATGTGGGCGCGGTGGAGGCAGCCTCTTTGATCTCGCAGAACTTGAGAGCGCCGGCGCGGGTATTGGTGTCAAGCCTGTTGAGGACAATGAGGTCTTT
>CALXCS010000111.1 GCA_944386875.1 uncultured Oscillospiraceae bacterium
GGCTGGAGGGATAGCCCTGGGCATTTTTGTTAGTGAAGATACTCCCTTCAAAGCCTGTGGCAATGGGGGAGGCGTAGTTTTCCGATACAATCAAATTGAGCGTATCCCGCTGTCGGGCCTCCTCGGCCTCCGCCAAAGCGGCCATCTCAGGGTCGAATTTCATAGCTAAAGCTCTGTTGCCATCAAGATACATTCCCACACCCCCAAAGAACTGTTCCGGAGCCGCTGCCTGACGGCGCCGGCTTTGTTAAATCAAAAAAGCAGCAAGGACCTGTACGACTTCCTTGCTGACTTTAGTATATCATCGTGTTAAATCAAATTCAATATGCACATTGATGCATTCTTTGTGAAAAACAACCTAAGATAAATTTCCTGTTGCCTATTTTGTCGGGATATGATATAACATACATTGTGCAAAACGCGATGAAAGGGAAAATAGTACAGATTGGATGCAAAAGAGAGGGGGGCCCCCGGCTGAAAGCCTCCTGCTGAAGATGTGCTTAGTTCGCCCTGGAGCGCCGGCCAATCACCGGCGGAAGCCCCGTTACAGGCAAATGAGAGCGCGACTTAGTGCGCGAATATGGGTGGTACCGCGGAGACTCTCCGTCCCATTTGGGGCAGGGAGTCTTATTTTTGTCATCTGTAAAAATTCCTACTGAATTTTATGTTAAAACTTTTACAACTGTAAGAGATATGGAGCTGATGAGATGAAAGAAAAGCTGCGCGAAATACGCGAGGAGGCCGTAAAACGGCTTGAACAGGTTAAAACATCCCAGGAACTTGAGGAACTGAGGGTCAAATACCTGGGCAAAAAGGGCGCGCTCACCGCGATTTTAAAGCAGATGGGCGCTTTGCCTGCCGATGAGCGGCCAAAGATGGGCCAGCTTGCAAATGAGGTGCGTTCGGCTATTGAGAGCAAGATTGCAGAAGCCCGTGGGGAGATTGAAGCCCTGGCCATGGAGCAGAGGCTGAAAAAAGAGGCTCTCGATATCACGGTGCCCGGTAAAGAGCACGATATGGGACACCAGCACCCCATGTACATTGCGCTGGAGGAGATAAAAGAGATATTTATAGGTATGGGATTTACCGTCCTGGACGGGCCGGAGATAGAGCTTGCCAGCTACAACTTCGATAAACTCAATGCCGGCGAGGGACATCCCTCCAGGGACTGGTCGGATACCTTCTATTTTGACAGCGACAGCCGCGTTATGCTGCGCAGCCAGACTTCGCCCATGCAGGTCAGGGCAATGGAGACTATGCCCCTGCCAATCAGGATAATCGCCCCTGGCAGGGTGTACAGGAAGGACGAGGTGGACGCCACCCATTCGCCCATGTTCCATCAGGTTGAGGGCATGGTCATAGATAAGAATGTGACCATGGCGGATCTGAAAGGCACGCTGAACACCGTTGTCGAACAGCTGTACGGCAAAGGGACAAAGACCAGGTTCCGCCCTCACCACTTCCCGTTTACGGAGCCCTCCTGCGAGATGGACGTCCAGTGCCACAAGTGCGGCGGCGTGGGCTGTCCCACCTGCAAGGGCGAAGGCTGGATCGAGCTGTTGGGCGCCGGCATGATTCACCCCAAGGTGCTGGAGATGAGCGGCATTGATCCCAATGTGTACTCCGGCTGGGCATTCGGCATCGGCCTGGAGCGTACGGCCATGCGCCGCTTTAAGATAGCAGATTTGCGGCTTATATTTGAAAACGACGTCCGTTTCCTGGAGCAGTTTTAAGAGAGGAGTGGGTAGACAATGAATTTAAGCAGAAAATGGCTGAGTGAGTTTGTAACAGTTGACGCCAATGACAAAGATTTTGCCGAGGCAATGACCCTCTCCGGCTCAAAAGTGGAGCTGACCCACGATCTGGGGGCCGAGATATCGAACGTGGTAGTGGGAAAAGTTGCCGCCATGGAGCGCCACCCTGACAGCGACCACATGTGGATCTGCCAGGTGGACGTGGGCAGGGAGCAGCAGGTGCAGATAGTCACAGGCGCCTGGAATGTGCACGTGGGCGACTATGTGCCCGTTGCCCTCCACGACTCCATGCTGCCGGGCGGGAAACACATAGAGCGGGGAATGCTCAGAGGCGCCCTCTCCGACGGCATGATGTGCGGCCTCTCGGAGCTGGGGCTTGACACCAGGGACTTCCCCTATGCGGAAATTGTGCCGGCGGCCCTTTTAAACGACTATCACCCGCTGGACAAGGATAAACCGTCGATTCCAGCAGATATCAAGCCAGGAGATAAAGTTTTCGGGCCGGTAATCTGCGCCGCGGTGAAGGCAGTTGAAATATCCGCCGATGGCTTTGACGCACAGCTGGACACGGGAACCGGTACGGCGGATATAAAGACAATCTGCGCCAATTTGCATCTGGGCGACCTGGTGGCGTATAACACCAAGACTGACTCAATCTGCACTTTGAATGACCTTCGGGCCCAGCAGGCAGAATTCCCCCACTGCATAGAGGACGGCATCTTTATCCTCCACGAGGAGGGCATAGCGCCGGGTGACGATATAAAACCGGTTATCAACGCCGATGACAGCGTGGTGGAGTTTGAGATTACCCCCAACAGGCCCGATTGCCTCAGCGTCATCGGCCTTGCCAGGGAGGTCTCCGCTACCTTCGATACGCCTATCACCCTCCATGAGCCCTGTGTTAAGGGCGGCGGGCCCGGCGAACTTACGGAGCTTCTGGACGTTGAGACCCCCGCCGCGAACCTTGTCCCCCGCTACACCGCCAGGATGGTCCGCAACGTGAAAATAGCCCCGTCTCCCAAGTGGATGCGTGAGCGGCTTCGGGCCATGGGCGTCAGGCCGATAAACAATATAGTGGATATAACGAACTATGTTATGCTGGAATACGGCCAGCCCATGCACGCCTTTGACTACCGCTACGTCAAGGGCGGGAAGATAATAGTCCGCCTGGCCCAGGAGGGCGAGGAGCTCACCACGCTGGACGGCCAGGTGAGAAAGCTCAATCGGAACCACTTGGTTATAGCCGACGAGACCCGGGCCGTGGGACTTGCCGGAATTATGGGCGGCGAGAACTCGGAGATTGTGGACGACACAGTGGACGTTGTCTTTGAGTCCGCCTGTTTTGACGGTACGTGCATCCGAAAGGGCGCGCTGGCCCTGGGTATGCGTACCGAGGCGTCCGCCAAATTTGAAAAGGGCCTTGATCCCCTGAACACCCTGCCGGCTGTACAGCGTGCCTGCGAACTGGTGGAAATGCTGGGCGCCGGAGAAGTTGTGGACGGAGTTATCGATATACTGAACTTTGTTCCCCAGCCTCGGACAATAACAATGGATCCGGAGCGGGTAAACGCGCTTCTGGGAACGGATATCCCCGCTGGAGATATGTATAAGTATCTGGCCCGGGTGGAAATCCGCACTCAGGACGGAAGTATCCCCGACGGGAAGGCCGAAGTTGTGATACCCTCCTGGCGCGGCGACGTGGAGGGCATAGCGGATCTGGCCGAAGAAGTTGCCAGATTCTACGGCTACAACAATATCCCCACTACCCTGATGCTGGGTCAGACCACCCTGGGCGGCTACTCACCGGAGCAAAAACTGGAAAACCGTCTGGGAGCTGTGTGCAGGGCCTGCGGGTATGATGAGATAATAACCTACTCTTTCATCTCCCCAACCTGCTACGATAAAATACGCTGGCCGGAGGATGACCCCCGCCGCAAGTCATTTAAAATATTAAATCCCCTGGGCGAAGATACCTCCATAATGCGTACCACGGTGCTGCCCTCCATGCTGGAGATCCTTGCCCGCAACTATAATTACAGGAACCAGAACGTGAAGCTCTACGAGGTGGGCCGCATATACCTGCCCGGCGGAGAAGACGGCCTGGCCGTGGAGGACAAAGTCCTCTCCATGGGCGCCTACGGGCAGGACATGGACTTCTACGCCCTCAAGGGCGCGGTTGAGGCCATACTTCGTGACATCCGCGCTGAGAATGTTAGCTTCCAGGTGCCGGAAACTCCAAATCCCTCTTATCACCCCGGCCGCTGCGCCGATGTGTACTCAGGGGATAAGCGTATAGGTGTCCTGGGGCAGATACATCCCATCGTCGCCCAGAACTACGGTGTTGATGGGGAGCTCTACTGCGCGGAGCTGGACTTCCAGCAGCTGATGAAGGTAAAAGGTGCGGATCCGGAATATACTCCGCTGCCAAGATATCCCGCCGTAACCCGCGACCTGGCAATAGTCTGCGACGCGGGAATAACCGTCGCCGCCATCGAGGACTGCATCCGCCGCGCCGGAGGTGAGTATCTGCGTGACGTGAAGCTCTTCGACGTGTACACAGGCCCAGGCATACCCGAAGGACGCCGCAGCACCGCCTACTCCCTGACCCTCCGCTCCGACGAGGGCACATTAAAGGACCAGCAGGCCGACGACGCAGTAAAGTCCATCCTCGCCGCACTGGATAAAGAACTGGGGGCAACCCTGAGATAAAAAATTGCGAATTGCAGTAATGAACCGGACTAACAAAAGTCCGGTTCATTAGTTATACATTATATATAATAGAAGATATATAATAGAAGCAAAATCGAAGGTTTCTCTCCAGCCCCAATTCTCAAAAACTGAAATGAATACGAAAAAAACTTACCCCCTCCGCCTCATACACACAGGGTAAACAAAATTTTTGGCAAATTACACCTGTTTTTTTGTAAAAAACTCTTGCAAATTAGAAGAAAATGAGTAAAATTAACTGTAACAGGTTACAAGGTGAAAGATTAGAAAGTAATTTGCTGTAATCCTATAATGACATTTTTCAACAAGTGCCCCATTTTTTATAATCTTTTGTTACTTGTTGGTATGAAAAACGGAATATACGCCCATGTGAAAAACCTGAAAAGCCTTGCGGCAGTAAGACTTTCAGATTTTGGCGTATATTGTAACTTTTTTGTAACGAATATTTTGGTCACAGTTGACATCGATGTCCCGCTATGCTAAAATGTTATCGACTTATGGGACAGGCGCGCAGCAGCTCATTTGGTGTCGCAGTTTTTGTCCCGTAGATCACCTCAGCGATGCAGATTCTTTACCGTTTACCGTAAATCCGGCAGGCCTGCCTTGGAACTTTTTCGAGGCGGTGAGAGTCTTCATTATGTCAGTGTACGGCGGGGGTTATAAGGGCCGCCCGACCTTGGCTTCCCGCCGTACTCCTCCTTAAATAGTTGGGAGGAATGACGTGAGGTAAAGGGCGTGGATCGAAATCCATTATCTCCGAACCATAAAAGAGTCATGGGGAGGGGGTGCCGGTCATAAATTGAAAGGTGGCCGGCGATAAAAAAGGTGTTTGCGCCCCATTCGGCGTTTACATATCAAAAAGTCCGGTTTCATGTACGGGCAAATTTTTATATTTTTATTAAGGAGGAAACACTACATGAAGACTCTGAAGAAGACCCTGTGTGTGGTCTTGGCAGTAGTCATGGCAGTCGGCACACTGGCGATAACCGCCTCCGCAACCGACTTCG
>CALXCS010000112.1 GCA_944386875.1 uncultured Oscillospiraceae bacterium
GTGGTCAATATACTCCTGCACGTCAAGATGCGGAGACTTCTCCTGAGAGACACGTATATAGATGTAGTCGTTCTCGCCTGTAACATATTTCCCCGACAGCGACGTATCCAGCACAATATCCTCAGGCAGCTGCGCCTGCCAGTCCAGCATGGCGGAGACCCACCCGAATCCGTCATACACAAACGCAAAGGCCACCGCTATTAAAAACACTCCCGCAGCCGCAAGCCATATGAGCACCTTCAGCCACAGCTTCATCTTTTTCTTGTCTTTTTTACCGGTATTCTCCGGATTTATCTGGGGTTTTTCCACTTTGCACTTCCTCCCGCAGCCTAAAACCACTGGCGCTTCTGCCGCTTTTCAAAACGCGGAGAACAGTCGGCCTCCACAAGTATTATGTCGTCTCCTATTTTTCTTATGGCCCCCCAGGGGATCACGTAGTCGTCATATCTCCCCAGCACCCCGAAAAAGCGGTACGGCCCCGGCACCACAAGGGACAATATCTTGCCGCTGACAGTGTCGAACATAATATCGCTTACAAATCCAATACGGAAACCGTTATTTATATTAATAACCTCTTTACACCGCATATCGGCTATCCTGCACTGCATAAAGACACCCCCGATAAAGTCTATTCATGGGAGTGCTTGCCCAATAACCGCAGTCTTACGCCGGAGCCCAAGGCGATTATCTCATAAATATAGTCCCTGGTCAAGGGCGCCAACAAGCAGCTAATGCTAAAATAATACCTCGCTCTCTTCAGCGCCGCAATCTCCCGGCTTTGCAGCACAGAAAGGCGGCCGCTCCCAGGACCGCCTTTTATGCTGATTATCTGCTTAGCCCATAGGCTCAGCCTTCTGCAAGCATATTCTGCACATACTCCCAAATTTCGTCTAAAGTGGCGGCGTCGGATATGCTTTTATAGGTATTGCGGCTGAATATAAGTCCGTCTTCAGTTTGGAGAAACGCGAAATGTATTCCGTCGGAAAAACCGTAATCTGCAATATCCTTTTTTATTAATCTGGCATTATTCTGTATCCAGACGGAGTTTTCATCGTCGTAAATCATCGGCATGAAAATTCCCTCCACACCCGCTCTCATGGCTGAAATCACATCTGTGTCCTCTACCCAGACGTCCTCCATAATTGGGCACGGCAGCAGGACTGATACGCTGTCTCCCGCCGCGCACGGCCCCTGAAGCGCCTCTTCCACTCTGATTTCCGCAATTGCCCGATACGCCTTGTCACCGTTAAAATCCAGCTCAATATTCCTGATTTCAAGGACAGTGCCTCTAAATACAGCCATGTGGGATGCGGAAAATATCTCCTCTTCAGCAAGGGGTTGCAAATCGGCCACGGCGCTCACCGACGGCGCCTGGTCTATATATCTGGCAACAACATTTTCAGAGTTTTCTGACAGCTGAATAGTCAAATCGCCATTCCGCCGGAAGGGTGCGTCCGTCATAATCAGGCACACGGCCAGTACCGCCGCAAGGACGGCGGCTGCGGCGGTACATCTTATCCGCTGGCGCCTTTTACTGCCCTTTTTGTAGCTTAATGCCTCGTCAACATATCTGATATCAATCTCTCCCATAGCCTCTGAAAACTTCTTTATATTCATATAGATATCCCTCTTTCCGCAAGATGGCTCCTCATTTTCTCCCGTATACGTGTAAGCCGTACGGAGATGCTTTTCTCTGAAATTCCTAAAAGCTGAGCTATGTCCCTGTAGCTGTCGGCAAACCAATAGCGGCGCATGAAAATAACCCTGTTTTCCAATGACAGCGTGTCCAAAAAGCTCTCAATAACCCGGCACAGCTCTCTGGCCTCCATCTCCTCATCCACTGTTTTCCCGTCTGCAATGGACGATTCCACTTCCTCCAGGGCAACAGCGTATCTGCTGCCGCGTTTTGCCGCTTCCTTTTTCCAGTAAGTCTTCAATGAGATATTTCTGACAATCTTTACCACATAAGGCAAAAGCGGTTTGGGATGTGCCGGCGGGATGGCGTTCCACACGCCCAGGTACGCGTCGCCGACGCACTCTTCCGCATCCTGGATGTTGCCAACAATTCCATAGGAGAGTTTGCCGCATACCTTCCCGTATTTGCTATCCAGTTCCTGTATTGCCTGTTCAGAGCGCGCAAAAAACAACCGGATTATCTCTTCATCTTCCATCATCTGCTCTCCCCCTTTCCGCCCTTATACATATACTACGGTTTTATCGTTAAAAACTACATGGCAATGCCCATATTTCTAAAAGTTTTTTCTTTTTCACAGAAAAAGCGCCCCCAGACGGGTAAACCATCTGGGGGCGCCACACATTTAACCTTTTACTCAGCAGCCGATCCCGCCGCCGTTTTCTCAGCCTCTTTTTTTGCCTGGATATATATCTTGCCGTCGCGAACCGTCACATCGACGGTGTCGCCGGCTGTGACAGTACCCTCCAGCATTTGCTCGGCGATGCCGTCCTCCACGCTGCTCTGTATCTTGCGGCGCAGGGGCCTGGCTCCATATACCGGGTCAAATCCCTCATCAGCCAGCAGATCTACGGCGGGCTCATCCCACGTCATGCGGATATCCATACCCTCGATACGCTGCGACACGGTCTCCAGCATATTACCGGCAATCTTCCTGATCTCAGGCTTTGTCAACTGATGGAACACTATTATCTCATCTATACGGTTGAGGAACTCAGGCTTGAAAGTTCTCTTAAGATCGCCCATTACTGCATCGCGGATCCGCTCATCGCTCTCCCGAAGCTTATCCTGCTCGCCATCGCGGAAGCCCAGAGGGGCAGATTTCTCCGTGATATTCCTGGCTCCCACATTGGAGGTCATTACGATTACCGTGTTGCGGAAGTCCACATGCCTGCCCTGGGAGTCTGTAAGGCGGCCGTCGTCCATTATCTGGAGCATGATATTAAACACATCTTCATGGGCTTTCTCTATCTCATCAAACAGCACCACAGAGTACGGGTGACGGCGCACTTTCTCCGTAAGCTGTCCGCCCTCATCGTAGCCCACATATCCTGGGGGAGATCCGATGAGCTTAGATACTGTGTGTTTCTCCATGTACTCGGACATATCTATCCTTATCATGGCGTTCTCATCTCCGAACATCGCCTCGGCAAGGGCGCGGCACAGCTCTGTCTTACCAACGCCTGTAGGACCCAAAAAGAGGAATGAGCCTATCGGACGCTTTGGATCCTTAAGACCCACACGCCCGCGGCGTATGGCCTTTGCCACGGCGGAGACGGCTTCGTCCTGGCCGATAACCCTCTTGTGGATTATCTCCTCCATACGCAGGAGCCTCTGGCTCTCGTCCTCTGTCAGTGTGGTGACAGGTATGCCGGTCCACAGCGACACAACAGCGGCTATGTCCTCAGCCGTCACCTGTTTACCGGCGCCTCCGGCGCGGCCGGAGTTCCACTGGTTGCGGACTATCTCCAGCTGGTTTTTCTTCTCCTTCTCCTCATCGCGGATCTGGGCAGCGCGTTCAAAGTCCTGATTCCTAACTGCCGACTCCTTCTCCGCCGCCAATGCGTTGACCTGGCTCTCCAGTTCCTTCAGATCCGGCGGCAGTCTAAGCTCCTCCATTCTGACCCTGGAAGCTGCCTCGTCAAGAAGGTCAATGGCCTTATCAGGCAGATATCTGTCGTTTATATAGCGCTCTGACAGCTTTACGGCCGCCTCAATGGCCTCATCTGTTATTTTCAGCTTGTGGTGCGCCTCGTACTTGTCACGAAGGCCCCTGAGTATCTCTATTGACTCCTGGGTGGTGGGTTCGTCCACCTGCACCGGCTGGAAACGTCGCTCCAAGGCGGCGTCTTTTTCGATATATTTTCTGTACTCATTGAGAGTCGTGGCGCCTATAACCTGTATCTCACCTCTTGACAGCGCAGGCTTTAGGATATTGGAGGCATCTATGGCGCCTTCAGCCGCCCCTGCGCCGATTATAGTGTGCAGCTCATCAATGAAGAGTATAACGTCGTGGGCGTTTTTCACTTCGTCTATGGCGTTTTTTATGCGCTCTTCAAAGTCGCCCCTATACTTGGTGCCGGCCAACATACCCGTCAAGTCAAGGGATACTACCCTCTTGCCTATCAGTGTCTCCGGCACATCGCTTGAGATGATCCTCTGGGCCAGCCCCTCGGCTATGGCTGTCTTTCCCACGCCGGGCTCACCGATAAGTACCGGATTGTTCTTTGTACGGCGGGAGAGTATCTGGACCACCCGCTGCACTTCCTTTTCCCTGCCTATGACAGGGTCCAGCTCTCCCCTGGCTGCGGCTGCCGTCAGATCTCGGGAGAACTGATCCAGCGTCTTGGTCTCACTGTGGTTTGCGCCCACACGCTGCGCCTCCTGAGGACGGCGGCCAGCTGAAGATGAGAACACATTTATTATATCCGTATACAGCTTGTTGGGGTCAGCGCCTGAGGCTGTGATTATCTTTGACGCCACACTGTCATACTCGCGGAGTATACCCATCAGCAGGTGCTCTGTACCTACATAATTGTGTCCAAGTCGTGTTGCCTCCGCTACGGCGATCTCTATTATCCTTTTTGCCCTGGGTGTAAGCCCCTGCACTGTGGTGGTTCCGCTCTCGCCTCTGCCCACGAATTTCTCTATCGAATCCTCGATAAGCTCCTTATCAAGCCCTGCATCCCTCAGTACCTTTGCAGCGCTGCCGCCGCCGTCAGACGCTATGCCCAGCAGAATATGCTCGCTGCCCACATATCCATGGCCCATATTTGCCGCTGCCTCATGGGCTAAATTCAAAACATTCTTAGCGCGTTCAGTAAACCTATCCTCAAATTTCATATATATGCACCTCCGCTTCAACGTAGGAAAAACTCAGTCAAAATATTAAATCAAGTATCGCAGCTCTTTGCCTGCTTCACAGGTCCAAATTATGGACGGGAGACTGCCTCCCGTCCATAATGTTCCGGATTATTCAGCCTTGTCCTTGCCGCCGTCATTCTCCAGTTTGTGGAGCTGATCGCGCAGCTGAGCGGCCTTCTCATAGTCCTCGGCTTCTGCCGCGGCCTTCATCTGCTCACGCAGGGCGTTTATCTCACGCCTCTTTGAGAGCTCCGGATCCACTTGGGAATTTTGTTCCTGAGCGGTCTGGCTCTCAGCGCCGTCTGCTTCAGGGGCGGCTGAAGGGTACCTGATCTCAATGCCCGGCATCAGCATTGCAGGAAATCCGAAAGTCATCATAGGGGTAAACATGCTCCTGCCAAAAAATCCGTCATTTACAAAACTGCCGAAGAAATCGTCATTCATAAAGTTCCTCATCATACCTTCCAGCATCCCCATGCCGCTTCCGCCAAAGGCCGGCTGCATGCTGGGTACCATCTTGGCCGCGCACTCAGGGCACAGGTGCGCCTCAGTGACTGTCCCGTTTATATTGTACCTATAATGATAACTGGCATTATTTTTACCACAATTTGTGCATTTCATAATTCAAAATCTCCTTTCGATCTCTCTCAAAGACTTTTCTATCCTATAAGGTTGCCAACAACATCTGCTTCAGAACGCTGGCCCGTACGGTATCCCGTCCCGCCGGCTCCACAGGCTTCATGGCGCTATCGCCAATCGCCGACAGCATCAGTCTGGCGGCTCCCTCTCCCAGCACTCCGGCAGACACGCAATTTTGCAGCAGCGCCGCCGACGTACTCAGATCTATTGACTCGCCTATAGCGTTTATGGTGTGCATAATAAGGAGCTTCGGATCCGATCTGACCCTGCGTATCCTTATGTACCCGCCACCGCCTCGGCGGCTCTCGACTATGTAGCCTCTCTCCGGTGAAAATCTAGTGGATATTACATAATTTATCTGGCTGGGCACACATCCGAACTTGCTGGCAAGCTCAGACCTCTGCAGTTCCGCCGTGCTGCCATCCTTTAAAAGGTCGTTTATAAAATTAGCTATCACGTCGCTCATGCCCATGCTGTATCACCTCTTGGTCTCATCTGACTTTGACTTTCTTTGACCTTTCGAGTGTTATAGTACACTTCTCTCAGACATTTATCAACTTCCGTTTTGACCTTTTCTGACTTTTGACCTTCTTTGACTTTTGTATATCTCATTATCTCTTTAGTTTTTTAAGTTTTTCTTTAAATTTTAAAGTTTTTTAAGTTTTAAAATTCAAAGTTTAATTGACTATAAATTGTTCAAATATATAATTGATTTTTCAGGATTTCGTGTTACAATGCTATTGAAAACACGCTCTGAAAATAAGCGGAGCGGAGAATAAAAGGTCAATTGGAGGTACTTTAATATGGCACACGTAATTAGCAGCGATTGCATTTCCTGCGGCGCCTGCGCCGATACCTGTCCTGTTTCCGCCATTTCCGATGGTGGCGAGCACTATGTAATCGACGCCGATGTCTGCATCGATTGCGGCGCCTGCGAGGACGGCTGCCCTGTCGGCGCCATCTCCGCTGAGTGAGAAAAAAGATCAAAACATAAGTTGGAAAACCGGTGCAGAAGTTCTGTACCGGTTTTCCGCATATGTTATAAGGTATTATCCTTTAATACCGCCAATTCACAATTGAAAAGGCGGCATTGCTATTATATAATCTTGATATCTAAAAAACTGCCGGTATTACGGCCTGCGGGCAAATCTGATTATTGGAGCAATTGATGGATATTTTTGAACTGTGGCCTGGCGGTCCAAAACTGGAAACTAATACTGACGTATATCCAGTTGGCACAGATTCTGTGCTGCTCTCTAATTTTGTCGCGCTTTCCGGAGTACGCAAGTGCGCCGACCTGGGCTGTGGTTCCGGAATAATATCTCTAATTTTGTCTCACCGGCGGCCGGGGATGCACATCGACCTTGTGGATATCTCACCTGAGGCTGTGGCGTGCGCCGGCCGGAATATCCATCTCAACGGGCTTGACGGCCATCTGCGGGTCATATGCGGTGATCTGCGGTCACTGAGAGAAGCCGATGTGGGAAAATACCAGCTTATAGTCTCAAACCCACCTTATTTTCCCATAGGCAGCGGCACTTCCCCCAGCTCATCCAAGCGTTCAGGCGCCCGGCAGGAGGACACCTGCACGCTCAGCCAGCTGGCTTTCACCGTCTCCAGGCTTTTGGGAGACGGCGGCAGGTTTGCCATGTGCGGCCCTGCGTTCCGTCTCAGCGAGGCCCTGTGCATTTTATCCTCCCACAGTCTTGAGCCGAAACGTCTGAGGCTTGTCCAGGGCAGCCCCAGCTCTCCTCCCTCCATCTTTCTCGTGGAATGCCGCCGAGGCGGCCGCCCGGGCGTGCGGGTTGAACCGGCGCTGATTATCAAAGACGGCAGCGGGGCGGATACAGACGAAATACGCCGTATATACCATTTTCTACAGGAGCAGTGAATAATGTCTGGAAAACTTTACCTGGTAGCAACGCCAATAGGCAATCTTGGCGATATATCTCCAAGGGCCGCAAGGACATTGGAGGAAGTAGATTTTATAGCAGCTGAGGATACGCGGGTCACCATGAAGCTTCTGAACCACCTGGGACTAAAAAAGCAGCTTGTCAGCTATTATCAGCACAATCAGTCTGGCAGCGGCCAGAGAATTCTCTCCAGGCTGCTGGCAGGAGAGAGCTGTGCGCTTGTGTCTGACGCGGGCATGCCGGCTATCTCCGACCCTGGTGAGGATATGGTCAGGCTATGCGCTGAAAACGGCGTGGAGGCAGTGGTAGTCCCAGGCCCCTGTGCAGCCGTAAGCGCCCTGGCCCTGTCGGCTCTGCCCACAGGCCGCTTCACATTCGAGGGATTTTTATCCGTATCAAAAAAAAGCAGAGCCGAACACCTGGAATCCCTGAAAAACGAAAAACGCACCATGATTTTCTATGAAGCGCCTCACAAGCTCGTAAACACTCTCAGGGACATGCTGTCCGTATTTGGGGACAGGGATATCGCAGTGTGCCGTGAGTTGACAAAGCTCCATGAGCAGGTTCTGCGCACCACTCTCTCAAAAGCTCTGGAGCTATACACTGTCACGCCGCCAAGAGGCGAATTTGTACTTGTAATTGCCGGAGCGCCTGAGGAAAAAGTCCCGTTCCTCTCCATTGAGGATGCTGCCGCCGCTGCAATTGAGCTGCACAAAACGGGAGTCTCTCTGAAAGATGCCGCCAGAAGGGTGGCTCAGGACGCAGGTTATACAAAAAACGCCGTATATTCTGCGGCGCTGTCCATGGAAAAAGAGCCGTAAATATCTTCTCTCCCCCGAAAATATGTGTGAATACGAAGATGCGCCGCAGATTTGCTGCGGCGCATCTTCGTATAATTTTATCCTCCCAGGTATGCTTTTCTCACCTGGTCATCTCTCAAAAGCTCATCTCCGGTACCAGATATGACTATCCTACCGGTCTCCAGTACGTATCCCCTGTTGGATATGGACAGGGCCATCTGTGCGTTCTGCTCTACTAACAACACTGTGGTGCCGCTTCTGTTAAGTTCTCCTATTATTTCAAATATCTCCTCAACCAGCAGCGGCGCCAGCCCCATGGACGGTTCGTCCAGCATCAGCAGTTTAGGGCGGGACATCATAGCCCTTCCCATGGCCAGCATCTGCTGCTCGCCTCCCGACAGCGTGCCTGCCTCCTGCTTATATCGCTCCTTCAGCCTTGGGAAGCGGCGGTAAACATCCTCAATCGACGTCTCAGTCTCTGCGCTTTTCCTGGTATATGCGCCCATCTCCAAATTCTCCTGGACAGTCATTTTTGAGAAAACACGCCTGCCCTCTGGGCACTGTGCCAGCCCTGCGGCCACAATTTTATGGGCCTTCATTGTCGTAATATCGGCTCCGGCAAACTCAATCTTGCCTGTTTTCGGCCGCATGAGTCCCGATATGGTTTTTAAGGTCGTGGACTTTCCCGCACCGTTTGCACCAATCAGGGACACTATCTCCCCTTCCTCCACAGAAAAGGATATACCCTTTATGGCGTGTATACTTCCATAATACACATGTATGTCCTGCACATTGAGAAGGCTCAAATCAATCACCTCTCCCTTTGCCCAAGTACGCCTCGATAACCTCGGGGTTGCTCTGTATCTCTTTCGGGGTTCCCTTTGCTATTATGCGTCCGTAGTTAAGCACCGCAATCCCCTCGCAAATTCCCATAACGAGGCTCATATCGTGTTCTATCAGCATAATGGCTATTCCAAAACGCCTGTTTATGTCGCGTATATTCTCCATAAGTTCGCCAGTCTCCGAAGGGTTCATGCCTGCCGCAGGTTCATCCAGCAGCAGTATTTTTGGGTGCGTCGCAAGAGCTCTGACTATCTCAAGGCGCCTCTGTGCGCCGTAGGGAAGCGAGCCTGCCTGAGCGCCGGCCATATCCTGCATGTGGAAAATCGATAGGAGCTCCATGGCCTCCTGCCTGGCTCTCTTCTCCTCCTTCCAGTACACAGGCAGCCGCAGCATCGCTGAAGCGAGGCTCCCCTTTATGGACTGGTGCATGCCCACCAGCACATTGTCCATAACGCTCATATCCTGGAACAGCCTGATATTCTGGAATGTTCTGGCTATCCCTGCGTGGCACACCTGCACGGTGGTCATGTTGGCAGTGTCCTTCCCGTCCAGCAGTATCGCCCCTCTTGTGGGCTGGTACACTTTTGTAAGCAGGTTGAATATTGTGGTCTTTCCCGCCCCATTGGGGCCGATAAGCCCTGCGATCTCCGTCCGGCCGATAGTCAGTGTAAAATCTTCCACAGCTGTCAGGCCGCCAAAGTCTATTCCCAGCCCGTTTACCTCAAGTATGGGCCTTACGCCTATGTCTCTCTCCGGAATTTTGCTGTGGCTGGGAAAATCAACCAATCTGGTGCCGTTCATTTTTTCGCCCCCCTATTCATCCTTTTGGGGAAGTCCCTGTTCAGCAGTCTCTCCATAACGTGGTTCAGGGAAAAGTCATACGTCCCGAAAAGCCCCTTGGGCCTGAACATCATGACAACAATAAGCAGCAGGGCGTATATGACCATCCTGTACTCGCTTAAGCTGGTGAGCGCTTGATTTACAATTGTAATAACTGTGGCAGCTGATATGGATCCAAGCATAGAACCCATTCCGCCCAGGACCACCATAACCAGTATCTCAATAGACTCCATAAATCCGAATTTAGTCGGATCCATTACTCCAATGTTCCCTGCGTGAAGGCCGCCGCCGATCCCTGCGAAAAACGCAGATATGACAAATGCCAGGGTCTTATAATAAGATACGTTCACGCCGGACGCCTCTGCGGCTATCTCGTTGTCCCTTATAGCCAGTATGGCGCGGCCGTGGCGCGATTTCATCATCGTATGTATAAAGAAGCAGACAAGTATCACCGTTATAAATACGTTGAGAAAATTTGAGTAGCGCGGTATACCTGTAAGGCCCCCTGCGCCGCCTGTAAATTTAAAGCCCAGCAATGAATCAATGTTCAGCATAAACACCCTTATTATCTCCGCAAACCCCAGGGTCACAATCGCCAGGTAATCGCCTTTGAGCCTGAGGGCCGGTATGCCGATAATAAGTCCAAACAGCGCGGCAACGCATCCGCCGAATATAAGTCCCGGCACAAGGAGATCCGCCGTCTCAACACCCAGCTTGTCCGACAGGCGCATCATGAAAATCGCGCAGGAGTAACCGCCTATGCTCATAAAACCCGCGTGTCCTAAAGGCAGCTGTCCAAGGTAGCCCGTAGCTATATTCAGGGACACCGCCATTATTATGTATACGCCGATCTGAGCCAGGATACCTGACTGGTATCTGGATATCGCTCCTCCAGATATAAGGGATTGTACAATCACCAGAAAAAGCGCGCACAGAACGGCATTAATAAGATAGCGAACAGGAACCGGTATGCGTTTATATTTGTCTCTCATATGGAATCACACCTTCTCCCGCACCTTATGGCCCATAATTCCCGTGGGCTTAACAACAAGAACTATTATAAGTATCGCAAAGACGACTGCGTCACGCCATACCGACAGACTCTGCTGGCCTATTTTTATGGCGGAGACGAATATCTCGATAAAGCCCACAGCAAATCCGCCTATCATGGCTCCTGGAATAGAGCCTATCCCGCCAAGCACAGCGGCGACAAACGCTTTAAGACCAAGCATTGACCCCATAGTCGGTGTGGCCATCTGATATATATTGGAATACAGAACGCTTCCTATGCCGGCCAGCAGGGAGCCTATTGCAAAGGTAAAAGATATGGTAGCATTTACCGATATGCCCATCAGCTGCGCTGCGCCCATATCCTCTGAGACCGCCCTCATGGCCTTTCCCATTTTTGTTTTATGCACCAGCACAAGAAGGCCCATCATAGCCAAAATCGTCACAGCCAGGGTGACAAGGGCCGTTGAACTGAGAGTCAGCGACCCAATTGTCAGGTTCGGTATTGAGAATATGGCCGTCATGTTCTTTCCGTCTGCGCCGAATATAAGCTGCGCTCCATTTTCAAGAAAGTAAGAGACGCCTATAGCTGTAATGAGCAGCGACAGCCTGGGCGCTGAACGCAAAGGGGCGTAAGCTACTTTCTCTATTATAACCCCCAGAAGAGTGCACAGGAGAATAGAGGCGAAGACCGCCGTAACCGGTCCTAGCTGAAGGCGCGTCATAACTGCCCATGACACATAAGCCCCCACCATTATTATATCTCCGTGGGCAAAATTCAAAAGCAGTATTATGCCGTAAACCATTGTGTATCCCAGCGCCACAAGGGCATAAATACTGCCCAATTGCAAGCCGTTCAGCAGCTGTTGAAAAAATATCAAAACATTCTCCCCCTCGCATATTTTTATTGTCCTGCTATTCTACCCCAAAATTATATCAAAGGCGGGGATGGCTGCCGCCTTCCCCACCTTTGAATTCATGCCGTAAGTACTGCCAAGAAAGGGCATCAATAATTCATGTAAAACTCTGGAGATCCGCTGTCAAGGGACACTATCATGATGGACTTTGTCGGAGCGCCTGTGCCGTCATAGGATATCTCGCCGGTGACCCCTTCAACGACTCCGTTGGCTATTCCGTCTATAACCGCCTGCTTATACTCATCGCTCCCCGCTTCAAGGCCGGCGTCCTCTGCAGCTTTTATGCCGTTGATGAGCACCATGGCGGCGTCATAGCCCAGCGCCTCAAAATTTCCTGGGTCCTTATCGTTCTCAGCTCTGTAAGCCTCTGCAAATTCGTTTATCTTTTCATCGTCTATTATAGCAAATGAAGTGCAGAAATAGCAATCATAAAGGTTCTCCGGATCTGTATATTCATGGGTGTTTGTCCAGCCGTCGACACCCAGTATGTATCCGGTGAAGCCCAGCGTCCTGGCCTGGGTCACAATCATCCCGTCGTCCTGGTAGTAGTTGGGGCAGAAGATCGCCTGGGCTCCGGAAGCTATTATTGAGGTGAGCTGCGCATTAAAGTCCACGTCTCCGTCGGCATAGCCCTCCTGGGCCAGGACCTGCACGCCAAGCTCTCCGCACTGTTCCACAAAGGCGTCGTTGCAGCCGATGGAATAGTCGTCGCCCGTGTTGTATATGGTAGCGGCGCTTGTCACACCCAGCTCATTTGCCGCAAAGCTGGCCATAGTCGTCCCCTGGTAGGGCTCGTTAAGGCAGGCCTGGAAGAAGTTGCTGCCGTATGAAATAACAGACGGATCCGTTGCAGAGGCAGTCACCATGGGCATATTGTCCTCAACCGAGGCCTGTGCTACAGCGACTGTGGGAGCCGATGTGACATCGCCTATAATCCCGACAACGCCATCGTCAACAAGGCGGTAATAGTTATTTACTGCCTCTGTGGCATCGCCCTGCTCATCGTATTTGATAACTTCAATCGTCTTGCCGTTAATCCCGCCGGCTTCGTTTATCTCCTTAATATACAGCTCGGCGCCTGAAGATACCGAAAGTCCATACTGGGCCACTTCTCCGGTAAGGGGAGCAAGCAGTCCGATTTTTATGCTGTCTTCGCTGCCGCCAGATGAACTGCAGGCGGTTATGGCAAGCGCCATAGTCACAGCCAGGAGAAGTGCAAAAAGCTTTTTCATTTCAATTCCCTCCCACGCATTTTTCCTTTGGGGTCGGAACATATAAACGCCACCATGTAGAAGTGGAGAGCATCCGGCTCCCGCCATATTCCGCACGGCTATCTGCTGTGCCGTGTCATGTGCCATATGGTGATGCAATTATATGTCGCTTTTATATTATTGTCAATTGGATGATACAAAAAAATTCAAATTTTGTCGTATTTAATTGTGTTCTCGCGTATTTATATATTAAAATAGTCTTTTTGTTATGTTTTCCAGAAATACAATTTAGTCATTTTGCTGCGTATCCAGCTGCCAGCTGGATTCCACTGAGTACCATATAATAGGCACACTCAGAAATTCGCCTCTTGAATCCTTGACTTTCGGATACGCTTTTAGTATATTTTATATGTAAATACACCTGCGGGGGAGTAGTCGGCGCTTTTGGCGCGGCGCAAGTCAACACTCATGGCTTCGGCCTGGCTTGTCCTTAACGATCAGACCTGCGGATACGCATATGCGTATCCGCAGGTCTTTTTTCGCATCCGGCAAAAATCTTAATCAAATTTTAATGGCCGCATATCTTTCTAATGGGTGGTAATATTTTGACGTATATGTTATACTTTAACCACCTATTGGGAAATAGTAAATAGGACTTGGCCGCCGTTCACCTGCATGTGAGAATGGAGGGTATCATGAAAGAATATCTGAAAAGCGTACCGGAAACCATTTCAGAATTGGGTTCCTCCCAAGATGGGCTTTCCCAATCTGAAGCCTCCGCCCGTCTTTCAAAGTACGGGCCCAACAAGTTAAAAGAGGCGAAAAAAGCCTCCCTGCTCCAGCGTTTCCTGAAAGAGCTGGCAGACCCCATGATCATAATTCTCATTGTGGCAGCCGTCGTATCAGGTATTGTATCTGTGTATTCCGGCGAATCAATGGCGGATGTGGTCATAATCCTGATAGTCGTAGTAATCAACGCCGTCCTGGGAGTGGCCCAGGAGAGCAAAGCAGAAAAAGCCATTGAAGCGCTGTCCGCTATAGCCGCAGCCACCTCAAAAGTTATCCGCGACGGCAAGCACATCACTGTGAAAAGCGATGAGCTGGTTCCCGGTGATGTGGTTGTTCTGGAGGCAGGCGATGCCGTACCGGCAGATTGCCGGCTTATTGAGTGCGCCAGTCTGAAGATCGAGGAAGCAGCCCTCACCGGAGAGTCGGTCCCGTCCGAAAAGCAGACGGACGCCCTTCGCCTTGGGGAGTCCAAAGACGTACCGCTGGGCGACCGTTCAAACATGGCTTACATGGGCAGCACGGTGGTCTACGGCCGCGGCCGCGCCGTAGTCACAGCCACAGGCATGGACACAGAGATGGGCAAGATAGCCGACGCCCTTACAAGCGCACAGGATAATCAGACCCCATTGCAGCGTAAGCTCTCGCAGTTGAGCCGCATACTCACCGTCCTGGTTCTCGGCATATGCGTCGTCATCTTCGCCGTAAACCTTATAAGAGCCTATCCTGATATAAACGGCGTTGTGCTGCTTGATACTTTCATGGTGGCAGTCAGCCTGGCTGTTGCGGCAATTCCAGAGGGTCTCGCCGCAGTTGTGACGATAGTCCTGTCTATAGGCGTCACAAACATGTCCCGCCGCAATGCTGTAATACGCAAGCTCACAGCCGTTGAAACCCTCGGCTGCACCCAAGTAATATGCTCCGATAAAACAGGCACCCTCACTCAAAACAAGATGACGGTCGTTGACCATGCAGGCGGTGATGAGCGCCTTCTCGCCACAGCTATGGCCCTGTGCTCCGATGCGGAATTGGGCGAGGACGGCCAGGCCCAGGGCGAACCCACAGAGGCCGCCCTTGTCAACTATGCAGCCTCCCTTAATCTGAGAAAAGATGACCTTGCAAAGGAGCTCCCCAGGGTTGGAGAGGCCCCCTTTGACTCCATGAGGAAAATGATGAGCACCGTCCACGCAGACGGCGTAAAATTCATCCAGTTTACAAAGGGCGCACCAGACGAGGTCATACGCCGCTGCACCCACTATATGGACGGCGAAACTGTAAAGCCAATAACGGAGGAGATCCGTCAGAAGGCGCTTGAAGATAATAAATCCATGGCCAGCAGGGCGCTGCGCGTCCTGTGCGCAGCCTGCCGCAGCTGGGATAAGATGCCCGAATCACTATCCCCTGAATTTTTGGAACAGGATCTGTGCTATATCGGTCTTACAGGTATGATCGACCCCATAAGGCCGGAAGTCCTGGATGCCATAGCCGAGTGCCGCCGGGCTGGAATACGCCCCGTTATGATAACAGGCGACCATGTGGATACGGCCGTTGCAATAGCCATGGAATTGGGGATAATAACTTCAAGCGACCAGGCTATCACCGGCGCGCAGCTTGATGAAATGAGCGATGACGAGCTAAACGCCAACATAGAAAAATACTCAGTCTATGCCCGTGTCCAGCCTGAGCACAAGGTGAGGATAGTTAACGCCTGGCAGAAGAAGGGCAAAGTCACCGCCATGACAGGCGACGGCGTAAACGACGCCCCGTCCATAAAGAACGCCGATATAGGCGTGGGCATGGGCATAACTGGCACTGACGTAACGAAAAATGTTGCTGACATGGTCCTTGCCGACGACAACTTTGCCACAATAGTCTCCGCAGTGGAGGAGGGGCGCAGGATCTATGCCAACATACGCAAGGCGATTCAGTTCCTTCTCGCCTCCAACCTCTCTGAGGTGCTGTCCATATTCTTCGCAACCCTGCTTGGCTTTACAATTTTAGAGCCTGTGCATCTTCTATGGATTAACCTTATAACAGACTGTTTCCCTGCCCTGGCACTGGGTATGGAAAAAGCTGAACCCGACAGCATGTCGAAGCCTCCCAGGGATTCCAGGGAGGGCATATTTGCCGGAGGCATGGGAGCAGACGTATTTATACAGGGCTTTATCGTTACGATTATAACTATGGCCTCGTATTTCATCGGCCACTTTATGGAGTCAGGCGTCTGGGAGATTGCCCCCAGCCCCGACGGTATGACAATGGCTTTCCTGACATTGTCGATGACAGAGATATTCCACTCCTTCAACATGCGTTCACGGAGGGCTTCAGTGTTTACCCTTAAAAATCACAACAAATTCCTGTGGGGCGCTATGGGAATATCATTTATACTCACGCTCCTTGTCATATACGTGCCGTTCCTGAACCGCGCCTTTGACTTTGAAGCTATATCAATTGCAGAATACCTGGTGGCAATGGCTCTGGCTGTCTCAGTCATACCAATAGTCGAATTTGCAAAGTTCATCCAGAGGAAAACTGAAAAAACGGCAAAATAATTCTACAGCAAAAGAGACCTTTTTATGAGAGAACCTAAAAACCCAAAAAAGAAAAGTAAAAATCCCAATATCTCTGAGGGGACTTCCCGCCCCTCAGAGGTTTCTTCTGAAAATATGCAGGTAAACGATCCTGTATCGGAGGCATTGCACTCAAGGGAATATAAGCGCACAGCCCTGCTCCACATTCTTGTTGGTCTTGTAATCGGCATAGGCGGCATACTGCCTGGGGTCTCAGGCGGCGTAATGGCCGTGAGCCTGGGTATATACCGTCCCATGATCGACGCAATAGCCAACTTTTTCAAGTCGCCGAAGCGCAATCTGCTGTTCTTGGCTCCCATCGGCATAGGCGCAGGGCTGGGCCTTATGCTGGGATCCATTGCCCTGGACGGCGTAATGGAAAACCACTATGTCCAGGTCATGTACCTGTTTTTGGGCCTTGTAGCGGGGGGAATCCCGTCTTTTCTCAGAGAGGCCAATGCCAGAGGGTTTAAAGCACGCTATCTTATAGCCACCCTGGGCGGCGCACTTCTGGCCTCCGCCATGCTCTTCCTTGACAAAGAGGCCTCCGCAGCCACGGCCGCCGGTACGCTGCGCCCCCTGGAAGCGCTTATCTCAGGCGCCATCCTTTCGGTGGGTACAGTCATACCCGGCATATCCACATCTTTTATACTCATGTACCTGGGCTGGTACAAACCCGCCATGGCGGCTGTTGCCGATATGGACCTGGTTATACTCGCCTTCCTGGCGATCGGCGCGGTTGTCTTCGCCCTTTTAACCATCAAAGCTGCCCGCTGGCTGTTCGACAGGTTCTACGGTTATGCCTACTACGGCGTGTTAGGTTTTCTCATAGTCTCCGCAATCCTCATATTCCCCGGCCTCACCTACGATTGGGGACAGGTAGTAAGTCTCCTGCTTGCAGCAGCGGGCTTTGTTGTCGCCTGGCTGTTTGGCCGCATAGGGACTTGAATATCCCCTTTAGGAGGTGCCACGTTGGTAACATACGACGATATCAGAACTAATCCCACCATAAGGACATATATAGCAAAGGCTGATGAATCCCTGCAGGCGCTGGGATTTACCGAGCACAGTTTTGCCCATGTTACAATGGTCGCTGAAACATGCGACTACATACTTTCCACTCTGGGGTTCCCTCAGCGGGACATAGAGGTGATGAAGATTGCGGCTTTTCTCCACGATATAGGCAATCTTGTAAATCGTGTGGATCACTCCCAGAGCGGAGCCGTAATGGCCTTCAGGATACTCACCGATATGGGAATGGACGCATCGGAAGTCGCCACTGTGGTGACCGCCATAGGCAATCACGACGAAGGCACCGGCGTCCCAGTAACGGCTCCCGCCGCCGCACTGATTCTTGCAGATAAATCCGACGTGCGGCGCTCCAGAGTGCGCAACCCCGATATATCCAGCTTTGATATCCATGACCGGGTCAATTATTCTGTCAAGCGTTCGCAGCTGAAGATCAATGAAGAACACACAAATATAAAGTTAAAGCTCTCCATTGACACACGCTACGGCTCAGTTATGGACTATTTTGAAATATTCATGGACCGTATGATTCTCTGCCGAAAGGCCGCAAACAAGCTGGATTTGCAGTTTAAGCTCATTATAAATGAGCAGCCCCTTCTGTAGCATAACTAAAAAGCCCTGATTAGCGCTTACGCGCCAATCAGGGCTTTAAGTTTTTCCGCCGGCGGAGCCAGGCGGAAGGGAAAATTGCCCGTTCTCACGGTGGGAGCAAACCGTCGATTTATAAGCGGCGGCTATTCAATCCCACTCTTTATCCTGTTCCAGGATCCCACCTGTATAGGCATCTATTTTATATTCATACTCATACCCGTCGGCGTAAAACTCCACCTCATACGTCAAAATGCCGTCATCCCAATCCAGCTCCGATTTATCCACATTCACCTGTTCCCTACTGAGGCCGGCGCTTTCCAGTGCGATATCCAGCGCCTGCTGGGAGGTTATCTGGCCGTCCTGGGGCAGCTGTGACATATCTTCATGGGGCACCCATCCGCCGGAATTTTCCACGCTGTAGCTTACCACTTCGCCTGTGGAAGCGTCTATCTCATACTCGTATTCGTAGCCTCCCGCATAGAATTCCACATCGTAGACCATACGTCCATCCTCGTGATCAAACTCCACCTCAAGGCCGTTTACGTCCGTCTGTGTAATTTCCGCATGGGCATAGGCTACCTGCGCCGCGGCATCCGCGCCGATGTATGCCTTATCGCTGGCCTGGCCTGTAGAGGACACCCCCTGGGTGGAGATTGACGGGTTGCTCAAAAGCAGCGCCAATTCGTTTATGGACATAGACGCCAGCTCATCTACAGTATACGTGACTGAGCCCGCCAATATCTCCTCTATCAGCGCCGCCTTGCCCTGGGATATGCCATACTGGCTGGATATATCAGAAATGTTCTGATCCTCTGTGACCGTCTGGCTCAGGACAGCCCCGCCGGAGCTTGTTACCGAAAGGAGGCTCTCAATCTCAGCAGAGATACGCTGCTGCAAATCGGCAGCTGCCGCCGGATCGTCATTGGACACCGTTACAAGCACCGAGTTTGCAAGGTCGCTGATATACCCATTTGTGAGCATGGAACCTATAAGCGCATTCACCGCTACATCAAGGTCCGTACCTCGAAGATCCATTCCATCAATTATAGACTCGCCGTCGGCGTTAAGGGCGGTGACGGAGACAACCCTCTCACGGCTGTTCAGGGCAAGTTCTATGCTGGGGTTCACATCAAGCCCCACCAGTGAATCAACGCGGTTATAGGCCATATATCGGGTAAAGCCGAATATGCCCACCGCCAGAACCAGAGCGGCGGCCAGTGTGGTAAAGTAACGTCCAAAACGCTTCTTTTTCCTGGGGCGCAGAGAGTCAATATCTATAACCTTCTCCTCAGGCCGTTCCTGGGCAGGAAGTTCCAAAAGGATCTGGCTGAGGATGTCGGGAGTAGCAGAGTCCACAGCTTCTTTAAAACGCAGTTCTACATCGCGGTCTGTCATATGCTCCCCGCCTCTATAATGCGTTTGAGTTTGGCTAAAGCCCTTCTGTATTTTGTCCGCACAGTGGCGCCGTTCATGCCCATCATTGAGGCAATCTCCCCGTGGCCAAAGCCGGATACCGCGTGGAGCGTCACGATCTGGAGTTCCTCAGGCGGCAGTTCCTTTAACGCCTGGGACAACAGATGCCGGTCCTCCGGTGACACTCCCGGATCGTCGGCAAGGAACATCATGGCCTCCTGGGCCGTAGTATCGGATACACGTCCCTGCTCCCGAAGCCTCATCAGGGCAAGATTTTTGGTTATGGTAAGTATCCAGGCAATGGGCTTACCGGAACTTTTATAATTAGGCGCCGCCGTCCATATGCGCAGATACACGTCATGAGATATGTCCTCTGCCTCGGTTCGGCTGCGCACCATAGACAGGGCAAATCCGAACACATCGGAGCGGGTGCGCTCGTACAGGGTGGAAAACGCCTCCCTGCTGCCGCGGGCCACAAGAGCCAGCAGGCCGTCTATCTCATGGGATCGCTCTCTGCCGGGCTCATCTCCCGCCTCAACTGTCAACAATAACATCTCGTCACCTCTGCTATAGATATAATGCCTGAGAAATGCAAAATGTTTCATCAGAGCGAAAAAACTTTTTCTTCAGATCTTTATATAAGATTAACCTGCGTTTGCAAAAACGGCCCGCCGGCCCCTTTCTGGGACGCCGGCGGGCGTAAAAGTACATTTTGTTACATGGAAAGCTCTATATCCCTGCGCTCTATCTCGCCCGCGAGCTTGCCGGCAAAGTCGTCAAAGCTCATAACGCCCTTGTCTCCGCCGGAGCGCGCCCTGACGGAGACCGTACCGTCTGCCGCCTCCTTATCGCCCACTACCAGCATATAAGGTATCTTCATAGACTGGGCCTCGCGGATCTTGTACCCTATCTTCTCATTGCGGAGGTCTGTCTCCACGCGCACACCCATGTCATCCAGCTTTTTGGCCACCGATACAGCGTAGTCGTTGGCCCTGTCTGTTATGGGCATCACCTTTACCTGCACAGGGGAAAGCCACGTTGGGAAAGCGCCGGCAAAGTGTTCTGTTATGACGCCAATGAACCGCTCAATAGAGCCCAGAAGGGCCCTGTGTATCATAACCGGCCTGTGCTTTGCTCCATCCTCGCCCACATATTCCAGCTCAAAGCGCTCCGGCATCTGGAAGTCCAGCTGGATTGTTCCGCACTGCCATGTGCGTCCCAGAGAGTCCGCCAGGTGGAAGTCCAGCTTCGGGCCGTAGAAGGCTCCGTCCCCCTCATTTATGGCAAACTCTTTGCCCATCTCCGTGATGGCCTCCTGCAGGGTGTTCTCTGCAAAATGCCAGACATCCTCATCGCCCATGTGGTCCTCAGGCATGGTGGACAGTTCAATCTTATAGCTCAGACCAAAAGTGGAGTATATCTCGTCAAAGAGCCGCACTACATTCTTTATCTCGTCCTTCATCTGGTCGGGTGTCATAAATATGTGCGCGTCGTCCTGGGTAAAGCACCTGACCCTGAAAAGGCCGTGAAGCGCGCCTGACAGCTCATGGCGGTGTACTATCCCCAACTCAGCCATCCTCAACGGCAAGTCGCGGTATGAGTGGGGTTCATTTTTATATACCAGCATACCGCCGGGGCAGTTCATGGGCTTAACAGCGTAGTCCTCGCCGTCGATAACGGTGGTGTACATGTTATCTTTATAGTGATCCCAGTGACCGGATCTGTGCCACAGCTCCTGATTTAATATAATCGGGGTAGATATCTCCACATACCCGTATCGCTTATGGCACTCCCTCCAGTACTCAAGAAGGGTGTTTTTCAGCACCATTCCCTTTGGCAGGAAAAATGGGAAGCCGGGTCCCTCTTCGGCCATCATAAATAGTCCCAGTTCCCGGCCCAACTTGCGGTGATCCCTGCGCTTTGCCTCTTCGATCCTCTCAAGATATGCGTCCAGCTCATCCTTTTTGGGGAAAGCTATTCCGTAAATGCGCTGGAGTGTCTCCCTGTTGGAGTCTCCACGCCAATAGGCGGCGTTGCAGGACAGCAGCTTCAGGGCGTTTGCCTTAATGCGGCCGGTGGAGTCCAGGTGCGGTCCGGCACACAGGTCTGTAAACTCGCCCTGGCGATAGAAAGATATGTGTGCGTCCTCCGGAAGGTCGTTTATAAGCTCAACTTTAAAAGGTTCGTCCGCCATAAACTTTAAAGCCTCGTCACGGGGCAGCTCGAACCGCTCCAGTTTCAGCTTTTCCTTTATTATCTTCCGCATCTCTTCCTCTATCTTCTCAAGATGCTCGGGAGTAAATGCAAAGGGCGCGTACAGGTCGTAGTACCACCCCTCGTCAATAGCCGGACCTATTGCCAGTTTTACCTCTGGCCACAGGCGCTTTACAGCCTGTGCCATCACATGTGAGCATGTGTGCCAGTAAGTCTTCCTGTATTCAGGATTCTCAAAGGTGTATTTGTTGTCTTCCATAACTTCCTCCAACAAAAAGCACCCCTGGAAAATTCCAGGGGTGCAAATAATTTACACGGTTCCACCCTGAGTTTAACTCAAGCGCGCTTTATCGGGCGCTCCGGACACAGCTCAGGGAGCGGTGGCACATCCCTCTCCACTCGGGCCAGCTCTCAGCCGCGGCTGCACCTCTCTTTACTGGGAGACTTGGGATGAGGTTTCCCCTCATCGCCGGTCAATGTGCATTGTATCACCGAAAATAATAGCTGTCAACGGTTTTTAAAGGCAGCATCCAGCTCCTCAGAAAAATCAGAACTCTATGAGCTCATACTCCCTGGAGCCGTAACCCAGGTCAGCAGCGGCCTCAATAGTGTGGATACCGTTGCGGCTCGTCACCCTCTCCATAAAGTGCTCGCGGCCTGGGTCATCAGAGTTAATAACAAGATCCATGCACGCCTGATCTATAGCTACAGGGTCAAGGGACGCCAGAATGCCTATGTCATTCATGCAGGGATCCTCTGCCACCTGGCAGCAGTCGCAGTCCACAGAGAGATTCTTCATTACGTTAATATATGCGATATTTCCTTTAAAATGCTCAACCACGCTCATAGCTGCATCGGCCATAGCTTCAGGGAACGCTGTGCTGTCGGCATGCTGCTTCCACGTCTCATAGCGGTCGTCAGTTTTGCCTGCCGAGTGTATAAGCGCCTTGCCCGCTCTGGAAGCACAGCCTATAGAAAGCTGTTTCAATGCTCCGCCATATCCGCCCATGGGATGTCCTTTGAAGTGAGCCAGTACAAGCATGGAATCGTAGTTGACGATGTTCTTACCCAGGTGGTTCTCATGGAGCACCTTTCCGTTGGGTATGGACCAGATTATGTCGGGGCCTTCAGCGTCCATCAGGTCAACGTCAAAATACTTTGTCCAGCCGTGCTCCTCCAGAAGCTTCAGATGGGATTCGGTGTTGTCCCTTACTCCTCCCTGAGCGTCGCCATAGGCCGTATTGCACTCCACAATCGTGCCATGGACCGCCTCTACCATGGGCCGCCAGAATTCAGGGGTCAGATAATTCTGGTTGCCCTTCTCGCCTGAGTGGACTTTCACAGCCACTTTGCCGGTAAGCTGTATACCCAGCTTTCCGTACGCCTCAACTACTTTTTCAGGCGTTATGTTCCTTGTGAAATAGACCTTTGACTTCACGCTTTTCTCCTCCTGTCAATTTATCTTTGGGACTTTCAAATAAGTACCAGAAAAAACGCCAACCTGCTCCAAAAAAACTGTTCTGCCGCCTCATTTCCGTCTCTTAACTACAATTTATCACCAGGCGAATGCCACGTCAATAGAATCGGAAATATTTAGATTCTATTCTCCCATAATTTTCAAACGTCATTCCGCTATTGTAAACTCCCATTTGCAGGCGCAGCTTTCATCGGTTATGTCCGGATAGCAGCTCAGGCAGCGGCACTCTATCCTCTCGTCAATAGCCCTGGCAAAGCCGCTGTACTCTATAATCCCCACGCTTTTACATGGATGATACGGCATTCCTTTAACATGGCGCGCCGACTGCACCCTGCATTTCTCCATGGCGTATATCAGGGAATTATCCCGATATTCAAACGACGCCTTGTTCAAATTCCCATAAAAACGCAGCCGCAGGGCCTTTTCCAATCCTTCAAGCCCTGGAAACTTTTCCAGCTTCAAAAAGGATTTTATACGACGCGCCTCAATCACGGTAAACCGCTCCCATGCCCGCTCATCGTGGAACATGGCGGCGTCCATCCCCTCTGCCTGCTCTATGGACTGGAACCACACCCCGTCAAGAGCCAGCCAGTTTTTAGAGTATATCTCTATAAGCTCTATCAGCTGTTCTCTGCTGAAGCTCTCTAAAAATTCCCGATTGTCCATCTATATCTCTCCCATAAGAAATTTAATTCCGTATATGAATCCGTAGAACACCGGTTGGTGCAATATATAAACTATCATGGCGTGCCGGCCAATATCCGGCAGGATCAGGCATGTAAAGGTATAAAACTTATTTGGAAGACGCCGTTCCTTAATATATATCCCCGCCCATGTGCCCAGCAAAAAGACGAAGAGCCATGGGAATATTGGAAAGTAATCGGCGCTGTAGAAGCCCGGGTAGAGCCAGCCGAGCATAAATAGATATCTGGCGGCGCCGCCAATATCAGTGCGCGTCACAAGAAGCTGGCTTCCCAAAAGCAGTGCAACGTATAAAAACGGCATAACTATCCTTGGGATCTTGTCCAGAGCTTTGCCCGCAATGCCGTAGAACAGCATGGAAAAGCCCAGCAGATGCAAAACGCCGAAGCGAATCGGCTGATCAATAACCGGCAGGCTGGTCACCAGCGTAAGCGCCATTGCAATGGCAAAGCACTTAGCTCCCCTTTTCAGGTTGCTGCGGGAGAAGCGGGAGGACACCCCCGACAGGAACACAAAAAGCCCTGCAAAGATATAGTGCAGGAAATCAAAAACCGGATTGGAAAAAAGGTACCAGGGCGCACCGCAGAGAAGCACCAGATCCAGCAGGAAATGGTGTATAACCATAAGCACTACAGCCAGGCCCCTCATTGCGTCTATACTGTCTATCCGCTTTTTATTTGACGATTCCATTTATAACCTCCCACAAAAAGCGCGCCGCAGTTATCCCTGCGGCGCACAAATAAACTCGCGTAAAATCTGCGCCCGCCTCAGACATTGAATCTGAAGAGAGTCACATCTCCGTCGCGCATGACATAGTCTTTTCCCTCAGAGCGTATAAGCCCCCGTTCCCTGGCAGCAGCCATTGACCCGCAGGCCCTGAGATCGTCAAAAGCCACAATCTCTGCACGGATAAAGCCACGCTCAAAGTCCGAGTGTATCTTTCCGGCAGCCTGTGGAGCCTTGGTACCCTGCTTTATTGTCCAGGCCCTGCACTCGTCAGCTCCGGCAGTGAGGAACGATATAAGCCCCAGGAGGCTGTAGGAGCACTTGATAAGCCTGTCAAGGCCCGACTCTGAAAGTCCCATGTCCTGAAGGAACATCTCCCGCTCTTCCGGCGGAAGCTCCGTAAGCTCCTGCTCCGTTTTTGCGCATATCGGCAGCACCTGTGAGCCCTCGGCTTCGGCCTTTTCACACACCAAATTATAATATTTATTTCCTTCCAGTTCAGATATGCCGGACTCGTCCATATTTGCGGCATATATGACAGGCTTCAGCGACAGCAGGTCGCTGGCGGCTATGATCTCCATGTCTGACTCAGAGCACTGGAAGCTGCGGGCGGACTGCCCGCCGTCCAGATGCCGGCGAAGCTCCTCCATCACTTCCGCCTCATGGCGAAATTTCTTATCGCCGCTTTTGGCGGCTTTCTGGGCCTTCTCCAGCCTGCGCTCAACCATCTCGAGATCAGCCATAATCAGCTCCAGATCTATTATCTCCATGTCCCTGACAGGATCGGTGGAGCCCTCCACATGTATCACATTCTCATCGTCAAAGCATCTGACCACATGGACAATGGCGTCAGTCCGGCGTATATTCTCCAAAAACTTGTTTCCAAGTCCCTCTCCTTTAGACGCACCCTTTACAAGGCCGGCTATATCCACAAACTCGATAACAGCCGGCGTATACTTTTTGGGGGAGTACATCTCAGCAAGAAAATCGAGACGGCTGTCCGGAACGGCCACTGTCCCAATATTTGGTTCTATGGTGCAAAACGGGTAATTGGCCGCCTCGGCTCCCGCGTTTGTTATTGCGTTAAAGAGGGTGGATTTGCCCACATTTGGAAGTCCCACAATGCCCAGCTTCAAAACTTTTCAATCCTTTCGGCTTATAACTGAAATATGATTATATAACACACACCGTCAAAAGGCAAATGTTATCTGCCTCAGGCAAGGGCCTCATAAAGGGCGTCGGCCAGATCGCTGTATGTGGACTCGCTGAATATGTCCGAAAAGCCCGCCTGGGACAGGGCCTGGGAGTAATAGCAGTTCTCAGTATCCATGGCAGAGACAGTCAGATATTTCTCCGCTCCGGACTCAAAATCCTCCTGGGCCAGGCTGAATATCTCAAGGGCGCCTATAGCCGAAACGGCGTAGCTTATATAGTAGAAAGGGCTCTCAAAGTTGTGGTTTACATACATCCACTCGTACTCATACCCGTCATACGGCGCGTATCCGTACTGATCATAGAGGTCTTTGAATATCTCGGTAACCTTCTCAACCGTCAGATCCTCCATGGAGTATACCCGCTGCAGGAATTCGTCGTACATGGCTCCGTCCACTATTGAAAACACCATGGATAAAATTATACTGTCCGCCATCGCCTCTCCCAAAGAAGAGCCAAAAATATCGTCGTAGAAAAATGTCGCCAGCACCTCAAGTCCCTGGGACTGTAGCTCTGACAGGTCATAGTCAGACATGCCGAACACCAGGTCGCTCTCAGTATAGAAGTAGTTTGCAAAGTGTCCGAACTCATGGAACATATCTGTGTAGTCTCTGTATGTTTTGGTCGGAGCGTTGAAAATGAACGGCTCATTATAGTAGTACAGCACGGTGGTAAAGCCTGTGCTCACCTTGTCCTCGCTGTAGCCTATATCATAGAGGCCGTGGCTGCACATATATTCATACGCCTCATAGAGCTCTTCAGATATCTGCGGAAGGACAAACTCCAGCGCCGACAGTATGGCGCCTACTGAGCAGTCAAGGTCCGCCGAGTACAGGAGGTCTGACTTCTCCTGTACGGAATGTCCGCAGGACATCATCACCGGCACAATATAGTCTTTAACTCCCTGCCACACTATCTGTGCATCCTCCGGAGCATAGTCTTTATAAAATACGCTCTCGTAGGCATAGTCGGCGTAGCTGTCATATCCCAAAAGCTGTGCGTCCCGCTGTCTCAGCTCCACCAGCTGGACGAAAATCTCCCCTATGGCATCGTAATCAGGCTCCGGCTGCGATATAAGGCTGAAGTACTGGTTCACCAGATCATTCTCCAGGCTGTAAATCTCCCTGTCCTCGTCTCCCGACGGCTGATACGCCGCGAAATAGTCAATAAGCGACTGGCTGTAGCTGGACTCCATAAGTTCTGCGTTCTCCGATACTGCCACGGCGTGCATGGCATCATAATAGGAGCCGATGGCGTCATAATAGACATCCTGCATATATAGTGCCTCCTGGGATGCGTCCTGGTCAGTTACATCCGACGTGGCTCTCAGATCCGCCAACGTGTACAGAGTATAGATATAGTAAAGCTGGTCGTACAGCTCATAGTCTGCGTTATAAAAGTCCTCCTGGTCGCCGCCGTTCTCCGCCATATCGTATATTGGCTCCACGTACTTCAGAAACTCCTGATAGTCATAGTGGACATACTCCATATCGCTGTAGTCCACATCGCCGTGCCAGACGCTGGAATAATATCCTTGTTCCACCCCGCCGGAATTTGAAGGCTGGGTCCCATCTCCCTTTCCCGCCTGAGCGCCCGCCGAAAAGCTCATTCCGCCGCCTGCGCCGCAAGAGGCAAGTCCCAGCATTATAGCCAGCGCCGTCAACAGCGCCGGAAATTTCTTTATCCTCATCTTTATCCCCCTGTGTTGGTGATATAGAAGATTATATTTTACCTGCCGCGTATTTGTCAATCGTCAGCCCATCAGAAGCCTTGTAAAGAAAGACGCCCCCACAAATCCCGCCAGGTCAGCGCAGAGGGCTGCCGGAATAGCATAGCGAGTTTTCCTTACACCCAATGCCCCGAAGTAAACCGACACAGTATAGAAGGTAGTCTCTGTAGACCCCAAAGTTACCGCGGCCGTTCTGCCCACCAGCGAGTCAGGTCCGTAACGCGATATCAGTTCCGCCGCCACAGCCATAGCCCCGCTGCCGCTGATGGGCCGGACAAACATAAGAGGGGCTATTTCCCGAGGGATACCGGCGGCGGCAAAAAGCGGGGACAGCGCATGCACAGCAGCCTCCAGCAGTCCTGAGGCCCGCAGCATATATATCGCCGTAAGCATCGCCGCAAGGGACGGCAATATTTTAAAAGATGTCCGTATACCGCCTTTTGCCCCTTTAATAAACGCCGGCAGCACATCCACTCCACGAAACGCCGCCGTAAGCGCGGCGGCGCCAATAAGGCACGGTATCACCCATGCAGTAAAAGCTGTCAATCCGGCCACCACCTTCTCATCAACGCCGTGGCGCCTATTCCCGCAGACACCGAAAGTATTGACGTGAGCCATACCGCCGGCAATATATCCAGCGGCGCAGCGCATCCGGCGGAGGCCCGCAAAGCTGCCACAGTTGTGGGTATAAGCTGTATGGAGGCTGTATTGATTACAACAAGCCTGCACATATCGTCCGTGGCTTTGCCCTCTCCTTTATCCATTAGCGATATGGCCCGAAGTCCCAATGGAGTTGCGGCGTTGCCAAGTCCCAGCATATTTGCAGCGGCGTTTGCGCTTATAGCCTGAATAAGTTTCTCATTGCCCCTGCATCCTGGAAAAATCCGGCGAAGCAGCGGCGCCATAATCCGGGCCAGGGCACGCAGTGCCCCCGCCTGTTCCAAAAGCTCCATTACTCCGCACCAGAGGCACATCACACCGGTTATGCCGAGTATCAGCTCCACTGCCGCCCCTGCCCCCTCAATCGCTGCAGATGAGA
>CALXCS010000113.1 GCA_944386875.1 uncultured Oscillospiraceae bacterium
AAATATTGAAAACCGCAGGTTTCCAAATTATAGTTACGCTGCCGACTGTAATGCTTATGCTGGTTATTGCGTCTGCCTGTAAGAATATGTGGGTATCCCTCGGTATTGGCGTGATTTTAGTATTTACCCTTTCCATTCTTCCGCAGGATAATATTGTGCTGAGCCTGTTCCCGTTTGCTTCCCCATATCAAATGCTCTCTGGGGCAGCAAAAAATGGCCGTACCGGCTTGTTTTTAGCTGTTTGCGGGATTGAAACGGTTGTGTTCGGTATTGCGGAGGTACTTTATCTGAAGGTAAGGAGGTGCTTTGAATGAATTTCTTATCATTAGTGGGTGTGGAACTCAAAAAAATCCGCCGCTCCAAAATCTTATTGATATTGCTGGTCCCTGTCATTATGATGTGGATTCCAAGCATTATCAATGCGGATATGAGCTTCGACCTGAGAGGAATCCCGATTACGCCGGAAAACAATTTTTTCATTCAGGGCTTTATGGGCATGGTTTGGTTTATGATCCCTGCGTCGCTGGTCATCTGTACGGTACTGCTGAATCAAACGGAACGCTCCAATAAAGGAATTTTGAAAATGCTGTCCCTGCCGATTAGCCGGGCAAAGCTATGTCTTGGTAAATTCACAGTCCTGATTTTGTTGGCATCATTTCAGATGGTTATGTCCATTGGAGCGTACTATATCTGTGCGGCAATCGTTACCCATACGCAGGATTATAATTTTATCCTTTGGCCTCTTTATGTCTGCAAAAATATATGCAGTATCTATGCCGCTGCAATTCCAATGGCTGCTGTGTACTGGGCGATTTCCACCGTCATTCAGTCTCCTATTTTTTCGGTCGGTATCGGCCTGGCTTCCATTGTACCTTCCGTACTCATGATAAACACAAAAATCTGGTTTGCCTACCCCATGAGCTATCCGTTCTATTTGTTAATGGTGGCGTATGGGAGAGCTGCAGAAGGCGTTTATGAAACACAAATTGCCTGGCTTCCCTGGCTGCCTGTTGCAGTCGGACTCACTATTTTAGCGCTTTTTATATCCTGTATGCGATACGGCGAATCTGAAAGGAGATAACTACAATGAAGAGCAAAATTTTAACTGCGATTTCTACCATTATGCTCTTTGTCCCATGGACGATCCTGCCGCTGCGTACCTTTGATTGGGCGCTGGAATCCCCAGTAGCGGAGATTATGATTTATAGTTACGCCGCCTTTATGATTTTTTCAGGTATCTTTTCCATCCTCAGCTATACCAAAGAAAAAGTAAAATCCAAACTTATGCAGGTATGTGTCGCAATCAACAGTATCTATGCTGCCGGGGCGATCGCAATCATCGCCATGTCAGTTTACGGCTTTATCAATGTGTAGCTAGTTCAGATCTAAAATGAAACAGTTATTTGCCTGATAGATACATTTGTGTACATAAAATAGTAAGTCCGGCTTGCCCACATGCGGCAAGCCGGACTTGCAGTTCAAGCACCTCCAGTTGTAGCTTCAGAGCCCGTTCAAGTTCAAGCATCTTCTCTGTGTCTGCAATAGAGCCAATTGCAAATTGAAGATACGTTTTTGGTATGGTTGTAAGTTGTTCTGTAAGCGCTGTGCTTTTTCTTCTCAAACCGTACCCTGAAATTTCTACATGAAATATCATGGGCGGTTTTACTGAAGATGTCAGCGGCACCACCGTCACAACGCCAGACCTTCTGTTATTTCTGTCACTGCTCACAATGATTACGGGGTGTTTCCCCTTTAGTACGTCTCCCCTTGCCGAGACAAGATTTGCAATCCAAATATCGCCTCTCTGCACACAGAGCTTGCTCATACAGTATCCTCCAATCCGACTTTCCGATAAAATTCTTTATAGGCCCGCTGTCTCTGCTCATTAAGTGATGCAAATTGCTGATCCAAACGAATATTTTCACTTAGCAATTCCTCTGAGTACTTAGTTTGCAGTGCAAGCGGTATATAATGGAGCGGTAAACGCTCCAAATCTGTCGCCCGAATCATTGGTATGCTGCTTCCCATCTGAATCTGTTGAACGGCAGTCTGACCAATTGGGCTCTGAAAATAGTAGAAGAGATATTGGGGGCTGAGCTTAGTTCTGTCGCAGCGAATTACCAAAAAATCGTGGGAGAACAATACCGGTATATCCTCCGTGACAATGCAAAGTTTAATTGCCTGGCCTTTGCATGAAATCAGTACATCTCCAGGCTGAATTTTATAGCGCTGGATATTCTCACGTTTTGAAAGATCATAGCAAGTTATATTATCCTTACAAATACGTCCGTTTTGCACATCCGCCAATCTCAGGATTTTAGTACCATTCTCATCGCGGGAAACTCCCGCAAAGTTTATACCTCTATATACCTGAGCAACATCGCTTAGTATTACAGCCCCGTCAGGGGAATCATCGGCATTTTGATTTATATCGGAGTAAGGCATCGACTTATAATCGAGCCCGCTTCTGTGCGCGTAAGATGAATATTTTTGCGTGGATAGATTAAGCGGATCTAATTCCCAGACATTTGCCGAAATGCTGTTCTCCTGTATAACGGGTAGTATGCTCTTTCTTAAATTATAATCTAGTCCCCTTCTTTCCCCTAATTGCGCTGGAGAAGGAAGTTCCATCATGTGGACAGCTTCATCCCTTTTGCGCCCTTTGCGGAAAACTATCAGCGAAGTGGCCGGAGCTTTAGAAAAATATGTGCTGTTTTTCGGCAGAGAAATAACAGAATCAAGTACATTTAGACTTAACAGGTATTCCCTGAAGTCTTTATTCTTTGCGTTAAAGAGCGCCCCGTTTGAAATTCTGCAGACGCCCACCCCGCCTTCTTTCAAAGACCTCAACTGATGGAAAGCATAGGACCAGTCGCTGCCGCAAGTCAGAGATTCGGAAATGTAAATCGGTTCGCCGCCTCCCAGCGGTGGGAACATAACAGACATATCGGCTTCACCCTCATGGAAAGGTTGATATGCCCGTATACAGTCCTCATTAGATTGCTGGAAAGTAAAGCCGTGTATCTTTGCTCTCAAAACAGATAAGTTGTAAAGCAGCGGGTCTACTTCACTTGTCACAATCTGGACATCTGATTTCTTATCCTGGTAATATTTAGCCAATTTGATTGCCACACCGCCGGCGCCGGCAGTACCGTCATAGAATAATCCTCCGGTATCCGGCAACAATTCTATAGCTAGTCGTTCCAACCACCCAGGTACCATTAGATCGGCCCGATAATATCTACTGAGGTTTGGATATATCAGCCTCTCAATAAACCGGCTCAGTTTCTCCTTGTCGCCGCAAAACTGCACCCAGTAGTATAGCAGTTCCTGGAACATATCTTTTAGTAAACGTACTTGGGAGAACTCCTTAAAAGCCCTGGCCGCCTTTACGTCAGAATCAATAAGTCGTTCATACACCATATCCTCAAAATTATCCTTGGAGATTGAGGTCGTGAGCATATCGCTCACAGATTTTTCATCCAGCAACCATAAACCTATGCAGATGGATATCGACTGAACCAGCAAATCCACAACTGCATATCCTCTGTTACGTGTGCGGTTCAGCATATCTCTTACAGGGTCAGAATAAACAGTCGCCAAATTGCCTGCCACCACCTTCTGAATAATTTAATTATTCTTTACGAACTTACTATATCATCATGCGCTAAATATGTCAAGAATAATTTGATTATTCTTTATTGATGCTCGTGTAAAACTTTATTTATCAAATTACCCGCAAATATGATTAAGAAGATCGAGAACCTTGCTGCCTGTCCCCGATCTTCTTATCCTATAACTCGATTGTAAAACTCACAAAGTGATCTTCTTCTCCCCTCACATGATATTCTGGCTCCACATCTGCTCCCCAGCTATTTATACCTCCGACTCCGCGTACCGCACCCATAATGGTGAGGACGGTCCTGCTAATGGGCGGCAGTTCATCCTGATGAGCTGCGTTTTCAAGTTCCTGGGCTGTCCAGGGCAGGGCAGAAAACGCAAAAGGTATATTATCCGTCATCCTCAATCTGAGTATATCTGTTGTCTTGCATCCAGCGTCCTGATATTCAAGTGCCAGTGAGCGAGTCTCCATATGTACGCCACAATCCTGGGGAATCAAATATCCTGGAATGTGCGGCGTTTCGCTCCACCGGCCAAAGCGGGCGCCGCGAAGCCTATCTGGATACGTCTCACCGGACAGCCCTGTCCAGCATACTCTGCCCGCAGGCTGAGGTGTGCTCATCCGTACGCCAAATACAGGCAGCTCCGGAGCTCCCTGCGCACCGTGATAGCGGGCATCTACTCTCATGGAATTGCCGGTCACTGTATAGGCTATATCTACCGCAGTCCCAGGAACTACTGGGAATGAAAAAGTATAGCGTATACTGAAACTGTTGGACGTTTTTCTCTCTACTTTCCATCCTTCTAATTTCGCGTATGCGTCTGCAGCCATCCAAGCGCCGCTGCGAATGTGAAAACCACAGCCTCTGTCGTTTTCTGTTAACCCTCGCCATAGAGCTGGGCGCGGAGCACGCCATACCCACTCTGCGCCCCCATCAATTCTCATGGAAACAAGTCCGCCCTCCGCATACGAAAACAGTAGCGAAAACCGGTCTCCTTTTACCCCGATGCCCCCGTCGCCATCTATGATATCCAGAGCGCATGGGTCTCTCAAACTTGGCAGTTTATATCTCGCCATATCCATTTTATTGATCCGATCATAAGCAGCGCGGTGTTCGGGCGTGTCATACCAGTAGCGGAGATCCTGCATTGCCGGTTTTTCCACTCCATCGGCAAATACAATGCCATCGGCGCAAAAAGCATAGTCGGTGGGTCGATCTCCGAAATCGCCGCCGTAGCCCAAGCGTGTCCCCATAGGTCCTTTCTGCCACACAGCCTGGTCCATGTAGTCCCAGGCAAATCCGCCCTGGTACTGCGGGTACTCGTCTATAAGGTTAATATAGCTCTCCATACCGCCCAAGCTGTTGCCCATATCGTGCATATATTCACAGAGAATAAACGGTTTTTCAGGTCTGCCTTCCAGATAAGCCCTCACTTCATCCGGTGAAGCGTACATACGGCTCTCCATATCACTGATATCGTCAAATTCCCTGCAATGAAAAACGCCCTCATAGTGGACAAGCCTGCTTTTGTCATTTTCATGGAAAAATCTGCTCATTGCGCGTATGTTCTCACCTGCGTACGACTCATTCCCGCAGCTCCATATTAAAATGGCTGTGTGGTTCTTATCCCGCTCAAACATGGATCTGGCCCTGTCAACTACACATTCACCCCACTCAGGAAAACTCCCAGGTACATTCCAGGATGGGTCAATTTTCCCCATTTTCTGCCACGAACCGTGGCTCTCCAAGTTTGCCTCATCTATCATGTAAATTCCGTGCTTATCGCACAGTTCATACCATAACGTCTGATTGGGGTAGTGGCTTGTACGTACGGCATTTATATTGTTCCTCTTTAGTGTATCTATAGCCCTGAACATATCTTCGCGGTCTATTGCCCTGCCTTTAGCAGGGTTCCACTCGTGTCTATTGACCCCGTTAAAAATAATACGCCGTCCATTAAGCTCCATCACGCCGTTTTTCAGCTCGAACCTGCGAAATCCCACATCATACGGCACAATTTCAAGAGTGTTCCCTGCTGCATCCCTCAATGTCAGTGTCACATGATAAAGGGCTGGATCTATATTGTCCCATTTCCGTATGTTTGGGAGGGACAAGGTCTCTCCATAAAAATAACCATCGTTGCCGTCTTTCAGGGCCATGGGGGCTTCCCAGATAACTGTCCCTCTCTGAGCTTTTACAGAACACAGTAGCGATATATCACTATCAGCATCGTATCCTTCCGCAGCGCTGATGCGCAGCCTTGGGGAAATAATCCCTGTTTTGTTGTCCTCCCCAAGTCCGGCCCGCAGCCATAAATCCTCAATGTGTACCGCAGGTTTTGCATATAAAAGCACAGATCGGAATATTCCAAAAAATCTGAAAAAGTCCTGATCTTCGATCCAACTGCCGCTGCACTCCTTATATACCTCCAGGCAGAGCCGGTTTTCTCCATCTCGCAGATAAGGTGTCAAATCAAAATCCGCTGGTGTAAAGCTGTCCTCGCTGTAGCCAACGAAATTACCGTTGCACCAACAATAAAACGCCCGTTCCACTCCCTGGAAGGAGATGCAGACTCTCTTATCACGCAGTGGCTTATCAAGAGTAAATGTTTTTACATAGCTTCCTACAGGGGTGTCCTCCCACGCTATCTGAGGCGGGCGGAGATAGTGTCGGCCGTCCCAAGGATACAACGTGTTTATATACTGTATCTGTCCAAACCCCTGCATCTCTATGTGTCCCGGCACCTGGATCTCCACAAAGTCCTCAAGACCGGCACCCTCACGCCAAAAGTCTTTCGGACGGTCTTCCGGACTTCTGCTATAGAAAAACTGCCAGGGCCCGTCCAGGCTCTGGCGCAAATCCTCTCCGTTGACATACCACCTATGGTCAGAATGTGCGTCCAGTCTGTTTACTGCAAAAACTTTTGGGTCTTCCAACCAACTGAGATTCGCTGCTGTCGCTTGCATATTTCGACCTCCTTTTTATCCGGCACTTTTGAAAAGGCCGTTAGCCCTTGCTATAGGCAGGCAAAAAAACGTATTCCATATTTCCCGCCACATTCACGCAATGGGACTCCACCGAAAACACACGGTCCACAGTTCCGCTCTCAAGCACCGCCTGGGGCGTTCCGCAGCAGCATATCCGACCGCCCTCCATAACGGCCACTCTGTCGCTATAGGCAAAGGCCAGCGGCAAGTCATGGAGCGTCATAACTATTGACTTACCAGTAGCGCATATTCGGCATATAAGCTCCATTATTTCATATTTCTGTGCAATGTCCAGATATGTAGTCGGTTCATCTAACAGTAAATATTCGCTGTCCTGAGCCAAGGTCATAGCCAGGTAAACCCGCTGGCGCTCGCCGCCTGACAGCTCTCGTATATCTTTCTCCCGCATATTCAGCGTTCCTGTGTCCATCATCGCCTGCCGGCATATCTCAGCATCTCTTTCAGTTATCTTTCTCGCAAAGCTCAGATGTGGAAATCTGCCGTAAAGCACCAGCCTCTCAACTGTAATAAACGGTGCCTCTCGCCACTGGGGCAGTATAGATACGATACGTGCAAACTCCTTTCGTGAATATTGTGCAATATCCTTCCCGTTGCAACATATGCTCCCTGAAAATGCAGGGAGATACCTTGCAATAGTTTTAAGCAGCGTAGACTTGCCGCATCCATTGGGGCCTATTATCGTTGTAATACACCCTTCCGGAACTTTAAGGCTTATGCCGTGAAGTACTTGGCAGTCAGAGTATCCCCCCTGCAAATCAGATATTTCTATCACGTCCTCCTCCCCCTCTTTCTGAGTAATAGGCATATGAAAAAAGGCCCTCCCACAAGGGAGAGAAGTATACCAACAGGAACTTCATATGGCGCAAACAATACGCGACTTATAAGGTCGCACACGGTCATAAAAATCCCACCGGAAAGGCAGCTTGCCGGCAGCAGGAACTTGTGTTCAGTCCCAATTATGCCACGGCAAATATGCGGCACTATAAGTCCCACAAAGCTGACAAGTCCTGAAAAACTCACAGCCGCTCCCGCCAGCACGCAGGCAAGAATTATCAGGATCATTCTCACTGCCGTGACATTCATTCCAAGCCCCGACGCCGTCTCATCTCCCAGACATAGTACATCCAGCTGGCGCGCCATAAAAAATGAAGCTGTTGCAGCTGGCAAAATAAAAAGATACGCTGGGAAAAGATTTTTAAATGACACTCCGGAAAAACCGCCAATCAGAAATGAACTGCCGTTATAAAGAGTATCCGGAAAGAAAGTTTTAATCGCATTAATGCCCGCGGTAAAAATACTGCTTATTGCTATGCCTGCAAGCACAAGCGTCACCTTGCTGGCGCCGGTTCTGGAGGCTATACCATATATAATCATACAGGCTGCCACAGCGCCAAAAAATGCTGCAATGGGAAGCCATGTTACGGCGGCAGGAAACAAAGATATCACCAGAAACGTAAAAAATCCCGCTCCAGCATTGACTCCTATTACGTTAGGGCTGGCAAGCGGGTTGTTGAGTACAGCTTGAAGCATAACTCCGCTTAATGCAAGAGCACATCCAGAGAGGAGTGTTGCGCACACTCTGGGCAACCGCACATATAGGAGAATTCGTGTATCAGAGGATGAGAGCTCGCCGCTGAATATACCCTTTATAGCCTCGGCAAAATTTATCTCTGTAGAGCCAAAAAGCACGCCGGCAGAAGCACTTAGCAGAAGCAATCCGGCCAGCACCGGCAGCAACGCCAATCTATTGCGCTGCGTCCGGATATAAGATTTCGGCAAGGTACTCATAGCTCTCTCCCCATCTGTCATTAGGTTTATAGTGGAACAGGTCTTTTGGCAGAATAACATATCTGCCATTTCTGACAGCGGACAGGTCTTGCCAGGCAGGATTTTCTGAAATTAAAGTATTAAAATATGACAGCGCGGCCTCTTCATCACCCATCGTGGATACAAAAATATAGTCGGGATCTTGCAAAATAACCTCTTCCATACTCAAATCCTCAAGCATTGCCGGATTGTCTTCCGCAATATTATGGCATCCTAGCTCCGCCAACATGATTCCCGCCAAATTATCGTCAGCTTTCGCCTTTATTCCTGAGGAGAACGCTCTAATCAGCAAAACTGAAGGCCCTTCCCCCTGCGGCACGAAGTCCAGGACGCTGTCTATCGTCTCCTGCACTTGAGACACGTTCTTTTCATACAGATCTTCCCGCCCTGTAATTCGGCAAAACTGCTCCATCATAAAAGCATAGTCGGAGAAGGTGTCCACTTGAAAGTAGGCACATGGAATTCCTATCTGCGCCATCTGTTCTTTTAATTGCGCTTGTGCCGTTATATCGGCAGAGAGTATTACAAAATCTGGATCGCATGCAACCAGCGCTTCAATATTCGGCTCTTTCACCGTACCCAAAATCTCAGTGCCATCAGGTATATCCAGATTTCTCTCACTGACGGCATCCTCTGTTGTTCCAATCAGATTTCCCCCTGCCAAAAGCCACGCATCCGCGAAAGAACCATACAGAACTGCCGCCTGCGCGTTCTCCGGCACTGATATCTCAGCTCCGTCAGAGTCCATAATAATTATGTTCCCTGCCGTTCTTGGCATACTTTGCGATGCAGAACAGCCGGATATAATCAGCAAAATGAAAACGCACACGGCAATAACTTTACTCATATTTTTAAAAACCCGATTCACCCTTCATAAGTTCCCATACACAGCTCCATAAGGTGCACCGCTTTTCCTCCTCCGGCGATTACGCCGGAAGTGCATCTGTTGCAGTAAGTCACAACAAGCTGCTCTGTGTACTTTTCCACCTGCTCAGCCATAAGCCGTCTCTGCTCCTCCACCGGATATGTATATATCGGGGCATCACCATGGCTGGCTATAATAGCCATGTTTTGTGGATTTCTTGCCTCAAAATGCAGGTTTCCGCAAAAGACAGATTTTTCCCTGTTTTCCTCCATCTCTCTGACCTGGACCCCCATCTTTCTGAGGCACTCACGGACTGCGTCAAATATCTCTGGGTGCTCCCTGTCCCTCCAGCAATCCTGGACATTTACAACAATTCCTGAGTAGTCAGGCCACTGGAAATTCTCCTGGTCCTTAAGCCACACAAAAAGATTTTGGAGAACAAGTTTATTGTCAGGCTTTTCTTCCAAAGTCTCACGGCACGCCTGGCAAAAATAGAGAGCCGTATCTCCCGCAGGGTAAGGAGTCCTGTCTATCCTGCAGCACCCTGCCACCGGCATTATCTCCTTCAGGTACGCCCGCAGTTTACCAGCAGCTTGCGGGCTGGCCTTCGTAAAATTACAGCTTGGAAAATAAATGTTGGCCATATTATTCGTCCTCTCTTAAACTCTGTATGCCACATTCAGCAGCGAGATTGTTCTCCGCTTTCTGTGTGTATCTCTAAAAGCAACTATGTCTCATTGAAATGTCTCTCTAATCACCGTTGCTTTATTTCCTGCTCTAAAATCGACTGTTTCCGCTCCAAAATGTCGTTTGAAAAGAGTTCCTTTTCCATTTTATCGAATCCGATTCTGTCAATTGCCTTGCCCAGACGCTCCTTGGCAAAAGCATTTTCACGGAACCACAGCATCGTTTTTTCGAGAATGGGGAATATCTCATCTTCTCCTACAAGCCGAGATAAGGGCGTCCCCATCCTGCTTGTCTTGCCCCATGTGCCGCCAACGTATATCTGGTACATTACACGGCTCTCTGCCTCAACGGCATTAAATGGGCATTTCCCTACACATACTCCGCATCCTGTACACAGTTCGTCATCAATTATGAGTTTGCCCCCTTCAAGTCTTGCGGCTCCTGTTGGGCACGATCTCTCCACAGTACAAGTCTTACAACCCCTGCACTGTTGGCTATCATACTTCGGAATGCGATGTCCTTCTATGCCAAAATCATTAAGACTTGGTTTCATGCAGCTGTTTGGACATCCGCCTACGGCGATTTTAAATTTATGTGGCAGCGTCACAGCACTCCAACCCACATAATACTTCTGGTGGATTTTCTCAGCCAATCCCTGGGTATCGAAATTGCCATATACGCATGTAGTACCCTTGCACGCAACTACCGGCCGTACCTTATTCCCAGTTCCCCCAAAATGCAGCCCGCGTTCTTCCGCAAACTTTATTACCTCGTCTATCTTATCATAAGGTATACCAAACACCTCAACCGCCTGACGGGCTGTAAAAGCAGTCTTACCATTTCCAAAACGTCTGGCAATCTCCGCCACTGCCATAAGGTCATCAGCAGTAAATATCGTACCTGCAGCGACAATGCGTCCTGAAAAACACTCGGTACCGCGGTTTCTTAAAAATCCCTTGCCCTTTACTTCGGCAATCTGGGCTGCTGAAAGCGCCATAAAAACTCCCCCTCTTTTCTCTGTCCTGCTATCCTTATAACGCCTATATTATACAGATTTCAAGGTAAAAATGGAAGAGCTTTTGTCCTTGAGCGGATTGCTTTATTAATTGCAAAGTAAAAAAACATCTTTGTGGGCGCAAAACAAACTAAACACGGAGCGCAATTTGTGCACTCCGTGTCTAGTTTGGCAATTATATGTTTATTTGTCCTCTGCATCAGCTTCATTTTCAGTCTCACTGGGCGCCTCAGTCTGCTCATTGGCTTCAGGTTTCTGCTGCACAGTTGGAGCTTTCTCAGGTTTCTCAGCAGCTGTCGTAGAGTCGCTCTTATTTACAACTACCACTTCGGGCCTTTCACCGGACGCCAGCTTCCCTCCAATAAGTCCTGCAAGCAGCGCCTGGATGTCAATACCCATCCCCTCTGTTATGCCCTGTGTCACCTGATTTGTGCCAGTAACAATGTCAGCCAGCAGTTTTGCACTGTTGCCATCGCCATACATAGTGATTTTATCCACTTTTGAGAGCGGCTCTGCCACATTCTTGGCAATCTCCGGCAATGCCTGCATAACCATTTCTACTATAGCTGCCTGTCCATATTTTTTCATGGCCTCTGCCTTCTTATCTATACCGGCAGCCTCGGCAAGTGCCTTTGCCTCTATAGCCCTGGCTTCTGCTTCACCCACTGCAGCTATACCTGCTGCCTCTTGCTCTTTAGCATATTTTGCGGCCTCAGCGCGTTTCTTTATCGCCTCAGCCTGCTGTTCCTGTTCATATCGCTGGGCCTCAGCTTCTTTTTGACGTTTATACAGTTCTGCCTCAGCCTGCTGCTCCTGCGCATACCTCTCAGCGTCTGCCTTAGCACGTATCTCCGCGTCAAGCGTCTGCTTTGTCACCTCGACCTCACGCTGCCTAAGCTCTGCCTCACGTTCAGTCTTTGCAATATCTGCATTGGCAGAGGCCACCTCTATGGATCTCCGCTGCTCCTGTTCCTGGATTCCATAAGCGGCATCCGCCTCAGCCCTTTTGATGTCGGATTGTTGCTTCAGCTCCGCCTGCCGAATTGCAAGGGACGTCTGCTTCTCCGCTATCTCCATATCGGACTGCACTTTAGCGTCATTTGCCTCTTTTGCGGCCTGTGCCTGGGCAATAGCAATATCCCTGTCAGCCTGCGCTTTGGCTATAGACGCATCCTTTTTTATCTTTGAAATATTATCTATGCCCAGATCGTCTATGACGCCGTTCTGATCGGAAAAGCTCTGCACATTGAAGGACATAAGTTCTAATCCCATGCGCTCCAAATCAGGTACGGCATTTTGCTGGACCCTCTCCCCAAAGGCTTTCCTGTCGGTGACCATCTCTGAGAGCTTCATCTGTCCTATTATCTCGCGCATATTTCCCTCAAGAGTATCCTGCACACGGCTAATAATCGTCGTCTCCTGCTCATTAAGGAAGAATTTTGCCGCCAAGGACATCATCTCTTCGCTCTGTCCGACTCTTATTTTCACTGTAGCATCCACTTTTACGTTTATGTACTCCGCATTAGGGACAAAATCCGTAGTCTTTACATCCACTGAGAACATCTTCAAAGACAGTTTGTCAAGCCTCTCCAAAAACGGTATGCGTATTCCTGCCCTGCCTATTAATACTCTCGGTTTCCTGAAGCCTGAAATTATAAACGCCGTATCAGGCGGGGCTTTCACATAGCCAACGCATATAATCACAAGGAGCACTATGCCCCCTCCGATGAAAGGAAGCGCAGACAATAAAGTTTCCATTTTATTTCCTCCTCATTTTATATAAAATTTATTTCTAAAAATCATCATAATCATAAAGCTATCAGCAGCGTAGATATGAGCCGTGAGACGCGATATTTCCGCTCCGCGAGAAAGCTTTTGTGCTTTCCACTATGTTAGTATCCGCGTCCAGCACTTCCCCTGCACATCTGGAGATGCTTCCTAACATCATTTGAGAAAATCCTACTTTTAACCGAGCAAAGGGCGGCGTCAAAAATCTCTCCCTGCTTTTTCATGGGCAGGCTTTGCTCCGACTGTGTGATACGAAGCATATCAGCTGTCCTAGGCAACAGGTTGTACTTTGTAAAAGCAATCAATTTCTCCGGCAAAGCATAAATAATATTTATACTATTATACCTTAACGGCATTTTACAGTCAATCAGTCATGATTTATAATACAAGTGCTGGCTCAAATGATGGAAACATACAAATTGTGAGCAAGATTAATCGTGGTCTGCAAGCTGAATAATAAATCCTAACTAAACTTTCATTAAAGGAGAGGCTCAATGAAAACAAGGTCACTAGGAAAAACTTTGAATGTCTCAGAAATTGGCATGGGATGCATGGGTTTTTCCCATGGCTACGGTGAAATACCAAATCAGGACTACGCCATTGACGCCATACGCGCAGCGTATGATTGCGGCTGTACTTTTTTTGACACTGCTGAGCGTTATGGGCCATACCTTCTCCCCGAAAATATCGGCCACAACGAGCGTATAGTGGGTAAGGCGCTGAAGCCCTTCCGCAAAGACGTCGTCTTGGCAACAAAACTCCATATAGCCACCGACGAGCCAAAGCAGGACGGTTCTGTTTACAACACTCTGCGCCGTCACGTTGAGGCATCCATGGATAGGCTAGGCACTGATTATATCGACTTATACTATCTGCACAGAGTAAACCCTGATATCCCTGTTGAAGATATCGCTCAAGGTATGGGTAGACTTATTGATGAAGGCATCATACGCGGATGGGGTTTGTCAATGGTTAACGTAGAATACCTAAAACGAGTGCAGGATATAGCGCCTGTATCCGCCGTCCAGAATATCTACTCTATGATGGATCGGGCATATGAAAAAGGTGTAATTCCCTACTGTCTGGAGCACAACATCGGTTTTGTCGCATTTTCGCCAATAGCCAGCGGGTATCTCTCTGGAAAGGTTAATCCAGATCAGAAGTTCGAAGGCGACGACGTGCGTCAATGGGTTCCCCAGCTGAAAAAGGAAAATATGGAGGCAAATAAGCCTCTGCTAGAGCTTTTGTCTCGGATCTCTTCAGCGAAAGGTATAACAAATGCTCAGTTATCCCTGGCATGGATGCTTCACAAATACCCCAATGTGGTCCCAATACCAGGCTCCAAAAATAAAGAACGCATACTCGAGAATTTGGGTGCCAGCCAAGTAGAGCTGACTGATAGTGAGTTCGCAAGTCTGGAGGATGCTCTTGCAAACATAACAATTCATGGTCAGAGAAAAGATCTTGGATCTAGAACTGAGTTTATAGATGATTGACAATAAATAGCACGACCAATGTCCTATTCGTCAGCAACGGAAGCCTCCGCTGCTGACGAATCTATGTTTCATCTGCAACGCCGGACAAAAGCTTAACGCGTTTATCAACATCCATAGGCTCTGCTATTGTCCCAGCTACAGTACAGGATGATATTCCTGTCGAACTTTTGGTAACAAAAAAGCGTGAATATCTGTTAAATAACAGATATTCACGCAAATTATTTGGCTTTTCGCAAAAAGCGCCGCTTAAAAAGCACCCAAACTACAGAAATAAATCCTGTAGTAACAATTGTCGCCACAAGACGAATGATAAAACTGTCAAGCAATCCAAAAGCAGTATCTACAAGAAGTCTATCAATACATGATATAATAAGAGGATGGATCAAATACGCTGTAAATGTTGAAGCAGATAATGTGTTAACTAAAGAGTATTTCTTCATGCACAAAGAAATTTTAACAGAGAGTGAATAGAAAAAAAATGCGGCAGATGTACAATATATAACCCTGACAAATTCCCGCAACGACAGCAGCAGCATAGAATCAGAGTGTAAAAATAAAAAAACATCAGCAAAAGCAAAAATAACAAAAGTAAAAAGTAGGGGCTTGAACATCTTAGCTGCAGTCTCACGAAGCTTATTGGCATTGAGTCCAAAATAACATCCCAATATCCAGAATAAAAGATATTTTACAAAAAATCTATTTGAGAAATTATAAGGGAAGAAAACTGGAAAAACAAATCCAAGAGCAATAGTGAAAATTAGGGAAGAGGTTAAAATAATCTTAGCAGAAAATCGTTTAAAAAAAAGCAGCCATAATGGCGCCAATATATAAAATTGTAAAAGAGCAATAATAAAATATAGATGTCCTGCGGCATCGCCAGATACTACGCTTACAAATAGATCCCAGAAATTCAAGCCAGGCGCAGAACCCACATTCCCGTACAGATAATATATAATAGAGAATACACAGTAAGGCAAAAAAATAGTTCGCAATCTTTTAACTATAAATAAAGTATAGTTAAAATCTTTAGAATGATTAAGAGTAAATTTAAACCCACTTAAGAAAAAGAAGCCAGTTACTGCACAGCCAGCCATTCTCCATATGGGCATAATAGTCAAATAACCAATAGTACTTTTAGGAAGGAGAGTAACAGGCTGTGCAGAAGAATGAATGAAGATAACTAATAAGCAGTAAAAAATAGAAAGTAAGGACAGTTCAATATAATATTGTTTTTTCAACGCAACCTCCCAGACACAGCAAAAAAGCAGCGTCACCGCTGCTTTTTTGTGTTGGCGTTTACCTATCTTCCCGGGCCGTCTCCAGCCAAGTATTGTCGGCGCCAGTGAGCTTAACTTCTGTGTTCGGAATGGGAACAGGTGGACCCTCACCGCTATTAACACCAACTATTCAGTTCAGGCTTTGTACCCTGAGAACCGAACAAAAGAGGAAGAAGGAAAGAAAGGAAAGCAGAGAGCTCGCTAATTCGTTAGGTCAAGCCCTCGGGTTATTAGTACCGATCAGCTAAACACATTACTGTGCGTAC
>CALXCS010000114.1 GCA_944386875.1 uncultured Oscillospiraceae bacterium
GGCAGACACTGCCGCCCCTGGTCAGGAAGCGTTTTTGACCCCATATTTGACCACAGTCAGGACCGGAACACGTGGAAACAGCGGATTTAAGAGCGTCAAAAAATATTTGATACCGAGCGGAAAGTGCCGGAAAGCACTACAAATCGCCACAAAAAATTTGATTCAAGCGTTTGGGAGCATGATGCCGGGAGTTCGAGTCTCCCCACTCCGACCAGCAGGTCCTGGAACCTTTGCGGTTCCAGGACTTATTTTTTCCCAACTTTGCAGGTTTCCCACTTCTATCTCAAGTTACTTTGAGTCGCCTGGCAGTATAATAAATCCGGTGCAGTAGCTTCTCAGCCACCGCACCGGAAAATGTATTCGTATTTAATATAATATACTCTTAGTGGCAGCACCCGTCATGCCCGCCCTGATGGTGATGGCAGTGTCCCCCATGGTGGTGACCTTCACCGCCATGGCAATCATGGTGTCCATCCTCATGGTGATCGCATGTAACGTCAGTTGAATATGTCAGTTCTCCTGCAGCCAGCGCCTGTGCAGCCTGATCCGCGCCGCCGGAAACTCCAGCATATAGCTTAATGCCCGCCTCTTCCAGCGCTTGCCTCGCTCCAAAGCCTATACCCCCGCATATAAGCGAGTCTGCACCCAGGCCCTTCAGAAAGCCCGCCAGGGCCGAATGACCGCTGCCTTCAGTAGAAACGACCTGGGAATCGGTAATCTTGCCGTCCTCAACCGTATATATTTTCATCTCCTGAGTATGGCCAAAATGCTGAAATACCTGACCGTCCTCATATGTCACTGCAACTTTCATTGAATGATATCTCCTTTCCGCATGTGCGGTTATAAATCATAGTTAGATTATATATCGTTTTTGGCATAAGTCAAGAATTATTTTTGAATTATGTCAAAAATAAGTTTTCATTTCTCTGAAAGTGTGTTATTCTTATATGTAAAGAAGGTGATAAAGCGATGGCTAGACCCAGCAAAGTAAGAAGGGTGTGCCGCATGCCAGGCACAATGGAATTTGCACCTTGCGGTATTGACCGCCACACGGAAACAGTTGTTCTGACTGTGGATGAATATGAGGCCCTGCGGCTTACGGATTTAGAAGGAATGACCCAGGAAGAGTGCGCCGCGCAAATGGACGTATCTCGGGCAAGCATATGCTCCACATTAGACAGCGCCAGGCGCAAGCTGGCGGATATGGTGGTGAACGGTAAACATCTGAAGATAGCCGGCGGTTCTGTAGTCATATGCGGTCAGGAGGGATGTCACGGGCACCGCGGCGGCTGCGGACGCAGATGCGATCGGCGTTTCCGGCAGGAATAACTCAAATGACATGTTTTTAACAATAAAAGAAGCCGCATCAGATAAAAATTGGACTGCCCCCCATATGTTATCCAGTATGATATACTGGATAACATATGGGGGGCTTTATTATGCCAAAAGGAATACCAAGCAAACGCTACACACCAGAATTCAAGAAGATAGTGATAGAAACAATGCTGGCGGAGAAGTTAAGTTACCGCGAAACCGCAAGTCAATTTGATGTCAGCTGTGCCAAACGAATAAAAGGCTGGGAGCGCATTTATCTGTCCGAGGGAGCAGAAGGCTTTACGTTGGAGCGTCGCGGCCGTGGAAGTAAAGGCAGGCCCCGGCGGCAACTGCCCAAAGCAGAAATCACCGCCATTTACCACGAAAGCAATGGAACACTTTGAGCAGGAACTGCTAGACTATCTAGGCTCCTGCAACAACCGCCATATCAAGGCAAAGTTAAAGGGCTTGCCGTCTGCAATTTACAGACAACAAGCCCTTTCGCCTGCTTAAAGAATTTCCTTTTTCATATATTGTCTAACTTTTGGAGTTCACTTCATACATCTCTCCGGCGTTTCCTATTACTTATTAATGTACAACAACAGTTGTTCCATTAGGAATGTTATCGTATATCCACTGCACATCCTCGTCATACATTCTGATACACCCATGACTTACGGGATATCCAATGGCTGTGCTGGTGAGATAGTTGTGTCCCGGATCATAAAGGCGGGAGTGGAATGCGTACCCACTGCCAACTTTAAAGTTTACAACAGGACGGACATTGTATGTCGAGGTCGTCCAGCCATACGGGGAACGTCCGAACACTGTATACACGCCCACCGGCGTAGGTGAGCTATTGGCTCCAGTGCCGACTATATACGTATGGATAAGCTCCCAGTTTCCCTGGCTGCCCTGGAACACATTGACTCTCTGATATGTGCGGTTTATCCAAATAAGGTACTGCGTAGAGCTGGAGTATCCCTTGGCGTTCACCCACGTTACCTTGTCCTCATCATCATAGTCGTGGTTTTCGGCCCACTCAAGAGTATAGTCCCCTGCGTATGTATTCGTAACTAGCGCCAGCACCTCCTCTTCTGTCTTTTTATAGTACTCGTCGTCATAGTTTTCCAGAGTAAGCTCAACGCTTCCTGAGGCTTCTGTGGCCTTGCCGTCTTCATTCTCATATCTGAGCGACAATGTTATGGTGCTCTTAAGCTCCATGTTTTTTGTGTACTCATAGTCATATGTAAGCTCAAATTCGCCCTCCTGTGGGCCAATTTCCATCTGTTCCTCTTTTACGTTCTCTCCGTCAACGTACCATGTAGCCAAAGCCGTGAGTTCATACGGATTGTCCACAGTAGCTTTGACAGTCAGCGTCTCGCCGGCTGGCAGCAAATCAGTCGTCTCAAGTTTTATCCTTGCCTCGTCTACTCCTGTTACTCTGTTATCTATAAGCTCCTTATGATTTAGAGTAACATCGCCTCTGGATGAAGTCACCGTAATAGTCTCTGCGTAACCATATCCTGTAACGCTGTTGCCGGAGCCGCCGACAGTAATTGACTTTGCCGTACTGCCGAAGGTCATGTTATTGTCCCTGCTGTCTGACGTGAAAACAACGCTTCCCAGATTATATCCCGGGTATACAGTCACACTACACTCAGAGCCAGCTACTGCCAGCGTCTGCATCCAGGCGCTTATTGAGAGATTAAGGCCGTCTCCCGTTACCTCAATTCCCTCCACATTGCCTCCGACGGATATGCTGGAAACATCGGCGTCTCCTATCACCAGAGTGCCAACCTTAGCAAGGCCCAACGGCATAACGCTAAGCCCACCGCCATTGCCTCCCGCTATGACCAGTCTTTCAATATTGGATGTGCCGGTGATAGTTATGGCTGAAACCTGAGAGCGGAATACCAGCATTTTTGCATTGACATTCCAGAGGGTGACATTCTCAGACGAGCAATCAATCCACACCGGTTCTTCAAACGTTTCGTCCATAATATATCCGTTATCAGATATAATTACGCCGCTCTGAATATCATCAGGCAGCTCCTGTGAATTTGTAAAAATACCGGCGATACGGTAGAGCACCGTAACAAACTCCGCACGGGTTATCGGTGAGTCTGGGGTGAGTTTGCCCTGGTATCCCTCTATGTATCCTCCAGACACCATTGCCGCCATCGCCTTAGCAGCGTCCCTGGAAAGGCCGTCAGTGTCGCTGAAGTCGTCCAAGACAGATAAATCGGGTTCTGCAGGTATGAGCTGAAAGGCATCAGCAATCATTGTAAAGGCCTCTGCCCTTGGCGTAGACGTTTCCCTGAGCATATTGCTGTCAAAGTCTATACCCATCGCCGCCGCAGCTGCTGCAGACTCAGCGTACCACTCTTCGCCGGAAAGTCCCAGTTCCGAGTATTCCACCGTTTTCTGCGGATGGAGCATTCTGCCGATAAGGGTAAGGATCTGGGCACATGTCACTGGGTCATTTGGGTGCAGCAGTCCGTCATCATACCCCTCCAAAAGCCCATCGTCTACCGCACGGCGAAGTTCCTCTTCAGCCCAGTGCCCGATACCGTCAGAGAAATCCTCAAAAGCCGCATTTCCCGTTATCGCTGTAATGGTAAAGCACATAGCCACTGCGGCAGCAAAGCAAAATACTCTTTTAAATTTATACATTGTCTGCTCATTCTCCAAAATCAGTAAATATTTAATAATAGAAAAATAGTATTGTAACTGCATACAGTAGTCAACAACAAATTGGTAACACTTAGCCTGACAGTTTGTTTTATCCAGCTTTTATCTGCTGAAAGCCATCTTGATTTAATGTTTTGTTAAAATTCAGGAAAGTGGCTGTAAAACATTTTCCATTACATTGACACATACTCCCATGTAATGTAGACTGAGTACATAAAAACTCTCAAAAGTAGATGCAAGGTGAGATAAAATGGTCCAAGAATTCCAATTCCAGACAAATAGCCGCATTACCCTTGCCGGAGCCCGCTCCCTTGTCAGTTCTCCAAAAGCTGTGGTGCAAATCATACACGGCGCGAAAGAGCACAAAGAGCGGTATTATGAATTCATGGAGTGGTTGGCAGATATCGGCTTCGCCTCGGTAATAACCGACAATCGCGGCCACGGAGCCTCAATATCCGATGAATACCCTCTGGGTTACATGGACAGCTGGGAATCCATCGTCTCAGATCAGGCTCTTCTGACAGACTATATAAGAGGAGAGTGGCCGGACACGCCCGTGTACCTGTTTGGCCACTCTTTCGGTTCTCTATTAGCCAGATGTTATCTGGAAAAGTACGACTATATGATTGATAAGCTCGTACTCTCCGGCACTGTCGGCTATAGGCCGGAGAGCAGAATTGCAATTGCTCTGGCTGATATCATAATGCTCTTTAATGGAAGAAAAGGGCGCTGCCCTCTTCTAATAAAGTTGGGCGATAACGACCATGTTGAATGGGTAAGCCATGATCCCGACGTCATGGCAGCTTATAAGGCCGACGATTTATGTTGCGGATATAAATACACAAATAACGCTATTGCCACAATATGGCGCGCTGACAGAGAGCTCTCTAAAATCCGGCACTTTAAATGTCAGTCCCCTACCCTTCCCATATTGAGCATCTCTGGAGAAGATGATCCTGTCACCCGCGGGCAGCGCGGCCTTGCACGGTCAGAAAATCTTCTGCGCAGGGCTGGGTACTCAAACATCCGTTTTGTCTCTTTTCCCGGGCTGCGGCACGAAATAATAAACTGCCGTGATCGTAAACCCGTCCTTTCGGAAATTCAGCGTTTTCTTCTTGGATAGTCACTCAATTTCTATATTCTTTATGCCATGGCCGAGAATAAGGTTTATCAGTTCGTTGCGGGAATATCCGGTTTCCGAGGCTAGCCTGTCCAGTTCCGTCAGCGTTTCTGTACGCAGCCTGACAGTTATAACTCTGCTGCCGTCTTCTCCCCGTTTTTTTATTTTCAATGGTTCATTCTTCATTGTAACCCGCCTTCCAATCTGTATTAATTATAGATTGACAAGGCAGTACATTATATATTACAATATGATTGCTTTTTTATATTAAATAGTATTACAAATATGGAGGAGTTATGGAACTTAAACTTTCCAATCTGGAAAAGAGTTTTGGGGAGAAGAAGGTCCTGCGGGGTATCAGCCTTAAAGCTGAGAGCGGAAGTCCCTTCGGTTTCCTGGGGCGAAACGGCGCCGGCAAGACCACTTCGATAAGAATACTTATGGGTGTGCTTTTAGCCGATTCGGGAGAGATAACGCTTGACGGGAAACCTTTAGACAGATCCAAAATACGCATAGGTTATCTCCCTGAAGAACGCGGTCTGTACCCTAAAAAAGAGATAATGGAGCAGCTTGTATATTTTGGCGTTCTCAAGGGGATGTCCCGCCGTAAAGCTGCGGCATCTGTTAATAAAATTCTTCAGAGGCTTGATATGGCCCAATATGCGAAAAGCCGTCTGGAGACGCTCTCAAAGGGCAATCAGCAGAAAATACAGCTGGCGGCAACTCTTGTTGCAGATCCTGACATCGTCATATTAGACGAGCCTTTCTCCGGTCTGGACCCAGTAAATGCCCTGCTTTTAAAGGAAATAATCGAGGAGCTTGCGCAAGATGGCCGGCTGGTGCTGCTTTCCTCCCATCAGATGAATTACATTGAAGAGCTCTGTCCGGAGATCGCTATCCTCAACGGTGGCAGCATTGTGCTCTCCGGCAATATACGTGAAATAAAGCGAAGCTATGACCGGCGCCGTATGGTGATAGACACCCCTGACCCCCAATTGGTGGTCAGCGCAATCCCATGGCAGTCTGAGATAGCAGACGGCCAAGTTCTGGTTAACCTGCCGGAGCTGTCGGACAGGGAATCGCTGCTGAAGTGCCTGTCAACAGTATCGGGCAGTGTAGATTGCGTCAAAGTCTTTGAACCCACTCTAAATGACATATTCATCCAATACACGGAGGATCAAGTATAATGAAGCAATTCTTTAGTATCCTTGGATTTGAATACAGGGGCTACATCAAAAATAAAGTGTTTATGGGAATAACAATATCCATAGTGTTAATTCTCGCAGTTCTGCTGAGCCTTCCTCGGCTGACATCTATTTTTGAAAGCGACGACAGCTCAGAATCCACCGATTCCGGCAGCGGGGAGGTTATACTCATACGTGATGAAACTGGAGCCGGAGAGCTCGCGTTATCATACCTGTCCCCTATTTTTCCCGAAGACACGCTTGAGCTTACTGATATGACGCAGGAAGAATTGCAGGATCAAATATCTTCCGGTGAATGTGCCAGGGCAATCATAATTACAGATAACCTCAGTTATACGTATGTTGTGGACAGTCTCGGGATGTATGATACTACTCAGCTTTCCATTGAAGAGGCGCTGGCCTCAATGTACAACGCCCAAATGCTGACGTCTCTTGGGCTTACGGCAGACGAGGCAAACCGTGTAGTTAATGCCACTGTCACCGGCAGCCTAGTACAGCTGGGAAAAGACCAGTCAAGCAATTTCATGTATACATACATACTTATAATGCTGCTGTATATGGCGATTATGGTATATGGCCAGCTGGTGGCAAACAGCGTCGCTATCGAAAAAGGCTCCAGAGCCATGGAGTTGCTAATTACCAGCGCAAGGCCCAGAAACCTCATGTTTGGAAAAGTCCTGGGCTCAGGCCTTGCCGGACTTACTCAGCTTGGTCTTGTACTGGGTTCCGCTTTTCTGTTCTTTGAGTTTAACCGCAGTGAATGGGCCGGCAACGCAATTATCAATTCTATTTTTAACATGCCGCTGCCCATACTTTTCTACACGGTTCTGTTTTTTATCCTGGGATACTTTATATACGCTTTTCTCTTTGGCGCCGTCGGTTCAATGGCCTCAAAAGTTGAAGACATCAACACTACCAGCCTTCCTGTAATGTTTCTCATGATCGCTGTGTTTTTATTGGTAGTCTATGCTCTGGCAGGAGGCACTCCAGACAGCACAATCATGGTAGTGGCTTCATTTATACCTATCTCTTCGCCAATGGCCATGTTTGTCCGTATAGCCATGAGTCAAGTCCCTGTCTGGCAGGTTGTTGTCTCTGTGGGCATTTTAATACTGTCTACTTTTGGCATCGGTTATCTGTCTGCAAAGATCTATCAGGTTGGAGTGCTTCTCTATGGCAAACCACCAAAGCTGGGCGAAATATTGAAGGCAATGAAAACTTCAAAAGCGTAAATAATGCGGACCTCTGTTTCCAGAGGTTCGCATTATTTTACGCTTCAGGCTAAATCATATCAAAACAGTATCGTCTGTTATCCCGCTATATCCACATACGCATTATAGGTAAAAAATCTTAAAAGAGGTGTTGACATTCAAGCAAATATCTGATAATATATCTCTCGCGTTGATAGACAACTTATCTGGGGGTATAGCTCAGCTGGGAGAGCGCTTGAATGGCATTCAAGAGGTCAGCGGTTCGATCCCGCTTATCTCCACCAAATTAATCAGTGGAAGAGCCCGTTTTGTTTCCAAAACGGGCTCTTTCTTAACATCACTTTACGGAGCAATGCCATGTTTGTTGATAAAGCTAAAATACTTATACGTGCAGGAAAAGGCGGCAACGGAGCTGTCGCTTTCCACAGGGAAAAATACGTAGCGTCCGGCGGTCCTGACGGCGGCGACGGCGGCGATGGCGGAAATATCGTTCTTGTCGCCGACTCCAACATGTCCACATTAATGGATTTCCGCTACAAAAGGAAATATGTTGCTCAAAATGGTGCTGACGGTTCCGGCAAACGGTGCAGCGGTAAAAGGGGCGAGGACCTTATAATTAAAGTTCCAGTTGGAACCATCGTCCGCGATGCTGAAACTGACGCTATAATGGCGGACATGTCGGCATGCGGCAGCTTTATCGCCGCAAAGGGCGGGAAAGGCGGCTGGGGAAATTCCCATTTTGCTACGCCAACACGTCAGGCTCCCCGTTTTGCCAAAGCTGGGCTTCCGGGCGTTGAAAGAGAGATTGTTCTGGAGCTAAAACTGCTTGCCGACGTTGGGCTTGTGGGTTTCCCAAATGTTGGCAAGTCCACCTTGCTCTCCGTCGTCTCAAAAGCACGTCCTAAAATTGCAAATTATCATTTTACCACGCTCTCTCCGAATTTAGGCGTCGTATACGTAGGCGAAGGGACTTCATTTGTAATAGCCGATATACCCGGCATAATAGAAGGAGCTTCTCAAGGCGCCGGATTGGGCCACGACTTTTTGCGTCATATCGACAGGTGCCGTCTTATTATCCATCTGGTGGACGCATCCGGTATGGAGGGCCGTGATCCTATCGAAGATTTTGACACAATTAACCGTGAATTGGCCGAATACAGCCCAGAGCTGGCGTCCAGGCCCATGATAGTAGCGGCAAATAAATGCGACATTGCTGATGAAGACCAGGTACTGCGCCTTGCCCACCATGTTGCAAATCAAAATATGCCGTTCTTCCGTATATCTGCCGCTACCCACCAGGGAGTGCAAGAGCTGGTGGCCGCCATAGCACACCGTCTTAATGAGCTGCCTCCCATCGTCACATATGAGCCTGATTTCGTTGATACGTCAGGTAACCAGGAGCCTGGCGAACCGGAGATAGTGCTGGAAAACGGATGCTGGTACATCTCAGAAGGCTGGGTAGAGAGATTGGTGGAAAACGTAAACTTTTCAGACTACGAATCCCGCATGTACTTTGACAGGGTTCTCAGGGAACGGGGCATTTTTGACAGACTAGAAGACCTGGGCGTTCAGGAAGGCGACACCGTAGACGTATGCGGGATCCAATTTGAGTACATGCGGTAACAAAAGCGTTCAATTGGTAAAAACGGCGCGCTGCAAATTATCTTTTGCAGCGCGCCGTTTTTGAATTGTCAAATCTGCTTCTTATTTCATTTGGGAAAACGGTATATCCAGTATAGTCACCTCATATGCCTTCTAATTCGAGGCAACTTCTTTATTAGCTGTCCCCTGCTTTATTATTCTCCTCTTCATCACAAGAATGTAATAGAGGAAAACAAACAGCGCCGAGAAGCCCCATCCAACAGGGAACCCAATAAACACATTGGTGACAGAATAGTTAACTTCCATGGATATTGCCAGCCATAGCTGTCTGCATCCAATCATTCCCACCAGGGACAGAATCATCACCATTCCCGATTTTCCAAAGCCTCTGACGGCATTTGAATATATCTGGTTGAGAGCCTGGCAATAGTAGAATGGCATCATTGTGTGGATCATCGCTATACCATAGACGATAGCCGCCTCGTCTGTTGTAAATATCCTTACGAAGGTCTCTGCAAAGAAATAGATTGGCGTTCCCAGGGCAGCAACATAAATGGCATTAATAATCAGACAGGCATGTATACCCTTAATCGCCCTGTCTTGCCTGCCGGCGCCGTTATTCTGGCTGACGAAGGTTGTAGTTGCAAGGCCAATGGACTGGGCAGCCATTCCGGCAAAACGGTCTATCTTCTTTGCAGCGCCTATACCGGCCATGGCTGCAGAGCCAAACCCGTTTATGTAGCGCTGGACAAACAGATTGGATATTGAAACCAGGCTCGCTTGGATCGCGGCAGGTATGCCAAGATTAATTACTTTCAGGAGAATATCTTTCTTTATCGTTAAGTCCCTCAGAGATACCTTGTACACCTCATTGGTCTTTATCATCTTTCTGAACACCAGGAACACAGACAGTCCCTGAGACATTATTGTAGCAATGGCAACACCAGCAACGCCCCATTTGACAATAGTGACAAACGCTATGTCCAGGACAATATTTGTGATACTTGCCGCTACAAGATAGTAAAATGGGCTCCTTGAATCTCCAACAGCCCTTAAAATACCGGCGCCAATATTGTATATAGCCGTGAAAAGTATACCTATAAAGTAAATACGCAAGTATATATCGGCTTCAGTAAGTACGTCTTCAGGGCAGTCAACCAGTTTGAGAAGCTGTGGTGAAAGGATAATTCCGATTACTGCCATTATAACCCCGAGTATAATCGAGAATGTCAGCGCAGTATGTATCGAGTCATGCAGCTGCTGGTGTTCTTTTGCCCCGAAGTGTTTTGCAAACAGTACGCCAGCGCCTGTCGACAGGCCGGTGAAAAAGCCCGTCAGAAGCATTGAAATATCAGCGCCGGAAGTTACTGCCGCCAGCGCAGTCGTTCCAACAAACTGACCTACAACAATTGAGTCCACACTATTGTACAGATTCTGAAAGATCTGTCCTACAAGTATGGGCAGCGTGAATCTTATTATCAGCGAGTAAATATTGCCCTCTGTAAGATCCATAGTCCTTTTCTTCATTTTCATTCTTCTTTCTGTCCAAATGTATATTGCGACCAAGTTGCAGCTTTTACAGTCTGTGCACTGAAAAGCCTCAACCCAGTCTAGCAGCATATACAGGTAGCTTCTTTCCCCCTCGCTCCTTTCCACCTTCTTATTACGTGCTGCAGCTTCCCGCAGAGAATCGTGCTATCTGAAAAGGCTCCCGATATAATATTCTCTGCGTATTTTGACAAAAGCCAATTAGCTCCGCGCCGGCATGCCGGCATACAAAACCGTCATATTTTGTATTGTTATCACATCATCTGTAAAAAATTCTTCCAGCAGGCCCCTTAGCTTTGCTGTATATATCTCAAATTCTTCAGTCTCCGGATGCGGCGCATATGACGAAGACAGGCTCCTGGAAATGAAATCCTCTTTCGTATAATGAAGCGGAAAATTAAATTTCTCCTCAGTATAACCGCTTTCAAAGAATCTCGGAACAGTCTCTTTCATCATATCGTATCCATGGGTGAGAGACGTAAATTCCACACCATATTTCATACACAGCTCATGCTGCCTCGACGTAAAATCATCATATACACGGACGTTGTTTATAAGGCATACGCAGCCATGCTCTGTGAGTATGCGATTACATTCGATTCTGAATTTTTCCGTGTCAAACCAGTGGAATGCAGACGCCGCAGTAACAAGCGATATACTTTTGCTTTTAAGCCCCGTGTTCTCCGCCGGAGCGGCTACCGAATGGAAATTTTCACACTTACCCAGGAGCCTTTCTGCCGCTGACCTCATCTTTTCATTAGGCTCTACACAGTAGGTCTCAAATCCTCGGTTCACAAATTCCCTTGAGAGTATCCCTGTCCCTGAGCCTATATCTGCAACCGTCCCTCCGGAAGAGATAAGTTTTTTAAAGATATAATCGATAGATTCCTGTGCATAAGACGGTCTGCTCTTAGCGTACAACTCAGCTCTTTCAGAAAAAAGCTCTTCATTTGCCATCTGATTCTCTCCAATCCAGAAGTATGATAATTTAGTTTTAAATCGTGCTGATAATACTTTCAGCTGTAAAAGGCCAGCTGGTCAAGCTGGCCCCACGTAAATCTTTCACTTTTGAAAAATGTGAATAATGTATTTAATAAAGTTTCTCAAAAATACCGACTATAACCGGCATTGTGGCTACAGATAGCACAGTACTCATAACCACTTCCTCCACCGCCGTTCTATAGTCGCGATTATAAAGCTGTGCATAGACGGCAACATTAGCCCCTACAGGCGCGGACGCCAGCACAAGAACTGCAAGTCTGACTGTAGACGAGCCAAGCGGAATTGCCCACAGGACAAGAGCCGTTATAATTGGAATAATAACAAGCCTTACAATAGATACCCCATAGGCAGTAAACCTGGTCAGCATCTTTTTTATGGAAACCTGGGCAAAATATGCGCCGATAGTAAACATCGCCATGGGCCCATTCATACCGGACAACGCAGAAAATATGTTTACAAAAAATTCCGGCAGCCGGAAGGGCATCAAATAAATTATTATGCCAAGGACAAAAGCTATTACAGCAGGAAGCGTGGCAATTTTTTTAACAGATATTGCCGACTTATCACCTGTCATCATAAATATGCCGTATGAAAGCTGTAGTATGTTAAGCTGGGCCACAAATGCCGCCGCGTAGCATACAGCCTCGTCACCTATAACTGACGTGACAAGCGGGATGCCAATAAACCCTGCATTGGAAAAAGCGCACCCAAACTCTTCAATCGGACGTTTTCCCCTGTAAAACACTCGGGAAAGCACAACTGATACCGCAAGGCAAACAGCGGCAAGCAGGAAAGAAATAACAAGTCCTCTCGTCATCTGGGCAGTTCTCTCCAATATGTACGAACGAACAATCGCACTGGGCGCTATAACGTAAATCAATAGTTTTCCTATATCCTTGACGCCTTCATTCCTTATTAGCTTCATCTTGAAAAGTATGAAACCGATCGCAGCATAAATGAGCATGGTCAGCAGCTGCATTGCAATAGTTTGTGCCACTATCGTTCCTCCCACAACCGCAGGCAAAGACGCCGGTAAAGCGAAAAATCTATCGTCTAAATTATAATTCAACCCTGCACCAATGTCAATTCCCGCAAAAATATCATTAATTCATTATATGATACGTTATTTGAAAGCCGCCAGTTGCAGATAACAGCTTTAAAGCAGCTTTTCAAATACGCCTATCACCACCGGCATTGTCAGCACGGATAAAAACATCGTAAGCACAACTTCCTCCACAGCAGTCTTGTAGTCCCTGTCGTAGAGCTGCGCAAAAACAGATATGCTGGAGCCAATCGGCGCCGCAGCCTGTATCAGCACAACCAGTTTCATCGTAGATGAGCCGATTGGCAAGGCCCAGAGCAAAACTCCGGTTAATGCTGGGATGAGCAGAAGCCTGACGGCCGAGACCCAATAAACATCAGCCTTTGTCAGCATATCTTTAATCGACACCTGGGCAAAATAAACCCCTACCGTGAGCATCGCAATAGGCGCGTTCATATCTGCCACAGTAGATAATATCTCAGTAAAGAAAACTGGTATTTTAAATGGCAGAAAATAAATCGCAACGCCGATAAGAAAACTTATTACCACCGGCAGGGTAACTATTTTTTTCAGGGATATGGCGCTTTTGCTTCCCGTCATCAGGAATACTCCATAGGAAAACTGGAGTATGCAAAGCACCGCTACAAACGCCGCCGCGAAGCAGACAGCTTCTTCCCCCAGCACCGACGTAACAAGCGGTATACCAATAAACCCGGCATTGGAAAAAGCAGCGCCGAATTCCTCAATTGGACTGCGGCCACGGTACACTACTTTTGCCACAATTATTGCCAGCACCGCACATATTGCCGCCAGTAGAAATGATGTTGCAAGTCCCTGCGTCATTTCAGGCGTCCTCTCAATAATGTAGGAGCGCAATATGGCGCACGGCAATATTATGTACAGCAACAGCTTTCCAAGTTCTTTTGTCCCGTCATTAGTGAGAAATCTTTTCTTAAACAGAATAAATCCCACTGAGGCGTAGATCATCATCATTGCCAAGCGCAGCATAATTGTCTCTGCCAATTACATCATTCTCCCCTCCGCCCGCTATCTGCAGGCCCTGTCATTTTCGGGCAAACTCGCTTGATTATAATTCACTGCCTTTTTAATGTCAATCTGCACAATGCAGCTATTTTCCTTTTGTTTTCAGCAATACTGAGTCATATTTGCCGTATCCAAATAACGCGGAGGAGAAACGGCAGTTTTATCCTGTCGTTTCTCCTCCCATCGCCATATTCAGACAAGTTTCAAGCATCTCATGCTATTCGCTTTCAGTATCGGCCTTACCCCTCGTCAGGATAAATAATGGCGTGCTTAATTGGAAGCCAGCTCTCAATCGCTTTCTTCAAAGCCAGATCCCAGAAGTCCCACTCATGTCCATAGCCCGGCACTTCCTCATAAGAGACGTCAAACCCCAGTGATTTAAAATGTTCATATGTCTCAATCGTGCCTGGCAGCCCCGGATCATCCGAACCTACGGTAATAAGCATTTTAGGCATCTTTGTTCCTGCCTCCGCCTGGAGCTTTGCATTATAGAATGTATCGTCAGGTCCTTTCTCCATCAGATCCGGATCACCGATTGCTGGGAATATATCAGGGCTTCCCGTATTCTTTCCCTGATGGAATCCGTCCCAACGGTCACGGTAGCGCGCGGCGCTCATTGCGGCGCCGCTCATAAACAGGGCGGCCCCATACATCTCAGGATGGAGAATCGCAGCTTTTGTGGCGCCCTGCATTCCCATTGACAGCCCTGCAATAAAATTATCCTCACG
>CALXCS010000115.1 GCA_944386875.1 uncultured Oscillospiraceae bacterium
GGTGAAAACTTTAAAAACCTGTTGATTACAAACATGTTTTATAATACAATAATAGGACGTAAATGTATTGGAATGTTGTTTGCATTCCAGGGCAAGGAATTGCAAAAGTAATTGACAGGTTATACATAGGTTGTGATGAAAAAGTTCTTTTTTGCAGTATTGTCTGCTTTGATTATAATGACTATGTCAGGCTGCGCGGAAGAAATTCCTGGGAATACGGTGTATGGCGCGTCGGATATGCCTGGGAAGACTGTCGGGGTGCTGTCTGGGACGGCGTCGGCAAGTTATATGGAAATATATGGCGGCAGCATGGACGTCGAGCGGTATGACGATGTGGAGACTATGGCGGCCGCATTGAAAAATGGTTCTCTGGACTGTGTTGTTGCAGATATTGAGACGTTTGATGAGATGAAGGACTATTCCTCACAGCTGGAGCGTCTTGAAGAGTATTTTATAGACCGGCAGTATTGCTTTGCTGTTTCGGAAGATAACACAAAACTGTTAGATAACCTCAATACAGCCATACAGGCGTTAAAAGACAGGGGGATAATACAGCAGATAACTTCAGGCAGATTTGAGAGTGATTTTATAGGAATTGAATCTGCGGCACCCAGCGGGACGGCAGAGACTGTGACTGTTGCTGTAGATCCAGATTTTATCCCATATGCTTTTTATGATGAGAATGGACGTATTGTTGGAATGGAAGCACAGGTGGTCAGGGCAGTCTGCGGCTATTTGGGACTTGAGCCGCAGTTTGTAGTTACAGACTTTGATATGCTGGTATATACTGCTTCCAGCGGCAAGGTGGCCTTTGCGGCTGGCAGGCTTGCAAATGATGGTGAAAACCCATCGGTTGCATATACTGAACCGTATTACAGTTCTCAGCAGGTTATTGTTGTAAGAGAGTGACAGTTTGAGGCTTTGCCTCTTAATTATAAAAACACTAAAGGGATGAGAGAAAGATGGAGATCAAAAAGATATCTCAGATATTTGCTCAGGCTAATGAGCTGTCCGACAGGCGCGTTACTGTTGCCGGATGGGCCAGGACAATACGCGACATGAAGAATTTTGGATTTATAGAGTTAAACGACGGCAGCTCATTTAAAAGTTTGCAAGTCGTTATGTCCAGAGACGAACTTGACAATTATGCCCAGATAGCAGGACAAAATGTGGGCGCTTCATTGATAGTAACAGGAGTAATTGTTTTGACTCCAGAGGCAAAGCAGCCTCTGGAGCTTAAAGCTGAGAGCATACAGATTGAGGGTACGTCAACGCCGGACTACCCGCTTCAGAAAAAAAGGCACACTGTTGAATACTTGAGAACTATTGCCCACCTGCGCCCAAGGACAAATCTGTTTTCTGCGGTGTTCCGCGTTAGAAGTGTAGCCGCATATGCAATACACTCTTTTTTCCAGGAGCGCGGATTTGTGTATGTGCACACTCCGATAATTACAGCTTCTGATTGTGAAGGCGCTGGAGAGATGTTCCGTGTTACAACTCTTGACATGAACAACCTTCCCAGAACCGAGGACGGCAGGGTTGATGACAGCCAGGATTTCTTTGGCAAGCCTGCCAGCCTTACAGTGTCGGGACAGCTCAACGGCGAGAGCTTTGCCATGGCTTTCGGAAACATATATACATTCGGCCCCACATTCAGGGCTGAGAATTCCAACACCCAGCGGCACGCGGCGGAGTTCTGGATGATAGAGCCTGAAATGGCCTTTGCTGACCTTAACGACGACATGGACACAGCGGAAGCCATGATAAAATATGTAATTAATACTGTTATGGATAAGTGCCCTGACGAAATGGCATTTTTTAATTCGTATGTAGATAAGGGCCTTGTAGAGAGGCTTCGCCATGTAGCTGACTCCGAGTTTGCCCATGTGACTTATACTGAGGCTATAGATATATTGGAGAAGAGCGGGGTTAAATTTGACTTTCCTGTATATTGGGGTGCAGATATCCAGACTGAACATGAGAGGTACCTGACCGAAAAGCATTTTGGAAAACCAGTTTTCGTTACAGATTATCCTAAAGAGATAAAGGCGTTCTACATGCGCATAAACGACGACAACAAGACTGTTGCAGCTATGGATTGCCTTGTCCCTGGAATCGGCGAGATAATAGGCGGCAGTCAGCGAGAGGAACGGCTTGATGTGCTGGAGTCCAGAATTAAGGAGCTGGGGATGAACCCTGAAGATTACTGGTGGTATTTAGACCTTCGCCGCTATGGCGGATGCCGCCATGCCGGATTTGGACTGGGCTTTGAGAGAATGATAATGTACCTCACGGGAGTTTCAAATATCAGAGATGTTCTGCCGTATCCGCGGGCTGTTGGAAGCGCCGAGTTTTAATCGGAACTCAGCAGGGGATATTATGGCTAAAAAGAAAAAAAGCAAGGGCTATGGCCTGAATATAGATTTTAACGCGTATGGACTTCGGCCGGCGGGGACGTATCTCGACGAAATTTCTGTTCTTAAGGAGATACTGGAGCGCCCGGAGAAAAAGGCTGCGGACAGTAAAATCGATATGTCAGAATTGCAAAATACTATGGATGAGGCAAAGCAGGCCGCTGATCAATTGCTCAAGGAGATGGAAGAGAAAGAGGCGACTTTGGAGAAAGATGCCCCTAAAACCCATGCCGAAAATTCGGCCGATACACCGGACCTTGACAAATTGCTGGCTGAACTGGATAGCCTTGTGGGACTTGAAAAGATAAAACAGAATGTCCGAAGCCTTATAAGCCTTGCAAAGGTGCGGAAACTTCGGGAGGAGATGGGCCTGGCAATACCTGCCATGTCGTTGCATCTGGTGTTTATGGGCAATCCCGGAACTGGAAAAACCACTGTTGCAAGACTGATATCGCAGCTTTATTTTGCGATTGGGGTGCTCTCAAAAGGGCAGCTTGTTGAAGTGGACAGATCTGGACTTGTGGCAGGATTCGTGGGGCAGACGGCAATAAAGACGGACCAGGTGATAAAAAAGGCACTGGGCGGAGTCCTATTTATTGACGAGGCGTACTCGCTTGTCTCTGACGGAGAGAATGACTTTGGGCATGAGGCGGTTGAAACACTGCTGAAGGCAATGGAAGACCACAGGGATGATCTTGTCGTAATAGTTGCCGGATACGAGGACTTGATGGAGCAGTTTATTTCCTCAAACCCAGGCCTGGAATCGAGATTCAACAGATATTTCCTTTTTGAGGACTATAATGGGGAGCAGCTCTATGAAATATTCGAGTCCATGTGCAGAAAGAATGAGTATAGGCTGACTGTGGAGGCGCAGGAGTTTGCCAAGGAGTATTTCAACGAACTTTTCAAGAACAGAGACGAAAATTTTGGAAATGCCAGAGATGTACGCAACGTGTTTGAAAATGTAGTGTCGGTGCATGCTGACCGAGTTGCTGCGCTTGAGAGCGCATCCAAGCATGATCTTATTTCTGTCCTGCGTGAGGATGTCAAAAAGGCTTCTGAAATGTAAATCGATTGGAGTGTAAAGTATGAGAGAAGAGGATAAGATTAAAGCCGGCATACTCTTTTGCCCTGCCGACCCTGAACTTAAGGCGATTAAGCTGAAAACGCATAATCTCGATGTGGATTATAATATGACCCATGAGGATGAGACGGAAAAACGTGCCGCCATTCTCTCACAAATATTAGGAGAGATGGGTGAAGGCGGTTTTATTCAGGGGCCTATCGCTTTCCACTATGGCAAACATACAAAGATAGGAAAGAACTTTTTTGGGAATTTCAACCTGACTGTCCAGGATGATGCGGAAGTTACAATCGGAGACAACTGTAATTTCGGGCCAAATGTGACGATAGTTACTCCTGTACATCCGATGATTGCAAAGGAACGTCGTGAGATACTGACGTCGACCGGAGAGATAAAGCGCCTGTGCTATGCAAAGCCTGTGCATATAGGAAATGACTGCTGGCTGGGGGCTTCGGTTACCATATGCCCGGGTGTTACAATTGGAGATAACTGCGTTATCGGCGCCGGCAGCGTAGTGACCAGGGACATACCGGAGGGATCTTTTGCCGCAGGCGTACCTTGCAGGGTTATCCGGAAGATCGGCCCGGAGGACAGTATGCGGAACAAGCCTGAAATTCTGGCTGACAATTCTGTACTTGACTAATTTACGCGACATCGATAACTGAAAATGCACACAGCAGACCAAGCTGCTGTGTGCATTTTTACTTATCAGGTTAAAAAAACGAGCTTAACAGCTATAAAACGGGCACTTATCTGCAAAACTTATACAGTAAAAAGTATTGTGCCATATGATGGAAACGGCCAATATTCGCTGGAGGTAATTGTCTCCAGTTTGTCGGCGCATTCCCGAAGTTCATCCATTGCGGATAACACGGAATGCCTGTAATAAAGGGCATGACTAGCTTCTTTCTCACCTGGGAAACCGGACGCGAATTTGACGACTTCCTCAAGAGCGGCAATACGCTGATGCAGAAGGTCGGTGAGTTCTGAGACTTCCTTAAGAAGTGATGTTTCGGCATTGCAGGGGATACTGTCAGATATCTGCTTTTTTGAAATAACAGCAGAGGACAGCTGCGAGGCGTACTTGATTACCGCAGGCAAAATATCTTTTTTGGCCATCTCCAGCATTGTGAGAGCTTCGATATTTATTGTCTTGCAATAAGACTCCAACATTATCTCGCAGCGGGAGACCATTTCTTTTTTCGTATATATTCCGTGGCGGGCCATAACGTCCAGATTTTTCTGGTCAAGGAGGTGCGGTATGGCTTCCGCAGCTGAAGGATAATTTGAGAGACCTCTGCGCTGGGCCTCTTGCAGCCATTCGTCACTGTAGCCGTTGCCATTGAAAATAATCCTTCTGTGCTGCTTCATCGTGCTCTTAATTAGATTTAGCACAGCAGAATCCATATCTTCGGCGCCGTCCAGTTCATCGGCAAATTGGCGAAGAGATTCAGCGACAATAGTATTTATAACAGTATTGGAGCTGGCAATCGCGACGGAGGAACCAGGCATACGGAATTCAAATTTATTGCCAGTGAAGGCGAAAGGTGAAGTCCTGTTCCTATCAGTGGAATCTTTTGGAATGGTAGGCAGAACGTCAACGCCCAGGCCCAGGAAACCGCTGTCCTGATGGCTGTATCTGACATCGGACTCAATAGCTTTTAAAATGGCATCCAACTCGTCGCCTATGAACATTGAGACAACAGCCGGAGGAGCTTCGCTGGCGCCAAGCCTGTGGTCATTGCTGCTGGTGGCGATGCTTATGCGCAGAAGATCCTGGTAGTCGTCCACAGCTTTTATCACTGCGCAGAAAAAGAGCAGGAACTGCAAATTTTCTGAGGGTGTGCTGCCGGGATCCAACAGATTTTTGCCATCGGCTGCCAGGGACCAGTTTAGGTGTTTTCCGCTGCCGTTTACACCTTCAAAGGGCTTCTCGTGGAACAGACAGGTGAGACCATTGCGCTTTGCAACTTTCCGCATAACCTCCATTGTCAGCTGGTTGTGATCGCAGGCCAGATTTGAAGTGTCGTAATTACACGCAAGCTCATGCTGTGCCGGCGCTACCTCGTTGTGCTCAGTCTGAGCAGGGACACCCAGTTTCCACAGCTCTTCATCCAGCTCCGCCATGTAGTTGGCGACGCGTATACGGATCATACCATAATAATGATCGTCCAATTCCTGACCTTTTGGCGGCCTTACACCAAATAAGGTACGCCCAGTGTACATGAGGTCTCGGCGATTATAGTATGTTGACCTGTCAATCAGGAAATATTCCTGCTCGGCACCTGTAGTTGATCTGACGCGCTTCGGATCAGAACCAAGCACATGGAGCAGCCGCTTTGCCTGTTTTTCAAGTGCTCCCATAGATCTTAAAAGCGGGGTCTTCTGATCCAGGGCCTCGCCGCCGTAGGAATAAAACGCAGTCGGTATACATAGGGTCTTCTCTTTGATGAACGCATATGAAGTCGGATCCCAAATTGTATAGCCCCTGGCTTCAAATGTAGCCCTTAAACCGCCGGAGGGAAAACTGGAGGCATCTGATTCGCCTTGAATAAGAGAGTGACCAGAGAACTTCATAATAGCTGTTCCGTCTGGCTGGGGAGAGAGAAAAGAGTCGTGCTTTTCTGCCGTTATTCCAGTCATTGGCTGGAACCAGTGGGTAAAATGGGTGGCGCCATTTTCCACTGCCCAATCTTTCATGGCCTGCGCCACCGTGTCGGCTACAGCCGGATCTATACGTTTACCCTCCTCCATAGTCTTTTTAAGGGCCGCATAAGTGGCGGAGGGGAGACGTTCCCTCATTACAGTGTCGTTGAAGACCATGCTGCCAAAGATACCAGGTAGTTTTGACATATATTTACCTCCAGCAAGATGTGCAGAAAAAGTGGCAGAATGAACTGCCGGTATGCAATTAGACACAGTATAGCAGAAAGCACCGGATTTTGAAAGAGCAAATTAAACTAAACAAGCTGAGCAGAAGGAGGCTCAATAAACAACGGTATGACTTATGCGCCACTGGTATTGCGCTCAAAGCTGAAGTAGAGCTCTTTCCCATCACTCTCGCATATGATCGTGCCCAGCGTATCTGTCCTGTATATTTCTGCGCCTATATCGCTGAGACTGCTGATAACTGACTGGGAGGGATGCCCATATGAATTGCCGGCACCTACCGAAATAACGGCGTACTCGGGGGATACGGCGGAGAGAAACTCCCAGGACGTAGATGTGTCGCTTCCGTGATGGCCTACTTTCAGAACGGTTGACTCAAGCTCTCTGCCTGACAGTAAAATATCTTCTTCTTCAGAAATCTCAGCATCGCCTGTAAATAAAAACGATGTGCTGCCGTACTCCAGCCTTAAAACTACAGATGTGTTGTTGGGAGCGTCAGAGGGCTCTACCGGACCTAAAATTTCAAAACTCGCGCTGCCAAGGGAGTATACGTCGCCTGGCACCGGCAAAGTTATTTCGGTGTCACCCAGGTAACTTAAAAATGATTCAAATGCTCTTGAATCATAGTCTGTCACAGGGCAAATGGCAATATCTGCAGAAGCGTAGTTTAATGCGCCGGAAAGGCCGCCCACATGGTCCTCATGGGCGTGGGTGCATACCACGTAATCCAGCTCGTCAATGCTTAATTTTTTAAGATAGGCGTAGATAAGATCGGAGTCCTCGGCATTTCCGCCGTCAATTAACATGGCGTCGCCGTCGCAGAGTACCAGGGCGCTGTCTGCTTGCCCAACATCTATAAAATGTACTTGGAAATTTGAGCCATCAGGAATGTAAGCTATACTGTCATTTGTGGATGCTGGCAGGACGATAAAGGTGCTTATGAACAC
>CALXCS010000116.1 GCA_944386875.1 uncultured Oscillospiraceae bacterium
GTTCCCGTTGGTGTGCATCTGGATCATTCCCGCACCTTTGAAATCGCTGTCGCCGGAATACGCGACGGTTTCCCCTCAGTAATGGTGGACGGTTCTTCTCTTCCCTATGAGGAAAATGTTGCCCTTACAAAGAGAGTCGTTGAAACTGCGGCTATCTGGGGTGTTGACATTGAGGCTGAGCTGGGCCACGTTGGAAGCGGCAGCAGCATAGACGACATTCAAAACAGCGACCATTATACCAACGTCGACCAGGCCGTTGATTTTGTTCAGCGCACAGGCTGCCACAGTCTGGCTGTCGCAGTAGGAAACGCCCACGGCCCTTACATAGTCACTCCGAACCTTGACTTTGACCGCATAAAAGCTCTCCGTGCAAAGCTGCCTATTCCCCTTGTGCTCCACGGCGGTTCTGATATTCCCGATTGGCAGATGCAGGAGGCTGTAAACCAGGGTATGAGCAAGTTCAATATCGCTACTGAATATGACCGTGCTTTCTTCAATGCCCTGAAAAACACAAAGTATGACGAGATGGAGAGGACTTCCGGACGCGCTGTAATGGTTGGCATTGAGGAAGCAATGGTATCCTTCGTAAAGAGCAAAATACGCCTTCTCAATCCAAATAAGTTTAGCCTGTAAAGGACGAGACTATGAAGAAATTTGATGTTGTAGGCATTGATTCTCCCTGTCAGGATTTTGTAATGAATCTTGACCATCTGCCAAAGCCTAATCAGGGCGTCAGGGTAAACGCCTGCAGCTGGCAAGGTGGAGGAAAAGTCGCAAGCGGTATTATTTCCTCCGCCAGGCAGGGAGTAAGCTGTGCTATTATTGGAGCTATGGGCGACGATCTTTTTGGCCGGTATTGCTACAATGATTTCCAACGTCACAACGTAAATACTGACAATATGCTTTTGCGCCCAGGTCAGTATACCATGTTCAACGTGGTCCTAAGCGACAAGGAGACCATGGGACGCAGCATATTGGGTACCGGCGGCACAACGGAGCCAATCCGTTATGAAGAAATTGATGAAGAACTTTTAAAAAACGCTAAATATTTTTATGTTGCCCATTTTAGCGATGTGGTGAAAAAAGCCACAATTACAGCTCGCGAGGCCGGTGCTAAAGTTTTTATAGACGCCGATAATTACAATGAGGCTCTTATTGAGAACATTGGATTAGTTGATGCTTTTGTCGGCTCTGAGTTCGTCTACAATGCGCTTTTTAAAGACTCTAACTTTGAGGCCAACTGTAAAGCTGTTGCAGCAAAGGGTCCATCAATAGTTGTATTCACCTTTGGAGAAAAAGGATGCGTCGGCTATTCGCAGGAAACTGGCTATTTTGAGCTTCCTGCTTTCCATGTTGACGCAACAGATACTCTGGGAGCAGGTGACGTATTCCACGGCGCTTATGTAGCTGCACTGGTATACGGGATGGACGCACGGGAGAGCGCCCGGTATGCTTCAGCTGTATCTGCTATAAAATGCACCCGCATCGGTGGCAGAAGCGGTATACCGACAAAGGAAATGGTAGAGCGTTTTCTGGCTACAGGTGAAATTGACTACACCGAGCTTGATCAGCGGGTGGAATATTACAGAAGGGGGATTTATCATGTATAAACAGACTTTGACGCTGGGTATAGTTCCCACCAAACGTGCCATGCTGAGCATGGATGAGGCTAAGCGTCAGAAAGACCGTTTTATGAAGGTCATAAATGAGATAAAGCCTGCCGTAGTCAACTACGTCGACATAGATGACATATGTGAAAACGGTATTGCTTTTAAACCGGCGGATGTGGACAAGGTAGTGGCAAAGTTCAAAGCTGCCGATGTTGATGCCCTGTTTGTTCCTTTCTGCGACTTCGGCGAGGAGCAGGTCGCTGCCGTTATCGCCGGCGCTTTCAAGCTTCCGACTCTCGTCTGGGGCGCAAGGGACGCAGTTCCCAACACTGATGCCCAGCGCGGCAGGGATACCCAGTGCGGCATGTTCGCCTCCACAAAGGTAATGCGCCGCCTTGGCGTTACATTCAGTTACATCACTAACTGCGAAACTGAGGATGAGAAGTTCAAGAACGGCTTTGTCACCTTCCTCCGCGCCGCAGCTGTTGTGAAGGCAATGAAGACTCTCCGTGTGGCTAAGATCGGCGCCCGTCCCGCTTCCTTTATGAGCGTTATGACTGATGAGGCAGCTCTGATGAATAGGTTCGGAATTATCACCGTGCCTATCGCCCCAGTGGCAATCGCCAATCTCGCCAAAAAGATAGTTGCCGAGAACGGCGAGGAGTTCCAGACTTATTTCGCAGATCTTACCTCCCGTATTGACTTTAGCAAGATGCCTGAGGACAATGCGAAAATGGTAGCTGGCATAAAGATGGCTACTAAGGAACTCATGCTTCAGAATGGCTGTACTGTCGGCGCTATGGAATGCTGGTCAGCATTCCACGGCATCGCAGGTGTGCCTCCTTGCATGACTTTGGGTGAAATGGCCGATGAAGGTCTGCCGATCTCCTGTGAAACTGACGTAAACGGCGCCATAACCTTGGCAATAATGAGAGCTGTTGGCCTCTATGAGGAAGTACAGTTCTTTGCCGATCTGACCATCCGTCACCCTCAGAACGACAACGCTGAACTGCTGTGGCATTGCGGCCCATTCCCCTATTCTCTGAAGGACGAAGGTTGTCCGGCCTGCATGTCTGAGCGCGGTCAGGAGCATTGGTACTTGAAGCAGGGTCCGATAACCGTAGCCCGCTTCGACGATTTGGGAGAGGACTATTATCTCTTCGCCGGCGAAGGCAAAGCTACTACCGGTCCTGAAACTACTGGTACTTACGTATGGTTTGAAACTGACGATTGGGCAAAGTGGGAAGACCGTTTGATGTACGGCCCGTATATCCACCATGTTGGCGGTATGTATGGTAATTATCAGGCGGCTCTGAAAGAAGCAGCCCGTTACCTGGGCCTTATCTATGACCATCCCGATGCTGATGGTCCGCGCAGCCTTTAATTGCTTATTCACTTTATTCACTCTATTTTTTAGTGGGCGCCCTTAGTGGCGCCCACGGCTTAAGAAAGGTGACAGATATGTTAAAAATAAAAGTTCAGGAACTTTCTCTTGAAAAATTCCGCAAATATGGCGATTACGCATCACTTACTGACGACTCCTTCCGCCCTGAGGGCCCTGGTCGCTCTAATGAGTTTTATCCTGACAGGCTCCAGATCTTCTTCGCTCAGACTACTCCTACCTCCGTGTCAATATGCAGGGTTGCCAAGGGCGAGAATATAATTTCCATGGTGGAGTACCATCAGTATACCTGTGAGGGTCTGCTTCCTATCGACGGAGACTGTGTTATTTTTGTCGGCCCCAGCGGCCGCAACGTGGACCCCAACACCATCGAGGCTTTCCACATTCCCCAGGGCACATACGTCAGGCTCAACCCCGGCGTTCTGCACGGCAGGCAGTTTGTCTATAACACCGACGTAACCCACATCATGTGCATGCTGCCTCAGCGCACTTACGGCAACGATATGTGCGCCACTTTCCTCGAGGGCGACGACAGGATCGAAGTCGAAATCTAATTTGCACAAGACTGCATCTTTATCGGTCGGGAGGGTATCCCCTTCCGGCCGATTTATGCTATAGAGAAAGGGATGAAGCAGATTATGAAATTAACTACCAAAAAATTTGGTTCCCTGAATGGGCAGGACGTATCGCTATTCCATATGGAGTCATCAGACGGTGCTTACGCTGAGATTATTTCCTACGGAGGTATCATCCACTCTGTTTGTGTACCTGATAAAGACGGGATTTTAGAGGATGTAGTGTTAGGTCAGGACTCTATGGACAAATACGCTCCTCACGGCATGGCCTGCGCCGTCATCATAGGAAGATATGCCAATAGGATAGTTGGAGGCAGTTTTACTATAAATGGCAAAACATATCAGCTTGAGAAAGGCGCAGACGGAAATGCCATGCATGGCGGCAGCGGTAATTATTCCGCATTTATTTTTGACTACGTCGATTCAGGTTCCTGTCAGGACAGGGCCTGGGTAACCCTGCGCCATTTCGACGATGGCCGCGGCGGCTATCCCGGCACTTTGACGTTGGATTTGACCTACACTTTCACCGAGGATCATCAGCTTATTCTTGACTACAGCTTTACTCCCACAGAGGACACTCCTGTTTCAATAACCAACCACTGCTATTTTAATCTGAAAGGCCATAACAGCGGCGTTGTAGATGACCAGGTAGTACGCCTGAACTGTGATTTCTTTACTCCTAACGACAAAACTTGCGCACCCACCGGAGAAGTACGCCCTGTAAAAGGTTCTGACTTTGACTTTACTAATGACCGGCGTATCGGCGATGGATTCAGCTCTTCAGATCCGCAGCTGATTGCATTCGGCGGATACGACCATAACTTCTGCATACGGGGCCGCGGGTACCGCCAGGCTGCATTTGCCTACGACCCAATCTCCTGCCGTACGCTGACTGTCTGCACAGATCAGCCCGGTATGCAATTTTACACCATGAACAATGTCCCGCAGACAGTCTCCCCTTCAAAAGGCGGCGCTATCTATGGGAAACATCACGCATTCTGTTTTGAAACTCAAAACTATCCCAATGCTGTAAATTTCAGCCACTTCCCCAACCCAATATGCAAAGGCGGAACGGCATATAGCTCAAAAACAGCATTTTGTTTTGGAGTTTTACCTGATAAAAAGTAACTTAAATATTAATTACCTTTAAAAACAGATTAAAAAATACCGCCGCAGTAGTGAAGTGCCCCCAAAAAGTTAGACAATATATGAAAAAGGAAATTGTTTAAGCAGGCGAAAGGGCTTGTTGTCTGTGAATTGCAGACGGCAAGCCCTTTAACTTTGCCTTGATACGGCGGTTGTTGTAGTAGTCCAGATAGTCTAACAATTCCTGCTCAAGCGGCAATTTCTGCTTTTTGTATGCGTTTCAGGTGGTGGTAAAACGTCGCGCGAGGCAGTTGAGCGGTTTCGAGAAGGAGAGACAAAGCGTATTTTGGCCTTAGTTTTTGGACTACCTGGGCTTTTTCCCTGGCGCCGCTCTCTACAAAACCAAGGCTTGCAAGTTTTTAAGTATTCATTCTCCGCACTCAGTCGCTGTACCTCTGCCAGCAGATCTTCTTCTACCTCTTTGGGCAGTTGCAGGGGTCTGCTTGGCATAATAAAGCCTCCCATTTGTTATCCAGTATGATATACTGGATAACAAATGGGGGGCCGCTTCAGTAGTACATCTCTCCGGCTTTTTTATTTATCACTCAGCCTTGGCATCGGCAGCCGGCACGTCCAGCGCCGCCATCTTATGGCTTCCGGCCAGCAGATTTTCGCCTGTGTCCTTATCAAATATGTGTACCATGTCCATATCAGGCATCAGGTGTATTACTGACCCCGGTATCGGCGCAGAATACCCAGACGCCGACGTCAGCTGGACCACAGCTATGAGCGCCCTTCCCTCTGCCAGAGCGTGTACATTCATGGTGCTGCCGGTAAGCTCGCTGACATCGGCAGAGGCAGGAAAGCCCATTTCACCTATGGCCAGGTACTCCGGACGTATGCCCATAATGACATCCCCCGGTTCCCTATTATCCTGTTTAAGTTTATCCTGGGCAGAAGATGGAAGCTCAAACAGC
>CALXCS010000117.1 GCA_944386875.1 uncultured Oscillospiraceae bacterium
GGCTTTAAATACGCCGAGGAATACGTAGACGGCTACTCCGACAGAGGTAAGGCAATGCGGGAAAACATATGCAGTAAATTGGGCTTTAATTCACTTCAGTATCAGTCCCTGGACAACACCCTTGAGGCCATAGGCATAGACAAGTGCAAACTGTGCACATACTGCTGGAACGGCAAGGAGTAAGCGCCTTCCCTGAAAAGGCCAACAGCGGTGAACAAAATTTAGGAGGTTTTTATGGAGAACTCCAGATCTGACAGCTACGCCGCCGCCGGCGTGGATATAACAGCCGGTTACAGGGCTGTAGAGCTTATGAAACAGTACGTGGCAAGGACTGTAATACCAGGCGCCGACACAGATATCGGCGGGTTCGGCGGTATGTTCCTGCCTGACCTCTCGGGTATGTCGGAGCCCGTCCTAGTGTCCGGTACCGACGGTGTAGGCACAAAGCTGAAGCTGGCCTTTGACTTGGACCGCCATGACACCGTTGGTATAGACTGCGTGGCCATGTGCGTAAATGACATAATCTGTTCCGGCGCGCGGCCACTTTTCTTCCTGGACTACATCGCCTGCGGAAGGAACATTCCTGAGAGGATAGCCCAGATTGTCTCCGGCGTGGCGGAGGGGTGCGTCCAGGCTGGCTGCGCCCTTATCGGCGGTGAAACTGCCGAGCACCCTGGGCTCATGCCTGAGGAGGAATATGACCTGGCAGGTTTCGCCGTCGGCATTGTGGATAAGAGCCGTGTCCTGCGCCCTGAGAGCGCAAGGCCCGGCGACGTTATAATCGCGATTCCCTCTTCAGGCGTCCACTCCAACGGTTTCTCCCTGGTCCGCAAAATTCTGACAGATTCATGCACCGACCTTAACGACAGATTTGACGAGTTGGGCGGCGAGAGGATAGGCAATGTGCTTCTGGCTCCCACAAGGATATACGTAAAGCCTGTAATGGCTCTTTTGGAGAAGGTGGATGTCCGTTCCCTGGCCCACATAACCGGCGGGGGATTTTATGAGAATATCCCCAGGGCTCTGCCAGAGGGGCTTGGTGCCAGGATAGACCGCGCTTCACTGCGCATCCCCCCTATATTCCCGCTGCTGGCCAAACTCGGCGGCATAGCCGACAGGGAGATGTTCAATGTGTACAACATGGGCGTCGGCATGACGGCCATCGTCCCGGAGCCGGAAGCTGAAGCTGCAGTGGAGGTTCTCAAATCCTCCGGTCAGGACGCCTACATCTGCGGTCAAGTCGTTGAGAGTCAGGTGAGGATGGAATTATGCTGAAAGCCAGAATAGCGGTGCTGGTATCCGGGGGCGGTACAAATCTGCAGGCGCTTATAGATGCGGAAAAAAGCGGGATAATAAGTAGCGGCCGGATAGTCCTGGTAGTATCCAATGTCACTGGGGCCTATGCCCTGGAGCGGGCGGAAAAGGCCGGCATAGAAGCCGTTACCATATCAAAAAAAGCCCTGAGGCTTGATCAGTCGGGCTTTGAGGAAAAATTGCTGGAGACGCTCCGGCAGCATGATATAGACCTTATAATCCTGGCAGGCTTCATGAGTATACTGTCCGCGGATTTTGTAAGGCAGTTCCCTGATAGAATAATTAATGTACATCCCAGCCTGATACCGTCCTTCTGCGGCAAGGGATACTACGGGCTGCGGGTCCATCAGGCGGCTTTGGACTACGGCGTAAAAGTGACAGGAGCCACAGTGCATTTTGTAAATGAAGTGCCTGACGGCGGAAAAATAATAGCCCAGAAAGCTGTATATATAGAAGATGGGGACACACCGGAGATTTTGCAGCGGCGTGTAATGGAACAGGCGGAGTGGAAACTTCTGCCACAGGCCGCTGAGCTTGTCTCCGCGGCAATAGTAAAGGAGAAAGACAGAGTATGAGATATGATTTGGGAGCACTGCTGGCCGGCAATCCGTATCCGGGCAGAGGAATAGTACTGGGGGTATCCCCAGACGGTAAATGGGCTGTGACTGCTTATTTTATCATGGGCAGAAGCGCAAACTCCAGAAACAGGGTTTTCGAAAATACTGAGGATGGTATCCGTACAAAGGCTTTTGATGAATCTGCCATGACGGATCCCAGCCTTATAATATACCATCCGGTTAGAAAGGTCGGCAGAGGGCTTGTTGTCACCAACGGCGACCAGACTGACACTATAAGGGACTTTCTCATTAAAGGGCAGACTTTTGAAGCCGCGCTCCGTACCCGTGAATTCGAGCCTGACGGTCCTAACTGGACGCCGCGCATCTCTGGACTTCAGTCGCCTGACGGCAGCTATAAGCTCTCCATACTTAAGAGCGCCGACGTCTCCGGAAAATATTGTATTCGTGAGACCTTTGAGTATCCGCCAGTACCTGGCGTAGGCAGGTTTATCCACACCTATCAGGGCGACGGAGAGCCTCTTCCCTCTTTCTCCGGCGAACCGGAAGAAGTTGGCCTTGGAAATGATATTGACGCCTTTGGCAATATGCTTTGGGAAAATCTGAATTCGGATAACAAAGTGTCTCTGTACGTCAGATACACCAGGATTGACTCCAACGGCGAATTTGAGAGCAGGATATACAACAAAAATCAAGAGGAGGCCATATAAATGAAGGAATTTGAGCTTAAGTACGGCTGCAACCCAAACCAGAAGCCGGCCAAGATCTTCATGCGGGACGGCGGTGAACTCCCTATCCAGGTGCTCAACGGCCGGCCTGGATATATAAACTTCCTGGACGCCCTGAACTCCTGGCAGCTTGTAAAAGAGCTTCGCTCTGAGCTTGACATGCCGGCAGCAGCCAGTTTCAAGCATGTATCGCCAGCGGGAGCTGCCGTGGGACGGCCCCTCTCCCCGCAGCTGCGCCGTGCATGCTTCGTGGACGATATAGAGGGTCTTGATGACTCTCCCCTGGCCTGCGCTTACGCAAGGGCCCGGGGCACCGACAGGATGAGTTCCTTTGGGGATTGGGTAGCTCTGTCCGACGTATGCGATGAAGTGACAGCCAGGATAATAAAGCGCGAAGTGTCCGACGGCATAATTGCGCCGGGCTACACTCCCCGCGCTCTTGAAATACTCTCCTCTAAAAAGAAGGGCGGATACAACGTAGTGCAGATAGATTCCGACTATGTGCCTGCCCACGAGGAAACAAAAGATGTATTTGGCGTTACCTTCTCCCAGGGACGCAACGACTTTAAAATCGATTACGAGCTCTTGACGAAGGTTGTAACGGACAATAAGGATATCCCAGATGACGCAAAAAGGGATCTTATTATCTCTCTGATCACCCTTAAATACACTCAGTCCAATTCTGTCTGCTTTGCCGCTGACGGACAGGCCATCGGTGTCGGAGCCGGCCAGCAGTCACGTATCCACTGCACACGTCTCGCCGGAGGTAAGGCGGACACATGGCACCTGCGCCAGTCTCCGCGGGTTCTGGAGCTTCCGTTTATAAAAGGTCTTGGAAGGGCAGACAGGGATAATGTAATCGACGGATTTATAAATAAAAACGAAGAGGACGTCACCGCTGACGGAATATGGCAGAAATATTTCACCCAGCGTCCGGAGCCTTTTACCGCTGAGGAGCAGAGGGAGTATCTGGATACCATCACAGACGTATCCCTTGGTTCAGATGCGTTTTTCCCCTTTGGGGACAATATCGAGAGAGCTGCAAAGAGCGGCGTCAAATATGTTGCTCAACCCGGCGGGTCCGTCAGAGACGACGATGTTATAGACACCTGCAATAGATATGGCATTGCAATGGCCTTTACCGGAATGAGGCTTTTCCACCACTGATAAGCCGCTGCATGGGACAAATTTTCAGCGGACAATGTATTCCTGGCTCAGGGATACATTACAAAACCCACACCTCTCTAAGGAGATAAAAAATGAAAATTCTTGTAGTTGGCGGCGGCGGCCGCGAACATGCCATTATAAAAGCACTGAAGAAGAACCAGCGGGTGACGCAGATCTACGCCCTGCCCGGCAACGGCGGTATAGCAGCGGATGCAAAATGCGTCGATATCAAAGCTACGGATATTCCCGCTATAGTCCGTTTTGCCATATCCGAGCGGATAGATTACGCAGTTGTAGCCCCTGATGACCCTTTGGCTCTGGGCGCTGTGGACGCGCTGGAGGACGCCGGCGTACCATGTTTCGGGCCAAGAAAGTCGGCGGCAATGATAGAGAGCAGCAAAGTTTTTGCAAAAGAGCTTATGCGCAAATACAACATCCCCACAGCCCAATACCGTGTGTTCCATGATATGGATGAGGCGCTGGCCTATATTGAAACTGCCCCCATGCCCACAGTTGTTAAAGCCGATGGGCTTGCGCTGGGAAAGGGCGTTACAGTTGCCGAGACCAGACAGCAGGCTGCCGACGCGGTGCGCGCTATAATGGGTGACCGTATTTTCGGCGACAGCGGCGCCTCCATAGTAATAGAGGAGTACCTTGAAGGTCCGGAGGTATCTGTACTTTCATTTACAGACGGAAACACCATCGTACCTATGGTGTCGAGTATGGATCACAAACGCGCCCAGGACGGCGACAAAGGCCCAAACACAGGCGGTATGGGTACGATTGCTCCGAACCCATATTATACTCAGGAGATAGCCGATGAGTGCATGGAAAAAATATTCCTGCCAACGATACAGGCCATGCGGGAAGAGGGGAGTCCATTTAAAGGGTGCCTTTATTTCGGCCTTATGATAACGAAGGACGGTCCAAAAGTCATAGAGTACAACTGCCGTTTCGGCGATCCCGAGACACAGGTGGTGCTCCCGCTGTTGAAAACTGATTTGCTTCAGGTTATGTGGGCCGTCACCGACGGACGTCTTGGCGATATTCAGGTGGAATTTGACAACAGGAGCGCCTGCTGCGTCGTTCTCGCTTCAAAAGGTTATCCTGTTAAATATGAAAGCGGATATGAGATTACCCTTCCCCAGGAGGAGTTAGACCGGGAGATATACGTGGCCGGAGCGGAGCTCCGCGATGGAAAACTTGTCAGCCACGGCGGGCGTGTTTTAGGCGTAGTTGCAGTTGCAGACACATTGCGCAAAGCTGTTGACGGGGCCTATGAATACGCCGGAAAAGTAAAATTTGAAAACGGCTTTTGCCGCAGGGATATAGGAAAGCGCGCCCTGGAAGCAATAGAGGAGGACTGATATGGTATACCGAGTCTATGTGGAGAAGAAGCCCGGGCTGGGACTGGAAGCGGCTGAGCTTCTCTCTGATATCCGTGAAAACCTTGGCATAACGTCCCTGGAGGAACTCCGCCTGATGAACAGGTACGATGTCGAAGGCATCGACAGGAAGCTCTTTGACCAGTGCCGCAGTACGGTGTTCTCAGAGCCGCAGCTGGACAATACATACGACCAGCCGGATTTTGGGGACGATGCCGTTTTTGCAGTTGAATATCTGCCTGGACAGTTTGATCAGCGTGCAGACAGTGCCGCCCAGTGCGTACAGATAATCTCCCAGGGGGAGCGGCCGCTGGTGCGTACCGCAAAAGTCTATGTCCTGAAGGGCAGCTTGTCGCCAGAGGACGTGGAACGGATAAAAAAGTACGTAATAAACCCTGTAGAGGCCAGGGAGGCTTCCCTTCAGCAGTACGACACCATCAGGCAGGAGTACTCTGTCCCCACCAGCGTTGAGACGCTTTCCGGCTTCCGCTCGTTGACATCGGGGGAAATAGAGGGATTTGTCAAAAAATACGGCCTTGCTATGGACGCCGATGACCTTAAGTTCTGCCAGGACTATTTTATCTCTGAGGAGAGGGATCCCACTATAACCGAGATCAGGATGATAGACACATACTGGTCTGACCACTGCCGCCACACCACTTTCCTGACGCATATTGAGGATGTGGAGTTTGCCGATCCCGCCTGTCAGAGGGAATATGAAAACTATCTGGCAATGAGGATGAAATGCGGCAGCAAGAAGCCGGTATGTCTTATGGACCTGGCGACTATCGGCGCAAAATACCTCCGTTCAATAAGGAAACTGCGTCGCCTTGACGAATCAGAGGAGATAAATGCCTGCACAGTAAAGATACAGATTGAG